>CAZHUU010000103.1:0-17551 GCA_964535335.1 uncultured Mycobacterium sp.
CGCTTTCGGCGCGGTATCACCGCGGTGAATCACCCACGCGCGGGCCTCCTTTGGGCCTGCGGTCAGGTAAGTCTGCAGATTCAGGGTGTGAAATCCCGCGCGCGCCAACGCATCCAGCCCGCGTTCGGCCTGGCCGATCGACTCGAGCAGCTCCGCCGCCGACTCGTCGTCGAGCTCTTGGAGTTCGGATTCGATCTTGGCGTCGAGGAACACCGCGTCGGCGGGGGCCACCATCGCGCCCAGTTCGCCGACGCGGTCGGCGTCGGTCAGCACCGATTCGTCGCAGTTGAAGACGTAGAGGAACGGTTTGGTGGTCAGCAGGTTGAGCTCCCGCAGCAGTGCGGAGTCCACCTTGGCTCCCGCGGCGAACAGCGTGGTGCCGTCGTTGAGCAACCTCTGTGCCGCGACCGCGGCCTCGTGGACCGGCTTGCGCTCCTTGTTGTTGCGGGCCTCCTTCTCCAGCCGGGGCACCGCCTTCTCCAGCGTCTGCAGGTCCGCCAGGATCAGCTCGGTCTCGATGATCTCGATATCGGACTTCGGGTCGACTTTGCCGTCGACGTGCACGACGCCGTCGTCGGCGAAGACGCGCACCACCTGGCAGATGGCGTCGCACTCACGGATGTTGGCCAGAAACTTGTTGCCCAGCCCCGCACCCTCGGAGGCGCCCTTGACGATGCCGGCGATGTCGACGAACGTCACCGGTGCCGCGAGGATGCGCTCGGATCCGAAGATCTTGGCCAACTCGCCCAGCCGTGGGTCGGGCAGTGGAACCACGCCCTCGTTCGGCTCGATGGTGGCGAACGGATAGTTCGCTGCCAGCACGTTGTTGCGGGTCAGCGCATTGAACAACGTCGATTTTCCGACGTTGGGCAGGCCGACGATTCCCAGGCTCAGGCTCACAGGGTCCACAGTCTAGGAGAAGGCCCCGATCTGACGTTCGCGTCACAGGCACGCCATCGGCGTCGCGACGGTCGACTTGGGTCCAGAACCGGTACGGTCTACGTGTGTCAGCACAGCGGGCCAGATCGTCGGTGGCGGCCGATCATCGCTCTGCGCACCCGAATCTTCCCGGCGTGCCGTGGTGGGCCGCCATCCTGATTGCGGTGACATTCACGACGATTGGCTTCGCCTTCGACGCCGGCAGTGGCGGCAAGGAACTCGGCGGTGTCTTCGCCGTGCTGTACGTCCTGGGATGCGTCGCGGCCGTGCTGGCGGTGCGGCACTCCGGAATCTTCACCGCGGTCATCCAGCCGCCGCTGATCTTGTTCGTCGCGGTGCCGGGCGCGTACTTCTTGTTACACGGCGCCAAATTCACCGGCCTCAAGGACACCCTGATCAACTGCGGCTATCCGCTGATCGAGCGGTTCCCGCTGATGCTGTTCACCTCGGCCGCCGTGCTGCTGATCGGCATGGCCCGCTGGTACTACGCCATGTGGAGCAGCGTCCGCGGGCCGGTGACCGCCCCAGCCCCTGCCGCAGACGCGGCGAGTGCCACCGCGGCCGCGGCGCCGCACCGCTTCCGCGGTATGGCGGCGAAGTTCTCCTCGTTCTTCGGGGCCGGCCCGGCGGCGGCGGACGAGGTGGCCGCCGAGATGGCCTCCGGGCGGCCCAAGCGCAGACACGGCATCGACCGACCGGCCACCGCGGAACGGCGGGCCCGATCCGAACGGCCGGCGCAGCGGCCGGCGCCCACCCGCTCCCGGCACGCGCGCCCCCCACTCGACGACATGGACGAGCCACCGCGGGAGCGGCCCCGCAGGCAGTCCTCCCGCCAGCCCGATCCGACGCGACGCCGGCCGCGGCCACCGCAGGAACCCGGGTATCGGACTCCCCCGCCGCCACGCCGTATGCCGCCCGACGACCGCGAGTACCGTCCGCGCCCGCCCCGCGGTAACCGATTCGAACCGTACGAGCCGTTCGAGCCCTACCCGCCCTACGAGCAGCCCGCCCCGCCCCGGCGGCGGCCATCGCCGCCACAGCGTCCGAACGACCTGAACGGAAACAGCGGCACCCATCACCCCGTTTCGCGGGTCCGCTACCGCGACTCGGAATACGACCGCTGAGCTCGCAGGGCTAGGAGCGCGCGGGACGGATCTCGCGCGGCAGGGCGAATACCAGGGTCTCGTTCGCCGTGGTCACCGGCTGGACGGTGTCATAGCCGGACTCGGCCAGCCGGTCCAGCACCCCGCGCACCAGCACCTCGGGCACCGAGGCGCCGGAGGTCACACCGACCGTCGTCACCCCGTCCAGCCACGCCGGATCGACGTCCTCGGCGTAATCCACCAAGAAGGCCGCCCGCGCTCCCGCGTTCAGGGCCACCTCGACCAGCCGCACCGAGTTCGACGAGTTGCGCGAGCCCACCACAATCACCAGGTCGCACTCCGGCGCCATCGCCTTGACCGCGCCCTGCCGGTTCTGGGTGGCGTAGCAGATGTCGTCGCTCGGTGGGTCCTGCAGCTTGGGGAACTTCTCCCGCAGCCGCTGCACGGTCTCCATGGTCTCGTCGACGCTCAGGGTGGTCTGGGAGAGCCAGATGACCTTGTTCTCGTCGCGCACCGTGACGTGCTCGACCGCTTCCGGGCCGTCCACCAGCTGGACGTGGTCGGGCGCCTCACCGGCGGTGCCGACGACCTCTTCGTGGCCTTCGTGGCCGATCAGCAGGATGTCGTAGTCGTCGCGGGCGAAGCGCTTGGCCTCGTTGTGCACCTTGGTCACCAGTGGGCAGGTGGCGTCGATGACCTGCAGGCTGCGCGCGGCGGCGGTCTCGTGGACGGTCGGGGCGACGCCGTGGGCGGAGAACACCACGATGGCGCCCTCGGGCACCTCGTCGGTCTCGTCGACGAAGATCGCGCCCGCCTTGGCCAAGGTCTCCACCACGTGCTTGTTGTGCACGATCTCGTGGCGCACGTAGACCGGCGCGCCGTGCTTCTCCAGGGCGCGTTCCACGGTTTCGACAGCGCGGTCAACGCCCGCGCAGTAGCCGCGCGGCTCGGCCAGCAGGACCCGCTTGGCGCCGGAACGGCCGGCGGCCGTGCTGGACGCACCGGGGATCCCCATGTTGACGGTTGGCGGCATGGTTTCAGGGTACGTTCCCGCAACGCGGCCGGGCCAGCCGTAGGCTTGGGCCCATGGCAACAGCACCGTACGGGGTCCGTCTGCTGGTCGGCGCCGCCGTGACCGCCGTCGAGGAGACCCTCAAGCTGCCCCAGACCATCCTGATGTATCCGGTGACGGTGGCCAGCACGGTCGCGCACATCGTGATGAAAGTGCAGCAGGACATCGCCGAGTTGGTCACCAAGGGTGACTCGGCGCTGGAGAGCATCTTCCCGCCCAAGGACGAGCAGCCGGAGTGGGCGACGTTCGACGAGGACTACGCCGACGCCGCCGCACCGGGCGGCAACGGCGCGCGCCGCACCGAGGGCCGGTGCGCCCTGGACTCGGTGGCCGACGCCGCCGGGACCACCGCCCCGGCACCTGCCGCCAAGAAGGCCGCCGGCAGGAAGGCCTCCGGCAAGACGGCTGAGGCCAGCGCCCCGGCGATCGCCGAGGAACTCGACTACGAGTCGCTGACCCTGGCGCAGTTGCGGGCGCGGCTGCAGTCGCTGAGCGTGGCCGACCTCGAGGCCTTGCTGGCCTACGAGGAGGCCTCCAAGTCGCGCGCACCGTTCCAGACTCTGCTGGCCAACAGGATCACCCGCGCGACCGCCAAGTGACCAGCGCGCAGGGCAGCTCCGCGGAGAACCCGTTCCCGGTCCGTGCCGTGGCCACCCGGGTTGCCGCCTGGATCGACAAGCTGGGCACCGTCTGGGTCGAGGGTCAGCTGACCCAGATCAACCTGCGCAGTTCGACGGCCTACATGGTGCTGCGCGATCCGGCGGCCAACATGTCGCTGGACATCAGCTGCCCGCGCGATCTGCTCGCCGACGCGCCGGTGAAACTCACCGAGGGCACCCAGGTCATCGTCCGCGGCAAGCCCAGCTTTTACACCGTTCGGGGCTCGTTCTCGTTGCGGGTCAACGCTATTCGCGCGGTCGGACTCGGCGAGCTGCTGGCTCGGATCGATCGGCTGCGCCGCCTGCTGGAGGCCGAGGGCCTGTTCGACCCGCGATTGAAGCGACCCTTGCCGTTCCTGCCCTCGACCATCGGGCTGATCACCGGCCGGGCCAGCGCGGCCGAGCACGATGTGACGACGGTGGCCGGCCAGCGCTGGCCGGCGGAGCGGATCTCGATTCGCAACACCGCCGTGCAGGGCGCCAATGCGGTGGCCCAGATCGTCGCCGCGTTGACCGAACTCGACGCCGACCCCGAGGTGGACGTCATCGTGCTGGCCCGCGGCGGCGGCAGCGTCGAGGATCTGCTGCCGTTTTCCGACGAGACCCTGTGCCGCGCAATCGCCGCCTGCACCACACCGGTGGTCAGTGCGATCGGCCACGAGCCCGACAACCCGGTGTGCGACCTGGTGGCCGACGTGCGCGCTGCCACCCCGACCGACGCGGCCAAGAAGGTCGTCCCCGACGCCGCCGCCGAACTGGCGCTGGTCGGTGAACTGCGCCACCGCAGCGCGCAGGCGCTGCGCAACTGGGTCGTCCGCGAACAGCGCACCGTGGCGCACCTGCGCAGCCGCCCGGTACTGGCCGATCCGCTGCGGGCGGTGACCGAACGGGCCGAGGAGGTGCACCGCGCCCGCGCGGCCGTGCGGCGCGACATCAATCGCCTGGTGGCCGCCGAGTCCGACCGGATCGGTCACCTCGCGGCCCGACTGGCCACCCTCGGCCCGGCCGCCACCCTGGCCCGCGGCTACGCCGTGGTGCAGACCATCGACGGCGGCGCCGGGGTGCTGCGGTCGATCGACGACGCACCGGCCGGGACCCGGCTGCGGATCCGGCTCTCCGACGGCGCGGTGGGTGCGACAAGTTCCGGCCCGACGGATGGAGCGGCATGACACAACCGGGTGAATCCACCCCCGCCAGCGAACTCGGCTATGAGCAGTGCCGGGACGAACTGACCGAGGTGGTGCGCGTCCTCGAGCAGGGCGGACTGAGCCTCGACGCGTCGCTGAAGCTGTGGGAGCGCGGCGAGGAACTGGCCGCCCGCTGCGAGGAGCACTTAGCTGGAGCGCGCAAGAGAATCGAGGATGCCCTGGCCGCGCGGGACTCCGGGACCTGATCTTGCTGTAGAAACTATTCGCCCCGCTCGGGGCCCGGTACCCGTTTCTGTATGCTCGTCGTATGCATGACGCTTTGCTGACGACCGATCTGGGCCGTGTTCTGGTGACCGGAGGCGCCGGATTCGTCGGGGCCAACCTGGTGAAAGAACTGCTCGACCGCGGCTATCGGGTCCGCGCCTTCGACCGTGCGCCGTCGCCACTGTCGCCCCACGAGCAACTCGAAGTCCTCCAGGGCGACATCTGCGACCCGGAGACCGTCGCGACGGCCGTCGCCGGCATCGACACGGTCTTTCACACCGCGGCGATCATCGACCTGATGGGCGGGGCCGCGGTGACCGAGGAGTACCGCCGCCGCAGTTTCGCGGTCAACGTGACCGGCACCGAGAACCTGGTGCACGCCGCGCAGGCGGCCGGGGTCAAGCGATTCGTCTACACCGCCTCCAACAGCGTCGTGCTGGGCGGCCAGCGCATCGCGGGCGGCGACGAGACCATGCCCTACACCGCGCGCTTCAACGATCTCTACACCGAGACCAAGGTGATCGCGGAGAAGTTCGTGCTGGGCCAGAACGGTGTCGGGGAGATGCTGACCTGTTCGATCCGGCCCAGCGGGATCTGGGGCCGCGGCGACCAGACCATGTTCCGCAAGATGTTCGAGCAGGTGATCGCCGGCCGGGTGAAGGTGCTGGTCGGCAGCAAGGACGTCAAACTCGACAACTCCTACGTGCACAACCTGATTCACGGTTTCATCCTGGCGGCCGAACACCTGGTTCCCGGCGGCACCGCGCCCGGACAGGCCTACTTCATCAACGACGGCGAGCCGGTCAACATGTTCGAGTTCGCCCGGCCGGTGGTCGAGGCGTGCGGTCAGCGGTTCCCGAAGGTGCGGGTGCCGGGCCGACTCGTGCACGTGGCGATGACGGCCTGGCAGCGGCTGCACTTCCGGTTCGGGCTGCCCCAGCCCCCGCTCGAACCGCTGGCGGTGGAGCGCGTCTACATCGACAACTACTTCTCCATCGACAAGGCGCGCCGTGACCTGGGCTACGAGCCGCTCTTCACCACCGAGCAGGCCCTGCAGGACTGCCTGCCGTACTACACCGACCTGTACGACGAGATGAAGAACGCCGACAAGCAGCCGGTCCGCGCCTGACTCAGCCGTGGGCGACCAACACCTGACTTACCCGGCAACCGCACCGAACCGCCGACTCCACATCCTGGTCATCAGCGCGGGTGGGGTGCCGGGTCCGGCGGGCTGAACGTCGTCGACCCCGATCTCGGCAGCGATGAGATCGTCCAACTGCCCGTCGAGTTCGTCGATCAAGGATTCGACGCCGACCCCGCCGACACCAGGGTGAGCCAGGTTGGACATCTCCGCCGGGTCTCGCAGCCGGTCGTAGAGTTCAAGGTCGGCCGCACGCCGGCCGAGCCCTTGCTCACCGGGCCGGAAATACCGCCCGTACTTGTGTCTTTCGGTCACGATGCCGCGGAGGAAGCCACGGTGTGGACCGGCGGGCCCCATGCTCGAGAACGCGTCACTCGAGAACAACACCGAGTCTCTAACTGCTTGGTTCGGATTCGACCAGAGCGGGCTGAGGTCATGGCCGGGAAGCGGGCTGGGATCGGCACCCGCGGCCGAGAGAAGAGTGGGCACCAGATCGATCGCGCCAGAAAGCCTTTCGGTGGATGTATCGGCTTCAATACGTTCGGGCCAGACCCTCGTCAACGGGACCTGGATGTTCTCCCGATAGAGGTTGGCAGCTTTCTGACGAAGGCCGTGGGCACCCGCCATGTCGCCGTGATCAGACGTCGAGACCACGAGGGTGTTCTGCTGACACCCGGACGCCACCAGGCTGTCCAGCACCGTGCCGAGATGGCGGTCGACCTCGGCGTGAAGGTCCACATAGGCGTTGATCAGCCTGCGCCACGCCTTTTCGTTGCGAACGACTCCGGCGGTGACATCGCAGGTGGCCTTCCAGTACCGCTGGGTGACCGGCTTGGTGGTCAGGTCGTCGGAGAAGTTCGGGGGCAACTCGACTCCGTGCTCTCGCACTCTGAGCTTGCGGAACCGTGGGTAGAGCATGATGTCGTGGGGATTGACGAAGGAACACACCAGCAGCCACGGTCGGTCGTCGTGGGCGTGCCGATCAATCCACCGGGCAGCTCGATCAGCGATCCGGCCGTCGATGAAGTGACCGAGATAGGGCGCACCGTGAGCGTCGGGCGCGTTCCAATCGTCGAAGCCGTAGGCCCGGATGCCATTGCGCCGCGACTCGCCCCCGAGATGCCATTTGCCGACGTAAGCGCAGCGATAGCCGGCGACGGTCAGCAAGTGCCCCACGGTCGCAACGGTGGGGTCGAGCGGCCGTTGCCACGAGAAGTTGACGTTGTCGAACATCCCGCTGATGGCGGCGTGCTGGCCGGTGAAGATGGTCGCCCGACTCGGGGTGCAGGGGCAGGTGTGGACCTGATGGTTGGTGAATCGCATGCCCTGGGCAGCCAGCCGGTCCCGGGTGGGGAAACGAACACCGTCGGGAAACCAGAGGCGCTCTCGCTCCTCGTCGGTCATGAGCACCAGGATGTTGGGACGGTCCTTTGGCGACACGTGGTCAGCATTCCATGATGTGCCGAACTCCCGGTCGGTCTGCGCAACCTGCCATGCTTGACTAGAACACGTTCTCGTGGATTCGGGAGGGAGATCGATGTCCGACGCTGTGCTGGTGACCGGTGCCTTCGGGTTGGTGGGAACCGCGACGGTGAAACACCTGACGGCCCGCGGCCGGCACGTTGTGGCCACGGATCTGGACACCCCCGCGAACCGCAAGGCCGCCGCCGCGCTGCCGCCGGGCGTCACGGTCCGCTGGACCGACCTCACCGACCCCAGAGCGGTGGGCACCCTGGTCAGCAGCGTCGCGCCGGCGTCGATCATCCACCTCGCCGCGGTGATCCCGCCGCTGTGCTACGTCAACCCGAGGTTGGCCCGAAAGGTCAACGTGGAGGCCACCTCGACGCTGGTCAACGCGGCGGCCGCCGAGCCGACGCCACCGCGGTTCGTGCAGGCGTCCTCCATCGCGGCCTATGGGCCCCGCAATCCGCACCACGCCACCGAACTGCTGACCCCGGACACCCCGGTGCGGGCGTTCGACATCTACGGCGGCCACAAGGTGGAGGCCGAGCACCTGGTCCGCGGCTCCGCGCTGGACTGGGTGATCCTGCGGTTGGGCGGGGTGATGACCACCGAGTTCAGCCTGGGCATGGGCCCGGACATGCTGTACTTCGAGGGACTGCTGCCCAGCGACGGACGCCTGCAGACCGTGGACGTGCGCGACGTCGCGCACGCGTTCGCTGCCGCCACGACCGCCGATGTCATCGGCCAGACGCTGCTGATCGGCGGCGACGACACCCACCGGCTGACCCAGGGCGAGGTCGGCCCGGCGATCACCGCGGCGATGGGCCTGGTGGGCGCAATGGCCCAGGGCCGCAAGGGAAATCCGGACGATGACGACGCCTGGTTCGCCACCGACTGGATGGACTCGACCAAATCCCAGGAGCTGCTCGGCTACCAGCACCACTCGTGGCCGGACATCCTCAAGGAGACCGCCGACAAGGTCGGCTGGAAGCGCTACCTGTTCCGGCTGGCCGCCCCACTGGCGCACGAGTACCTCAAGCGCCAGTCGCCCTACTACCGCCAATCGGGCCAGTACGCCGACCCGTGGGGAGCCGTGAAACGCAAGTGGGGCCGCTACGAGGCGGACAAGGCATGACCGGCCAACGGGTCGCTGTGATCATCGGCGGGGCATCCGGAATCGGCTGGGCCACGGCGGGCAAACTGGCCGCCGAGGACTGCCGGGTCGTCATCGCCGACCGCAACGTCGACGGGGCCCGCGAGCGGGCGGCGCAACTCGGTGAGCCGCACACCTGGGCCGAGGTGGAGGTCACCGACGAGGACAGCGTGGCGCGGTTGTTCGACGACGTGGTGGCGCGCGAGGGCGCGGTGCACGTGGTGGTCAACTGTGCCGGCTTCAGTGGATTCGGGCTCATCACCGATCTGGCCGCCGAGGACTTCCGCTCGGTGATCGACGTCTGCCTTACCGGCGCCTTCCTGGTGCTGAAGCATGCCGGGCGCCATCTCGGCGAGGGCGGTGCCGTGGTGTCGCTGACATCGCTGAACGCCCGGCAGCCGGCGATCGGCATGAGTTCCTACTGCGCGGCCAAGGCCGGGCTGTCGATGCTCACCGAGGTGGCGGCGCTGGAGATGGGCCCGCGCGGAATCCGCGTCAACGCCGTCGCCCCCGGCTTCGTGCACACCCCGCTGACCGAGGGCGCTGCCGCGGTGCCCGGCGTCGTGGACGAATACGTCGAGAACACCGTGCTGGGCCGGGCCGGGACCCCGGAGGATATCGCCGACGCAGTGGCGTTTCTGTGCTCGGAGAAGTCGACCTGGCTGACCGGCGAGGTGCTCGACCTCAACGGCGGCGCCCATCTCAAGCGCTATCCCAACATCCATGCGCACCTGACAAAGCTGATGGGGCAGTGATTTTGGGGGGGACTTTCGCCGGGAAGAACGCCATCGTCACCGGCGGCGGTTCGGGTATCGGCGCCGCCTTGTGCCGCGCCCTCGTCGCCGCCGGCGCGGATGTGCTGTGCACCGATATCGACGGTGCGGCCGCGTCCGCGGTGGCCGCCGCGGCGCGGGGTCCGGGGAGCGCGCGCGCCGCGCGCCTGGATGTCACCGACGCGGCCGCCGTGCAGGCGGCGGTCGACGGTGTGGTCGAGCGCGACGGTCGCCTGGACCTGATCTTCAACAACGCCGGCATCGCCTGGGGCGGTGACACCGAACTGCTGACGCTCGATCAGTGGAACGCGATCATCGACGTCAACATCCGCGGCGTGGTGCACGGCGTGGCCGCCGCCTACCCGGTGATGGTGCGCCAGGGCCACGGCCACATCATCAACACCGCATCCATGGGTGGGCTGACCGCCGCCGGCCAGATCACCAGCTACGTGATGACCAAACACGCGGTCGTCGGGCTGTCGCTGGCGCTGCGCTCGGAAGCCGCCGCCCGCGGTGTCGGGGTGACCGCGCTGTGCCCGGCCGCGGTCGAGACGCCCATCCTGGATAAGGGTGCGGTCGGCGGCTTCGTCGGCCGGGACTACTACCTCAAGGGGCAGGGCATCAAGACGCCCTATGACCCCGACCGGCTGGCCCGCGACACCCTGGTGGCGATCGAGCGCAACAAGGCGTTGCTGATCAAGCCGAGGTTGGCCCGTGCGCAGTGGTTGTTCGCCCGGCTGGCGCCCGGCCTGATGCAGCGGGCGTCGGTTCGGTTCGTCGAGAGCCAACGGGCCATGCAGGCCGCGGGCAGCGGTTAGTGGCACGCCGGTGAACACGGAATTCACGCAGACCCAGAAGCGCGCGCTGGCGGTTGTCACCGTCGTCGCGCTGCTCTTCGGCGCCTACTTCCTGCGGCACTACTTCATCCTGGTGGTAATCGCGGCCATCGTGGCCTACCTGTTCACCCCGGTCTACAACCGCTGCCGGGCCCGCTTCAACACCGGATTGTCCGCGGCCATCACCGTGCTGGCCGCGTTGGCCACCGTGATAGTCCCGTTGGGGTTGCTGATAACCCTTGCAGTACTGCAGATTTCGCATATGGTGGTGCACGTCGCCGAGTGGGTGGAGACGGCCGACATGTCCACCCTCGGCGATCAGGTCATCAACTTCATCAACCAGACCCTGGCCAAGGTGCCGTTCGGGCACTTCAGCGTCAGCGCCGAATCCTTGCGGCACACCATGGTCAGCGTTTCGCAAAACGTCGGTCAGTGGCTCCTGCGCTCGGGGCGAGGGGCGGCCGGCGGTGTGATCGGCGTGGTCACCTCGGCCATCATCTTCCTCTATGTGCTGATCTCACTGCTGACCAACCAGCAGCAGCTGCTCACGTTGATCCGCCGGATGAATCCCCTCGGGGAGGAGGTCACCGACCTGTATCTGGCCAAGATGGGCGCCATGGTCCGGGGAACGGTCAAGGGCCAGTTCATCATCGCGCTGGTTCAGGGCGTCGCGGGGGCGACGTCGATCTACATCGCCGGGTTCCACAACGGCTTCTTCATCTTCTGCATCTTCCTCACGGCGCTGTCGGTGATCCCATTGGGCAGCGGCATCGTGACCATTCCCTTCGGCATCGGGATGATGTTCTTCGGCCACGTCGCGGGCGGGCTGTTCGTGGTCCTCTTCCACGTCATCGGCGTGACCAACATCGACAACTTCCTGCGCCCCATCCTGGTGCCGCGCGAGGCACGCCTGGACCCGGCGCTGATGCTGCTGGCGGTGTTCTCCGGTATCGCGATGTTCGGGTTCTGGGGCATCGTCCTCGGCCCGGTGTTGATGATCATCATCGTCACGACCATCTCGGTGTACCTCGCCGTCTACAAGGACGTGGAGATGACGGTGCACGAGCCGCCGGAGAAACGTCGACGGTTGTTTCGGCGCCGGATCAAGGACCAGACCGACGCGGTCGAGCCCGCCGCGGACGGCGCACAACCCACGGACTAATCGACCTGGCGGTACCAGGAGATCGTGACCATCACCATCGCGGTCACCAACGCGATGATGACCCACAAGACCAGCGCCACGTCGATCCAGGCTCCCGGCGGTGGCGCCCCGGGCAGGATGTTGCGCAGCGGGACGATCGCGAACAGCATCGCGGCGTACCAGGTCGCGAACGGCATCTGGAACTGCTTGCGCCTGGTGATCACCAGCAGGGCGGTGAAGATGGCGAGCGTCGGCAGGGTGAGTAGCACGAGAACGATGCCGAGGTCGAAGGCCAGCGGGCCCAGAGCCCGGCTCATGGTGATCTGTACGGCCTTGTCGCCGCTCGCCGCCTGCGGCGACGGTGCCACCGCCGCGCTGGACAGGTTCCAGCCCTGCAGGGATCCATCCACCTCGACCCGGGCCGGGACGATCTGGCGTTCGTCCCCCTCCCCGATCAGGAGGTCGGCACTGATGCCGTCGGTCCGATAGGTGTCGAAAGGCCAGGTGTTCACGTCCCCGTTGACGTCGATGGTCGTCGTCGTCTCCGCCGGTGCCGCACCTGCCGGAAACTTCAGGTCGCCCAGCGTGTTCCACGGATGCAGCCGCACGGCAATGTCCTGCTTGAGGACGTCAAGCTTCTCGTCGACCAACGAATCGGCAGGAACCACAAGCACTTTGGCGTCGACCTTGTAGTCGACGGTACGCAGAGACTGCAGCGTGATCAGAACCACGGTGTCCGACCCGTTCCCCAGGTCGGGAGGGCCGAGCTCCTTGGCCGAACCGGAAAGCCACCAATAACCGAACAGCGTCGCCAGGTAGATGAGCGCCATGACGACTGCGGCGACGACGATCGCGGCGACCCTCCCAGACGCCGGCTTGCCGCGGCGTGCACCGTGCGACGGTGGCGCCGAAGTCCCTGACTCTGCGGGGGCGGTGGGATTCACTAGCCGGATGCTATCCCGAAAGTGACCTCAATCACACGCCGCTTCCGTCCCTGGAAGGGTGGTGGGTCGTCAAGGTACCGCCATGGCGACCCTCGCCGCTCGCCGAACCGAGGTGGGAGAACTAAAGCCTCTTCGCCGGACTTCATGCGCTCACCGGGTCGCTGAACCAGGCATCGGCAACGCTGCGGATGTGTCGGTGGTCGGTTCCGCAACAGCCACCGATCACGGACAGGTGCGGCAATCGTTGTCTGATAGCCAGATACCCATTTGCGAGATCCCTCGGATCGCCGTCGTCGAGAACCTCCGACTCGTCGAGTTCCGCGTGGCTCTTTGTGGACGCATTAGCCCGAATCCCGCCGATTCGATGCCACGGGCCCGGGTGGTCGAACACCGTAAGGAAGTGGTTCGGGTGAGCGCAGTTGACCATGAAGTACGCCGCCGCGCCATCGGTGGCCGCATCGACCGCGTCGATCGCGTCGGCGAGGGTTTGGCCGCTCGGCAGCCGACCGTCGGTCTCGACGGTGAAGGAGATGACGACCGGCATCCCGGCACGAACCGCAGCTCTGACGATTCCGATCGCCTCGTCGACATAGGAAAGGGTGAAGCCGGCTATGAGATCGGCGGCGGTGGCCCTCAGGACACCTATCTGCCACGAATGGAACTCCTCGGCCTCCGCGGCGGTCATGTGGTTCTCGGGGTGGTACGCGTCGTCGGCGGGGCCGATCGGAGCGCTGATCACGAAGGGTCGGCCCGGCTGCTCCTCCCGGTCGCGGATCTTCTCGACAAACCTAACCGAACGCCGGTTTGCCTCGGCCAGGTCGTCGAGTGAGTATCCGAGCTTCTCGCCCCACGCCGGGTTCGCCCGCCAAGTGTTCGCCTCTAGGACGAACCCACAGCCCCAGTGCCGGGCGGCGACCAGGTACGGCTCGAAGTAGCGCGTCATCGCCGCAACCCCATCAGCCCGCTCAAGCAATGGGAACGATGCGAAACAGGGCAATTCGAACCCCTCGACGAACAGCAAGGTTGTCTCCATGCCGCCGTCGGACAAGAGGACATGTCCGTGTAGTTGCGGTAAAGAGTCCCGGTAGCGCATGACCGGACCTAGGGATTGAAGGGGTCGATATGCGCCCGGCCGTGGTTGGCGCTCAACAACTGCGGTTCATAAACGCTCATCTGCGGCCCCTTCGGATGAGCCCGTATCGGAGCGGGCGCATTGTTGGCTACGAGACGTCGTTGGCCATCGCGGCTCGTCCGAAACAACCTCTTTAGCTTTCCCTGGTCCCGACGCGCCGTCAATCGTCCGGTCGTCCAAATACGTTCACAGTCAAATGCTTGCCTCAAGCTAGATCACTTGGTTCGTCGGGAAACAACCTACTAGGCGGATACGCAGAGTCCACGATGCCGGTTTGCGATGTCGAGCGCCGCCTGTGCTTCCCGCGGCCACCTCGGCACCCACGGCCGCCCGGGTATCCACCGCCCAGTCCTGCTGCTCGCCGCGCTGGCGGCGGCGCAACTCGAACAGGCTCGCAGATCGCTCGTAACCGTCCCGCGACCGCGGGGTATCGGGCGGCTCGAAATAATCGTGAAACGGACCTCCGAACATACGATCGATACTGCCACCAGGCACCGACAAAAGTCCGACGACCAGACGGTTTCGCATGGCGCTAACGCGCGAGTCGTTGCTACCGTCGCACACGCGCACGGTGGTAGGTCTCTCGTCTGCAGGAAGAGCGATCGATGGAAGAAGCCCGGCTGGCCCGATGGGGCCGTGTTGCCGCCGTCGTCGTCCTGGTCGTCGCCATCATCGACCTGCTCAACATCGAGACCGCACCGTGGTCGTCGTCATGCCTGGCGGCGCTCGGTTTGGCGATCCTGGTGCAGTCCGGGCACCCGAATCGGCTTCGGGTCTGGATCGGTCGCGCGCTGGCCGTCGCGGTGGCCGTCTTCGGCATCTTCGTGCTTGCCGAGCATTTCGCCAGCAAGTCCTTCGGGCCGACACCGCGAACCGCGGCCTCGATTCTGTACCTGTCCGCCGGTGTGCTGTTGATGCGGATCGACCGGCGCCACACCGGCTCGCTCTGGGGACTCTCGCTCTTGGCGGCAATCGCCACACCGATCACCACCGTCGTCGGTCACACCTTCAAGGCCGTCGCGGCAGTCAACATGCCGGAGTCCACCGGCCAGGGCCTCTCGACGGCTGTCGGGGTGCTGCTGCTCGTCGCCGCGACGGTGATGGCACGGGCGGACCGGAATCCCGTTGCATGGCTGGTGAAAAGGCCCGACCGGTGGGCGCTGCTGCGGTTGGTCGGGATCCTCGGCGGCCTGCCCTTCCTGGTTGGCCTGTCGCGCCTGCCGCTGCTGGCGGTGGGTCTGGGTGACGAGGCGGCGTGGATTCTGGCGACGACGATCGCCACCGCCGTGGTCGGTGTGGCCGTGTTCTATCTGAGCCAGCGTGAGCAGGGACTGTTGATCGAGCGGGAGACGCTCAGCAGGCAACGGGCCGAAGCGGAGATGCGGTACCGGATCATCGCCGACAACGCCATCGACGTCATCCTGCACCTGAACGGCGGCCGGGTGGAGTGGGTGTCTCCGTCGGTCGAGACCGCGTTCGGCGCACCCCCGGAGCACTGGATCGGCAGGGACATCGGCCACAACATCGACCCGGACGACCTGGAACGGGTGCTGGCGACGCTGGCCGGGGTCGCTCCAGACAAGCCGGTCCAGGCACGGTTCCGGGTGCACACCGCCGACGGTGGCTACCACTGGGTCGACGGGCACGCGAAGCCCTACATCGACGCGGCGGGTAACACGGACGGGCTGATCGCGGCGTTGCGCATCATCGACGAACAGGTGGAGGCCGAGCAGAAGCTCGACAGGTTGGCCAGATACGACGCCCTCACCGGACTGCCGAACCGCGCCGAGGTGATCAGCCGGCTCGACGCCGCCCTGGAGCAACCACGGACCCCGGGGTCATCCCTGGGCATCCTGTTCTGCGACGTCGACCACTTCAAGACCATCAACGACACCCTGGGGCACGCGGCAGGCGATGCCGTGCTCTCGACGCTGGCGGCGCGGATCAGGCAGAGCGTCCGCAAGGGCGACACGGTGGGCCGGATGGGCGGTGACGAGATCGTGGTCCTGCTGCCCGGCGTGCACAGCCTCGACGAGGCCGCCCGAATCGGTGAGGAAATCCGTTGTCGCGCAGCAGAACCCATTCCCCACGCCGGGGAGACCATTCGGGCGACGCTCAGCATCGGGGCCACCGTCGCCTGTCCCGGTGAGTCCGCCGGCATCGTGACGGCTCGCGCGGACGAAGCGATGTATCAGGCCAAACAGGCCCGCCGCAACATGGTGGTGCGGATCTAGACCGGCCGCTCGGCGTAGCCTTGCTCCAAGCGGGCGACGAACTGCCGCCAGTACCCGAGGGCCTCCGGCGCGACGATCCCCGGCATCATGACCCGCCAGACCTGGGCTATCCGGCCACAGACGTCGTCGCCGATCGCGCCCGAGAGCAGGTGCGAGCCCAGGATCGCGGCAAAGCCGGCCTGGGCGAAGTCGTTGGCGTCGAGATCGCTGCGCAGATCCCCCTCGGCGATGGCCATCTCGGCGAGCCGGGCGAGCATCAGGGGCTGCTCGACGTAGCTCACCGGGCCGGTGGCGCTGACCTGATTCAGCGACTGCCGGAGTAGATGTCCCGCCCGGATCAGCTTGTCCTGCCTGATCGCATCGGCGACGGTGAAACACAGCCGGATGAGCTTCTCCAGCGCCGGGGACACCGATGAGATGACCTCGAGAAGGGCCGCGCCCTTGCGGGCTTCGGCCTCCTCGATCACCGCGGCCGCCACCGATTCCTTGGTGTCGAAGTGGTAGTAGAAGGCGCCCTTGGTGATCCCGGCGCGGCTGATGATGTCGGCGAGGGTGGTGTTGCCGTAGCCGATGCCGTTGAACTGGTCGACGGCGGCTTCGATGATCGCCTGCCGGGTCGCCTCGGCCCTCAACTGGACTGCCATCAGCTCGCTACCCCCGTTCGCGCTGGGCCTCCCATCGCGTGGGTAACTTACAACGCGCCGGACCGATCGATGCGCCGGACACCTCGTTGGGCGAAGGAACCTAGGTCAGCCGTTCCTTGAGGAACTCGACGACGCGTTTGCGGGCCTTGTAGGCGGCCTGGCCGTCGACCTCCCGCACCTCTCGGGTCAACACCGAGTGCGCCATCCGGCCGAAACCGCCGGCGTTGCCCGGCGAGGAGTCGATCTCGATGACCTCGAAGGCGTCGCCCAGGCGGTCCTTGAGCGTCTTGAACCGTTCGCCCGGCGCCAGCGCATCGCCACTGAACCGCAGGGCCAGCGCGCACAGACCGTCCTCGGCCACCCGCTTGTCGATGACCTTCAGTTCGGCCTCCGAGAGGCCCGGATCGCGCTTGCACTTGGCGGTCAAACCGATCGGCACCGACGGCTGGCTGAGCACCGGCGCCAGGACGCTGTCGTCGACCGCGGCGGCCAGGGCGAACCCGCCGGTGAAGCACTGGCCTATCACCCCGACACCCTTGCTGCCGGTCTTCTCCTTGAGGTCACGGGCCAGCGCCCGCAGGTAGTTGGACACCGGTCGCTCCTTGTTGGTCGCGAACGCGGCGAACTCCTTGGCCACACACCCGCGTGCCATCGTCGAGACCGCGCCCAGGCTCACCGCGGGGGCGCCGGGAGTGCCGAACAGCGACGGGATGGCGACGGTGAAACCGTTGTCCACCAGATGATTTCCCAACGCAAGCACACCGGGATGAACTCCGGGCATCTCCGGGATGAGCACCACCCCGGGCCCGGAACCCTTGTAGTAGACGTCGTGGGTGTATCCGGCGGCGCTGAACGGCGTGGCGGTCCAGCCGGTGAGGTCGGCCTCGGGGGCGGTCGTCGACAT
>CAZHUU010000104.1:0-17517 GCA_964535335.1 uncultured Mycobacterium sp.
CGAGCACCTGCCCGGCGGCCAGCAGTGCGACCAGCATCCGGGGTTCGGCCAGCCGCTCGGCGCTGCCCGCGACGGCGCCGAGCACCGCCGAGAGCAGAGCCAGCAGCACCGCGGCCGCCCCGGATGGCACGGCGCCGCCGGCCGCGCTGTGCGCGGCCACCGCCAGCGTGGCGGTCAGCGCCCCGGCCGCCGCGCCGCGCAGCAGTGCAGCGGGAATCGCCGGGGCGGTGGACATCAGGGCTACAGGACGCCGAGCCGGGCCATCAGGTCGGCGTCGATGCCGTCGAGTTGTTCGGTGATGGCCGCGTGCGCGGCGCGCCGACGCGGGCCCGGCATGTTCTCCGCGGCGGTCACCGCCGCCGACAGCGCGGTGAGCCGCTCGGTCATGGCGGCCACGAACTGCTTGGTCTCGGCATCCTTGGGCTTCTTGTCGGCCACCACCCGCAGCGAGCTCTCCGCGCCGGAGATCCGCGCCGAGAGCTGGCCACCCTGACCGGAGAACTGACCGAGCTGGCTCAGCGGCACGCCGAGGCGGTCGGCCCGACGCTCGTCGATGGCGCCGCGGGCGGCGATCGCGGCCCGGTAGGCGACCGGGACGATGACCGGGGCCAGCAGCCGGGACACCGTCAGCGCCCGGCGGATGCGGGTGGGGGAGAGGAGTTTGCCCTCGCGGGCCGCCTTCAGCTGGGTCTCGGCAACCTTCACGGCCGCCCGGTCGGCATCCCGCTGGGCCTTGAGTTGGGCCTTGATCGCCTTGTTCTCGGCGCGTTCGGTGGCCTTGATGCGGCGGGTTTCGTTCTTGGCGGCGAGCCGGGCCTCCAGCTTCGCGCGAGCCTTGATCGCGCGGGCTTCCGCACGCCTCGTCGCCCGGCTTTTCCGCTTCGTGAACAGGCCCATCCGTGCTGCCTCCCGGGTGCGTCGTGGGCGGTCGGCAAGTGGGGCTCGCGACCGGGTGAGCTAACCCTATCGTCCGGTTCAAGACGGACAACCACGACCTGCGGATATGCCACAATGTTCCGAATCACCACCGTCGGCGCACCGGTGCGTCGCAAACTCGAGGAAGACAAGACGGAGCTGTCGTCCGGCCACCGCGACGATTAGCTAGCCGGGGGAAAGAGGAAGCGAACATGCCCGCCAGCCGAGTAGTAACCAAAGCCGTGAGCGACGTGCTGGACCTGGCACCCCGGGACGGCGAGGTGTCGCTGATCCGGCTGGTGGAGGCCGTCGCCGAGCAGCGGTCCCGGCCCATCGAGATCACCACCGACGACCTGCCGCCCGGTGTCTGCGGGCAGTGGCGGCAGTACAGCGACCACGACGTGTTCCTGATCCAGCGCGGCCTGCCGACCTGGGACCGCACCCTGGCCCACGAACTCGGCCACCTGGTGCTGGGGCACGACGGAATGCTGGTCACCGACATGGCCCGGGAGGTCGCCGAGTTCGCCAGTGACGACCTGATCAGCTACATGCTCAACCAGCGGACCGGCTGCATGGGCCCCAGCGGCGAGGACGCCGAGCAGGAGGCCGAGGACTTCGCCGCGCTGCTGATCTACCGGCTCGGCAGGCTGCCGTCCGACCGCTCCTCGATCGTGCAGGTGCGGCTCGGAGAGGCGTTTGGTTGATCGTTTGGGTGATCGCCGGCCTGCTGGTCATGGCGACCGGGCTGCGCATCGGGTGGGCGCTGGTCAACAAGCAGTCGGTGGTCAGTTCGGCGATGATCGTCGCGCTGGGGAACCTGGCGCTGGTGGCGGCCTTCAATTGGCCGCCGCTCACGGTACTGATCGACCGGGCGCTGCACTGGCCCAACATCTCGGTCGGCCTGAGCCAGGCGGCGCTGGTGGGCTGCGCGGCTGGCAGTTGCGTGATGATCACCAGCGTCGCGTCGCCGCACAGCCCGGCGACCACCCGGCGCGTGGCGATGTTCCAGTACGTGGTGGCGGCGGCCATCGCGGCCATCACCCTGGTGCTGTTCTTCCGCGGCGGCCAGCAGCCGGAGATGTCGCCGCGCGACTACCTGAGCCACAACTCCGCGTCGGGTAACAACTCGCTGCCCTGGCTGCTGCCCCTGCTCTACGTGCTGTTCGCCCTGACTCTGGTGTCCTGGGCCGGGATGCGGCACTCCAACCGCACCCGGCGCGGACGGGCCCTTTTCCTGTTCACCCTCGGGATCGCGCTCATCCTCGCGGCGACCGCCTACTTCCTGATCCGCGCGGTGGCCACCACCCATCTGGTGGGGATCGGCACGGCGGCGACGTTGCTGGGCGTCGCCATGCTGATCGTCGCGCTGGGCTCGATGTTGCCCGCCATCGAGGATTGGTTCGGCGGCCGCCGGGAGATGCGGATGATCGGCCCGATCCTCAAGGAACTGGAACGCCGCCAACCCGATGTCGGTATCGGCGAGCGCCCGCGCGGCCCGCTGATCTTCCGGGTTGCCGAGCGGCTCTCGCTGATCTCGGATGCGCTCTACCTCGAGGCGACCGACGCCCAGCAGGCGCTGACCGGCCGCGGCTTCGGCCCGGGCAACGAACTGCTGGCCGACCTGGAACCGCCGGACGTGACGCCCACCGAGCAGGCGACCGCGATCGCGACGTGGATATACGCCGGCCGCGGCATCCCGCGATCGGCCGACAACGCCGAACGCAGGCCGGCGGATGCGACGTTCCCGGGTGTGGAGTGGCTGCGGCAGCCGGAAACCTACTCCGATCGGGAGTGGATTCTCGAGATCGCGCAGCAGTACCGCGCGCTGGAGCGAGCCGGAGACGCCAAGAGCCCGTAACGGCGGATGGCCGTAACGGGCTCGTGACGTTGCGGGCGACCCGATGGGCCGCGGCGGGGGCTAAGCGTCCAGGTGTTCCCGGCGACGCAGCTCGTCGACCTTGGAGACCAGGTCCTGCTGGGCCTCCGGGGACAGGCCGACGGTGCGTGCGGCAATCCGGCGGACACCCTCATCGCGGGTGTTGGCGAGCCAGGTGAGCTCCTTGTCGAGCTTCTCGTAGTACTCGTCGTCGGTGAAGTACGCCGGCTTGATCCGGAAGAAGTTGGCAAGCGCGGTCATCGTCTGGGTCGACGGGTTGGTCCGGTTGCCCGACCGCAGCTGCGACAGGTACGGGGCCGACATCGTGATGCCCTCCGCTTTGAGCGCCGCGATCACCTCCGCCGAGGTATGCGGGCCACGTCCGGGCGGGTAAACCGTGTCGAACAGGCGATTCAGTCGCGCGGAAAACGTCGTGCTCATCGTGTTGACCTCCACATGCTGGACGAGCTTTTGGTGTCGAAGACTTATTTGCTGATCATCGTAGCGATACTTCTGCCGACAACCAAGTGCAAACTACCCGAAAATTAACGAGTCCGGTCAATTTTGACACTCTGGCAAACATTCCGGCACGTTGATCACGAGCGTACACCCTGGTCGGGGCGCGGACCATGGCAAAGACGGCCGGGCCGAAGCCAAGCTCCAGCGCCGGCGCGCGGATATGCTGTATCCGCAGGTCTCGTGGATTTTGCCGGGCAACCTTCGGAGCGCCGTCCGCAGTCCACACGGTGATTTGCTGCCGGTTGTTCGCGGGCCGTACGCCGGCCGGGGGCGTCAGGCGCGGTCCGGTGGGGCCGCCGGCGCGGAGTCCGGCCGGCGCGCGCGACGTAGGTAGACCACACCGGCCACCGCGGCGCCGGCCGTCACCGCGGCGGTCACCGCGATCGCGACAGCGCGCCAGCCCAGCGCCGAGTCGAACAGGATCCACAGCCCGAACAGCAGGAACAGCACACTGGCCAGCACCTGGAGGAACCGCTCGGGTAGCCGCCGGTGCAGCAGGCGACCCGCCGCGATCGCCACGCCGTCGGCCAGCACCATGCCGACCGTCGCCCCGATCCACACCCCGGCCCAGTCGTGGTCACTGGCCAGCGCCACGGTGGCCAGCATGGTCTTGTCGCCGAGTTCGGCCAGCACGAACGAGGAGACCACCGCCAGCACCACGAAACGGTGTTCGGCCACCGGGACATCCGGGTCGTCGTCGGGCTCGTCCTTGCCGCGCCAGGTCCAGATCGCGAAACCGAGGAACGCCACCGCCGCGGCGAAGGCGATCGGGCGCTGCGGCAGCGTCAGACCCAGGAAGTGCCCGATCGTCACCGACAGGCCGTGCACCAGGAACGCGGCGATGCCCACTCCGGTCAGCACCACCCACCACCGGTGGCGCAGCGCGTAGGTCATGGTGATCAGCTGTGACTTGTCGCCGAGCTCGGCGAGGAACACGACACCGAGGCTGACGAGGATGGCGGCGAGCACGGGAGACGACCTTTCGACGCGTCGCCCGGCGCCCCGCTTCGCGCGGAACACCGGACATCCGGTCGAAGGTCTCGCCCACCGAAGCTGATTCGGTTCGCCGGCCGGGCTGTGCGCCAGTATGTCGACACGACGATTGGGGGCTACTCCCCTTCGCTGATGGCTCTACGCTAGCGGCCCGCGCGACGGGCCGCCACTCGGCGGTCGGAGTTCGGGAGGCCGAATTCCGGAGAGCAACCCGGCCGAATCGTCCTATGCGGCAAGCAGCATCGCCAGGATGGCGGTGTCGGGGTGGCTGATGGGGTCGACGCCCACCCGGCTGACCATCGAGGTGATGGTGCCGTCCGACTCGGCCTCCACCCACGCGGCGCGGTGCTCGAGACCCAGATGCGGCAGCCCGGGCAGCAGCACGCATCCGGATGCGGCGCCGGAACATTCGGGCAGCGACGGCGTGGTTTCGGAGGGCGGATGCAGCATCAGCAGGGCGGGTGGTTGGCGGTCCGCGAAATGGCCTGGGGGAACGGCAGATTCGCCGACAACGGTGCCTTCGGCCAGTACCAGTCCGACGGTGCCGGGCTCGGGGCGGTCGGGCAGTTCCTCGCGAACCCCGAAAATGGTTGTGGTGGAGAGCAATCCCGGCAGCGAAGCGACACGGACCGCGACGATGAGCAACTGGGCCCATTCTTTCGTCGAATCGGGCCACCGGCCGGAGACCACGAAACCCTTCAACGCTCCGCGAGAGTGAAACGGTGCGACTTCGACCGCACGCCCAGAACCAGGTTCCATCTCGTCCTCCGCGACATCTCGATATGTGCGACACGACAGTGGGTCGGTTCGCATCAGAATGAGGTAACGCCCGGCTGGCACGCAAGAGGACACGAGTGCCAAGCCCCGGTGAATTCTCGGCGCTGGCGCGCTACGACGGTCGCCGCAGCCTGCGCGGGGCGGTGGGAATCAGAACAGGACGATCAGCGCGAGGATGCCGAGCAGGACCAGGGCGATGATGCCGGCCCGCATCGCGGCCACCATGTAGGACCGATTGCACGTGGATGAGGACGCGACCCACTGCGACGGCTGCGATGCCGATGATGGCGTCCCGAACGACTGAGATGCCATCAAAGCGTCCTGAACTGCGTGTTCAACTACCACCCCTAGTGAAGTTAGTCACAGCACCTGTTGTGAGCGCGATCATAACGCGTGGGGTGCCGCGGGTGAAATCCGCGGCGCCGCGACCAGTGGCGCGCAGAATCATGCCGATCGAAATCGACGGATTGAGTTGGCGGCGATGGGGGTAACCGCCGACCAATCCAATTGGGCACGGCGTGTCGTGCGGCGAGTCGCCCTGCCCGCCGCCATGGTTAGGGCGCCAAGCGATTTCGCTCGGTCATGATCAAGTTGTTGATCGGTGTGTCGACACATCGGCACGTTATCCACAGGCCCGTCAATCCGCGATGCCCACACGGTGCGCGCACGGGTATCGGACCCGTTTCCAGGCTGTGGATAAGGCTGTGGAAACTGTGGATAGCCGAGTCATTGCTAGACGTCGCGGACGTTCGAAGCTGCACTCCGTGCCACAACCACGGGTCGCGCACCGGTGCCTTCACCCCCGCCGGCGGATCCACCCGGCCAACGTCATGTCCACCCGGATGTCCAGCCGCGATCGCTAGGCTGGTCCGGTGATTCAGGTGTGCTCCCAGTGCGCAACGCGCTGGAACGTGCGCGACCGGCAGCGTGTGTGGTGCCCGCGCTGCCACGGCGCACTGATGGCGCCCGACCCGCGGTGGAACGCGCCCGCTCCCGCCCAGCCGCCGGCCCCCGCCCAGCCGCCGGTGCCGGGCCGTCCGCCGGCCCAACCCCCGGTGCCGGGCCGTCCGCCGGCCCAACCCCCGGGACCGCCGCGCCAGGCGCCGCGTCTGCCGTCGGGGTTCCGGTGGATCGCGGTGCGTCCCGGGCCCCCGCCCCCACCGCGCTACCGGCGCCGGCCGCTCGGACCGACCCCGCGCTACACGGCGATTCCCCGCTGGGGACTGATCGACCCGTTCGTCCCGGCGGTGACCGAGGAGGCCGGTGTCCGGCCCGGACCGTCGCCGGCCACGGTGCGCGCCGCCCTGCTGGCGGCGGTAAGCGTCTTCGGCCTGGCCGCCTTCGTCCACGTCATCCGCTATGTGCTGCTGCTGATCAACCGCACCACGTTGCTGCCGCCACTGGTCGCCTCCGCCGCACTGTGGCTGGGGGTCGTGGTGAGCCTGGCAGCGCTGGTCGCGGTCGTGGTGGCGGCCGTGGTGATGACGTCTTGGCTGGTGGCGCGCCGGGCGGCGGTGTTCCGCCACCGCGGCCAGGACGACCCGCGGCCGGCGTGGGCGCTGTGGGTCGGGTGTCTGACGCCCCTCGTCAACCTGGTGTGGGCACCGGTATTCGTCATCGAACTGGCACACGCCGAGGACTCGCACGCCCGGCTGCGGGGTCCGATCACCGCGTGGTGGATCGCCTGGATCTTCGCGACCGGGCTGGCCATCTTCGCGACGGCGACCAGCTTCACCAGCCGGCCGCAGGGCATCGCCGACAACACGGTCACGACGATCCTCACCTATCTGCTGGGTGTCGCGGTCATCGTGCTGCTCTGGCAGGTGTTCGACGCCTTCGTGCACAAGCCGGTGGAACGGCCGCTGCACCGCTGGGTGATCGTCACCCCCGGCGAGAAAGACACCACTCCCGGCGGGGCCGGCACCGACACCGAAGCGCCCGCAGAATCGTCCGCACCGGTTGAGCAGGAACAGCAGGAACCGGCAGCATAGGACCATGACGCTGGCCGACGGAGCGCACGGCGGGCATCCCTTCGTGGTGGCCCACCGGGGTGCGTCGGCCGATCGTCCCGAGCACACCCTGGCCGCCTACGAGCTGGCCCTGCGGGAGGGCGCCGACGGGGTGGAATGCGACGTCCGGCTCACCCGCGACGGGCACCTGGTCTGCGTCCACGACCGCCGGGTGGATCGCACCTCGACCGGCACCGGCCTGGTCAGCGACATGACGCTGGCGCAGCTGAAGGAGCTGGACTGGGGTGCCTGGCACAGCAGCTGGCGACCGGACGGCGCGCTCGGCGACACCGGCCTACTCACCTTGGACGAGCTGGTGCGGCTGGTGCTGGACTGGAACCGTCCGGTGAAGCTGTTCATCGAGACCAAACATCCGGTGCGCTACGGGGCGCTGGTGGAGAGCAAGGTGCTTGCGCTGCTGCACCGGTACGGGATCGCCGCCCCGGCCTCGGCGGATCTGTCCCGGGCGGTGGTGATGAGCTTCTCGGCGGCCGCGGTGTGGCGCATCCGCCGGGCGGCGCCACTGCTGCCGACGGTCCTGCTCGGCGAGACCTCGCGCTACCTCGGCGGCAGCGCGGCCACGACGGTCGGTGCGACGGCGGTCGGTCCCTCGATCGCCACCCTGCGCGAACATCCCGAACTCGTCGACCGCGCGGCGGCCCAGGGCCGCGCGATGTACTGCTGGACCGTCGATCACTACGAGGACGTCGGTTTCTGCCGCGACGTCGGGGTGGGCTGGATCGCCACCAACCACCCGGGTCGCACCAAGGCGTGGTTACAGAACGGCCTCACCGGCGCCGGCCTGGACTAGCCCCGTCACTGCTGGGCATCGAGAACCTCGGCCGGAATCGCCGAGTCCGAGCGCAACGCATCGAACAGCTTGGTGGCGCCATCGGCGTCCCACACCACCACCGATCCGGAGTCGCTGCCGGTGAACTCGCCGATCGGCACCGTCACCGTGGCGGTGGACCCGGCCAGCGCCCACCCCAGCCGGGCCAGGTCCCACACGTGGGCGTCGCTGTCGACGGTCAGGGCCGCGATCGCGGCGTGCGGCACCGCGTACCAGCGCCACGGGTTGAGCCAGACCGCCGGACTGCTCGCGCGATGCAACAGCGCCGACATGAATTGCCGCTGATGGACCATCCGGTCCAGGTCGGCCCGCGGAGTGGCCCGGCTGCGGACGTAGCCCAGCGCGTTGCGGCCGTCCAGCGTCTGGCAGCCGGGCGGCAGGTCGATCCCGGCCAGTGGGTCGCTGATCGGCTCGGCCGGGCACACCTCGACACCGCCCAACGCGTCGACCAGGGTCGGAAATCCGCCGAAGCCCACCTCCGCGTAGTGGTCCAGGCGCAGCCCGGTGGCCTCCTCCACCGTCTGAGCCAGCAGCGCCGGGCCGCCGTCGACGTAGGCGGCGTTGATCTTGTCGCTGCCGTAGCCGGGGATGTCGACATAGGAGTCGCGGGGGATGGACACCATGGTGGCGGGCAGAGTGGAGCCGAGCGCGGGCAGGTGCACGACGAGGATGGTGTCGGTGCGCCCGGTGCCCAGGTCGCCGCCGGTCGACAACTCGGCCTGCTGCTCGGGGGTGAGGCCCTCGCGGCTATCAGTGCCGACCAGCAGCCAGTTGGTGCCGCGGCCCGCGTCGGGCCTGCCGTCGTAATCGGTGAACACCGCGACCCGGCGCAGCTTGGTGTCCGCCCAGGCCCCGGTGCCGGCCAATGCCGCGGCGGCGGCCAGGACCAGGACGACCGCGGCGATGACGAGGCGCCGGCCCCAGCGACGCTTCTTGCGCATCTTCGGTCTGGGTGGCGGTGCGGCCGGTCTGGGGCCGGCGGCCGCCGGCGGCGCCGGAGGAAGCTGGGGCGGCGCGTGCCGTGGCGGTTGGCGTGGTGGTTGGCGTGGCGATTGGCGTGGTGGCAGCGCCTCGCGCGGGGCCGGTGGACGCCGCAGCGGTGGCAGGGGTGGTGGCGGCGGTGGTGGCTGCTGTTGCCGCGGCGGTGGTGGCGGGGGGCGGTAGCTCGGATCGCGGCGGATGATCTGAGGCGGCTCGGACGGCGGCGGAGCGGAATACCGAGGAATCCGCTCGGTGGGCGGATCCGGCCTGGGCCGGCGCGGCCAGTCGTCGCTCACCAGGACAATTTACGCGCCGGGCGGCTCAGATCACCTCAGCCAGCCGGTGTGGCCGGCCAACATCACGTACCCCACGAACGCCACCGTGTCGATCAGGCCATGGGCGATCACCAACGGCCACAGCCGGCCGCTGCGCCGCCAGGCGTACCCGAACACCAGGCCCATCGCCACGTTGCCCAGCCCGGCGCCGAACCCCTGGTAGAGGTGGTACATGCCGCGCAGCGCGCTGGAGGCCAGCACCGCCCTGGCGCTGCTGAGCCCGAGCTGCTCAAGCCGGGTGATCAGGTAGCCGACGACGATCACCTCCTCGGCGAAGCCGTTGGCGAACGCCGAGAGGATCAGGACCGGGATGCGCCACCAGCTGTGGTGCAGCGCGGACGGCTCCACCTCGGCGTTGAGCCCCAACGCCCGGGCCGCCAGATAGAGGAGCAGTCCCGGGATGCCGACCAGCGCGGCCAGGCCCACCCCGCCGAGCGCATCGGGCCGCCAGCGCAGCCTGCCGAGCCCGATGCGTGCCGGGCTGATCCCGCTGCGCCACAGCAGGTAGAGCCCCAGGCCGCCCCAGGCCACCAGCTGGGCGATCGAAGCCAGGTTGAGCCCGAGGTTGACCAGGTCGTACCGGGACTGGTTCGGGTTGAGCCGGACCCGGTGGCCGGCCAGCCCGGACAGCACGGCGTCGGTCAACTGCAGGACAGCGATGATCGCGCTGACCCCGAAGGTGACGGCCAGCATGACGCCGACCTCGATGCGCAGCCCCCGCCGGTCCGGCTCGGCCGGATTCTCGACCGGATCACCGTGGGGCGCGCTCACCCCGCCACGGTAACGGGCTACAGCCGCCGTGCCCGCAGGCCGTTGACGAAGGGACAGCCCATCAGCAGCCGGATCGCCCGACCCAGACCGGTGACGTCGTGCACCGGTTCGGGGAACGGCAGCCGGACATCGTGGTCGCCCCCGGTCTCAACATCGCCCTCGACCCGCAACCGCACCCCGTAGCGATCCAGCCCGAGCGGGCGGACCCGACCGCGCCGCAGCACGGCGGGCAGCTTGCCCGCGAGCCGGGCGATCACCTCGGGGTGATCGCTGTCGAGGTGTCGCACCCAGGCGGACTCCAGCTCACAGAACGGGTCGGCGTCGGCCGCGAGCAGGTCCGCGACGCCGACCGGCTCGGCGCCACCGGCGTCGGCGACCACGATCGAGTCGACGCCCAGCAGCACCAGGTCATGCCCGGAGCCGACTTCCAGCAGCGCCGGGTTGGGGTGATCCTCGGCGATCACGTCCAGCAGGTCGCGAAGTGCGCCGGGCGGTACGCCGTGGACCCGTCCGCGGATCCACACCAGTGACCGGACCGGCTCGCGCAGCGCCAGCGGGGCGTAGTCGGTGAGCTCGAGCATCGCGGGCACACCGCCGGTGTCGGCGCCGACGGCGGCCAGCGCGATCGCCGAGTCCTGCGGCACCGTCAGGGCGAACGAGCCGTCCGCCAGCAGGTGATGCACCGGGGTGGGTGCCGACGGCGCACCGTCGGCGGCCAGGATCGCGACATCTGCGCGTACGCAGGCGCTGCGCACCCGCTCGGCGGTGGTCGGCGCTGAGAGCGTCACTGAGGGCATCGCACACCTTCCGCTATAGTGAGGTAAGCCTAAGTTAACTTTTGGGCCTCGGCGACGCAAGGCTTTCGCGACCGTTGACCGGATAGGGTTGGGGCGTGGCCCGCATCGCCTACCTCGGACCCGAGGGCACCTTCACCGAAGCGGCGTTGTCGGACCTGGCCGCGGCCGGGACGGTGCCTGCCGGATTCGATCCGATGCCGATGGAGAGCACCCCGGCCGCCCTGGAGGCCGTGCGCTCCGGTGCCGCCGACTTCGCCTGCGTGCCGATCGAGAACTCCATCGAGGGCGGCGTGCTGCCGACCCTGGACACCCTCGCCGCGGGCGCGCCGCTGCAGATCTACGCCGAGTTGACCCTCGACGTCGCGTTCAGCATCGTGACCCGCCCCGGCACCGGCGCCGATCAGGTCAAGACGGTCGCCGCCTTCCCGGTCGCGGCGGCCCAGGTCCGCAACTGGCTGGCCGCGAACCTACCGGGCGCGGAGACGGTGCTCGCCCGTTCCAACGCCGCCGCCGCCGCCGACGTCGCGGCCGGCCACGCCGACGCCGGGGTGAGCACCGCCCTGGCGGCACAGCGCTACCGGCTGGCCTGCCTGGCCGAGGGGGTCGTGGACGAACCCAACGCCCGGACCCGGTTCGTGCTGGTCGGCCGGCCGGGTCCGCCGCCCCCGCGCACCGGGGCCGACCGCACCTCGGTGGTGCTGCGGATGGACAACGTGCCCGGCGCGCTGGCCGCGGCGATGAACGAGTTCGGGATCCGCGACATCGACCTGACCCGCATCGAGTCGCGCCCTACCCGCACCGAGATGGGCACCTACATCTTCCTGCTGGACTGCGTCGGCCACATCGACGACAGCGCCGTGGCCGAGGCGCTCAAGGCGCTGCACCGGCGCTGCGCCGACGTCCGCTACCTCGGCTCCTGGCCGACCGGGTCGGTGACCGGCGCGGTGCCGCCCGAACCGGACGAGGCCGATCACTGGCTGGCGAGGCTGCGCAAGGGCACCGCGCCGTGAGTGGTCGGCTCATCCTGGTTCGTCACGGTCAGTCGCACGGCAACGTCGAACGCCGCATCGACACCCGTCCGCCCGGCGCGGAGCTGACCGACCTCGGCCGGGAGCAGGCCCGCGATTTCGCCCGGGGCCGCACCCGCCGCCCCGGGCTGCTGGTGCATTCGGTGGCCAGCCGGGCCGCGCAGACCGCCGCCGAGATCGGCGCCGAACTGGGCCTCGCCGCAATCGAGGCGCCCGGCATCCACGAGGTGCAGGCCGGCGAGTTGGAGAACCGCAACGACGACGACGCGATCGCGGACTTCAACGCGATCTACCAGCGCTGGCATCAGGGCGAGGTCGACGTCCCGATGCCCGGCGGGGAGAACGCCCGCGACGTGCTCGACCGCTACCTGCCGGTGATCACCGACCTGCGGCTGCGTTACCTGGACGACGAGGACTGGACCGAGGACATCGTCGTGGTCAGCCACGGCGCCGCGATCCGGCTCACCGCGGCCACCCTGGCCGGTGTCGACAGCAGCTTCGTGCTGGATCACCACCTGGCCAACACCGAGTCGGTGGTGCTCGCGCCCATCACCGACGGCCGGTGGAGCTGCCTGCGCTGGGGCGCGAAGACGCCGCCGTTCTATCCCGAACCGGACGTTCATCCCGTCGAGGACGCGTTGGAGTCCCCCGACCCGATGGGCTGACGGCTAGACGGCGAGCCGCTGCTCGCTTTGCTGGCAGCACTCACACCCGACGGAGTCGCAATCGATCACCAGGCCGTGCATCACCAGTTCTGGGCTGGAACAGCCGTCTGCGGTGCATTCCGAGCGACGCAGGGAGTGCCGAATCAGCGTGCCGTGGCAATGCGCCATTCCGGACTCGCACAGCCGGCAGTTTTTGCCCATGGGTCGTTCCTAGCACTACACCCCGACAGCGCGATGTTGCCGCGCCTGAGGAGGCGCGAAAGCCCCTTACGCCGGCGGCGAAAGAAATGGGCAATTCCCCCATTCGTGCAGTAAGTTATAGGCCTCAGCCCTTCGGGGGTGGGCTGGTTTACTGCCGGGCCAGCCGCAGCTTCAGCGCTACTTTCCGGCACGAAGATTAGGACTCGCAAATGAGCTCAACTCGTGTGACACGTCAGATCGCACTTTTTGCTGGCGGCCTCGCCATCGTCGGGATGGGCGCCCTGAGCGCCTGCGGTAAGAGCGAGAAGGAAGCGCCGAGCACCACGCCGTCGCCCACCAGCACCAGCGCTCCCGCCCCCTCGCCGACCGAGAAGAACGTCAGCCCGGGTGGCGCGAACTCCTTCACGCCCACCGTCAAGGCCCCCTCGGCGCCGACCGCGCTGCCGGGCAACGTCATCACCGGCGGCAACCGCTAAATCCGCCAACTGCACCAGTCAGCCGCCCCGCCCGGTCGCCGGCCGTGATCCGGATCCTCCGCTCACCGACGATGACCGTGGTGGGGCTGCTGGCTGTTGTGACCACCAGCGCGCTGGTCGCTGCTGATCTGCGTGCGTCCCCGGCCCCGGCCGTTCCGGACATGATCAGTGGTCCGTACGCGTCCCTGCTGGCCAGTTCGACCGACCTGGGCCCGGCTCACGCCGCACGCGTCCAGCTGACCGCGGCGCTGCAGGACGCGTCGCGTCCCGCGCTGTTGATGGGATGGGCCGAGCGGCAGGGCCTGTCGGTGCGCTGGCGGCCGGGCGACTCCTGGGCGATCCTTGAGGGCGAGCCGACCGCGGTGGCCGGCGCCTTCGATGTCGACGTGCACGATTACCGGGGCATGCGCGGCCAGGTGTTCTACGCCTCCCCGCAGCAGCCCGCTGTCCCGGCCCCGCTGCGCGGCGAGGTCGCCGAACTCGGCCGCATCCTCGGCTACACCCCACACCGGGAGTCCCGGCCACCGGTGCTGCCGTTGGAGGTGCCCGACATGGGCCTGAGCCCCGACGCGCTGCTGCGCACCTACAACGCGGAACCCCTGCGGGCGAGCGGCCACACCGGCAAGGGCGTCACCGTCGTGGTCTTCGCCTTCGACGGGTTCGACCAGGCCGATCTGGACATGTTCGCCACGACCTTCAACCTGCCAAAGTTCGTCCCAGACGTGGTGGGCGGCCAGCCTGAGGCCCGGCGCGGCGAGGCCACCATGGACCTCGAGGCCATCCACGCATTGGCGCCGGACGCCAAGAAGGTGCTGGTCAACGCCCGCCCGACAGTGGAGGGCGACGGCTCCTACGAGAAGATCGCGACCATGATGGAGGACGCCGAACGCCGGTATCCGGGCGCGATCTGGAGCTTCTCCATCGGCTGGGGCTGCGACAAGCTGATCACCGCCGCCGACCTGGCTCCGGTGCGCGCGGCGCTGGCGGCCGCGCACCGCAAGGGCACCACGGCCTTCAACGCCAGCGGCGACCTGGCCGGCCTGGAATGCAAGGGCGGCCAGGAATGGTCCAGCCCGCCCAGCGCCAACGACGTCGGCGTGGATGCCGTGGCGTCGATTCCGGAGATGACCGACGTCGGCGGCACCACGTTGTCGACCGACGCCGCCGGCGGCTGGCTGGCCGAGCAGTCCTGGTTCGACGCGCCGCTCTCGCAGGGCACCGGCGGGGGAGTGTCGGCGCTGTTCGAGCGCCCGGAGTGGCAGCAGGACGTCAGCGTCAACACCGGTGCGGGTCAGCGGCTCACCCCCGACATCGCCGCGGTCGCCGACCCCTTCACCGGGGTGAAGATCGTGTTCAACCAGCAGGTGGTGGTAGGCGGCGGCACCTCGCTGGCCGCCCCGGTGTGGGCCGGCCTGGCCGCGCTGATGACCCAGTACCTCAAGCAGCGCGGGGGCCGAGAGCTCGGTGACCTCAACCCGATGCTCTATCGGGTGGCCGCGGGCGCCCCGCTGCCGGCCTTCCGGGACATCACCCTGGGCGGCAACGCGGTGGAAGTCGCCCAGCCCGGCTATGACCTGGTGACCGGGCTGGGTACTCCCGACGTGAACAATCTTGTTCAGAACCTTCTCGTGGTGCAGAGGTTGACCGAATGAGCCTGGAAGCGGAATCCGACGCCGTTCCCACCATGGAGTGCCGGGTGTGTCAGACCGAGGTGCCCGCCGGGGCGTTCTGCGGTCTGTGTGGCGGCCACCTGACCCCCGAGCCCGGCGACGGACCGCAGTGGCTGCGCCCGGGCACCTTCGGTGCCGCGCCGGACGAGAACCTGCTGCGCCCGGCGATCGCGAGCTCGTTGTTCCCGCAGCTACCGCAGCGCTCGCGCACCCCGTTCCGTGTGGGCCTGGCGCTGATCCTCGTCGGCCTGGTGCTGTTCGCGTTCCTGAAGATCCCGGCCGCGCTGATCACCGTCGCCGCACTGGGCCTGCCACTGCTGTTCCTGCTCTACCTCGCCGAGTCCGACGGCTACCGCGACCTGCCCGGGTACGCCCTGGCCATCGCGGGCGTGCTCGGCGCCGGCCTGGGGGTGGGCTATGTCCTGCTGACCGGAGAGATGGTCGCCCGCTCCTACGGTGTCCCGATGGCCGCAGGGCTGGCGATGCATCACGTGATGCGTGAAGGGCTGACGATTCCCGGCGGTGCGATGCTGCTCATGCTGGTGCCGATCGTGCTGGTGCGGTTGCTGCCAGGCAAGTCGCGAGAAGTGTTGGACGGCTTCGTGATCGGTGCCCTGGCATCGCTGATGTTCGCCGCCGGGGCGACGCTGACCCGGCTCGCCCCGCAGTTCGCCACCGGCCTGTTCGCCCACAGCAGGCCGATCAAGGGCCTGATCGTGGAGGCCGGCATCTGCGGTCTGACGATCCCGCTGACCGCCGCAGTGGCGGGCGGCGTGTTCGGGATGGCCTTGTGGTTCCGGGGACAGACGAGTAATCCGCACGAGCACCCGGGGCGGGTGCGGGCGCTGCTGTTCGCGTGCGCCGCGATGGTGTTGCTGATTCACCTCGGGGTCGGGGTGGTCGACATCATCGGGCTGCCGCAGCTGGTGATGCTCACCATCCACGCGATGATGATGCTGGTGGCGCTGCTGCTGTTGCGGGTCGCCGTCCAGATCGCGCTGCTCCACGAGGCGCATGACCCGGTGTCGTTCACCGACCCGCTGCTGTGCGTGCACTGCGAGCACGTCGTCCCCGACATGGCGTTCTGCCCGGCCTGCGGGGCAGCCACCCGGGCCTCCTCGCGCACCTCCCGGGCCGAGCGCCGGCAGTCGCGGCCGGTGCGCACCGTCGCCGCGGAGGGACAGTGACCCCGGCGACGGCGGAACCGGAACTGTATCCGGGCTACGCACTGCCGCCGGGCACGTACCAGGCTCCGGAACTGCGCCGCACCCGGTTCGGTTGGCTGCTCGGCCGCTGGGGCATCGCGCTCGTGGTGGTCGCCGCCGCCCTGATCGGGCTGACCATGACCGTGACGAAGAAGGCGCCGCACTTCATGTGCCCGCCGGACTGCGGCCGCCCGCCGACCGGGATGCCGGTGGCGGCGCTGCCCCGGTTCAGCCCGTCCGACGGCTCGTTCTCGGTGGCCTATCCGGCGCCCAACGCGGCCTACGAGATCACCAGGAACGGCACCCACGTGATGGCGAAGTTCACCGGTGGGGACACCGGCGTCATCGAGTTGTTCTCCGAACCCGCCGGCGGCCGCTCGGCGAAGGAGATCGCCAAGGCGCTGCTCAAGAAGAAGTTTCCGGACGCCAAGGTGGCCTACGAGATTCCGAACGCGATGGTCGGCTATCAGCCCGGCTACGGCGAGGTCGCCGACAGTTGGCCGCAGGGCACCAGCAACAGCTACATCAGGATCCGGACCGTGCTGCTGGTCGCGGTCAAGAACGATCTGGCGCTCGTCGCCGGCGCGACCGGGCCGTACCACGCGTTCGGTCCGGACTTCGGTCCGGGGCTGCCGTCCGGGGCCAATCTGCAGATCGCCCAGGACATGGGCAAGTACGTCAACAGCTTCACCTGGAAGGGCGATCCGCCCCGCTGACTCAGCGCTGAAAGTGTCTCAACCCCAACCCAATTCGTGCAGCCGCTCGTCGTCGATACCGAAGTGGTGGGCGATCTCGTGGATCACCGTGATCGCGACCTCCCGCACCACGTCGTCCTCGCTGTCGCAGATTTCCAGCAGGCTCTCGCGGTAGATCGTGATGGTGTCCGGCAGCGCTCCGGCGTAGCTGGAGTCCCGCTCGGTGAGCGCGATGCCCTGGTAGAGGCCCAGCAGTTCGGGATCATCCGGGTCACGGTCCTCGACGAGGACCACGACGTTGTCGATCGCGGCGGCAAGTTCGGGCGGGATCAGGTCCAACGCATCGGCGAGCAGTTCGTCGAACTGCCGCCGGCCCATCGAGACGGGCACTAGGCAGCCGGCGGCGCCGCCGGCTCCACCGGGGCGGCGGGTGCGGCGGGCACGGCGGGCGCCTCGAGTGGCGGGCCGTCGCCGCCCTCGCTGTCCTGCGGCGGCGCGGGGGCGACCGGCGGGACCGGCGCCGGTGCCGGCGCCGGAGCCGGAGCCTGGGTGGCCGGCCCCGGTTGCTGCTGCTGGGGTAGGTGCTGGTTGCCCTGCTGGCTGGACTGCGAGTTGTTCGGCACCGACTGTGAATACGTGGGCGCGGGCTGCGCATACGTCGGTGTCGACTGGTCCGTGGTCGGTGGCATCGGCACGATCGGCGGCAGGTTCAGCCGTTCCTGCGGGATGTCCGGCGGCGGGATCGGCGGCTGGC
>CAZHUU010000105.1:0-2957 GCA_964535335.1 uncultured Mycobacterium sp.
CATCGGCGTGTTCACCCCCGACGGCACCTACAGCGCGTTCGGTGAAACCTATTCGCTGGCGCGATTTCCGGTGCTGGTCGATGCCGCGCCCAAGGGGCTGTTCATGACCGGCGAGTCGCTGGTCGAGTTCGACGGCGCCAACCCCGACGCGGCCACCGGCACCCAGCCGCTGTGCTTCGTCGAGCACTCCGCACACGACATGCGGATCGGCTACTACCGCGACACCTACGTGCGCACCGCGGACGGCTGGCGGCTACGCACCCGGGCGATGACATTCATCCGGCGCAGCGGCGAGCACGACTCGGGTCGCCCGCACGCGATCGGCAGGCCGGCCGGCGGATGAGCACGCTGGCCGAAGCCACGGTCGAGGAGTTCCGGTCGGGCCTGCAGAGTTGGCTCGCCGAGCCCGATCTCACTCCGGGACCGGACCATTCGCTGGCGGGCCACATCGACCAGATGCGCCGGATCCGCCGCGCGATGTACGACGCCGGCTGGATGCGATACGGCTGGCCCGCCGAGGTGGGTGGCCTGGGCGGTCCGCCCACGCTGCGACTGGTGGTCGCCGAGGAGGTGCTGGGCCGCAACCTCGCCGAGCCGGGCCCCTACTCGATGATGGAGGTCCTGGTGCCGACCATGATCTCCTACGCCCACCCCGAACTGGCGGCGGAGATGGTCCCGCGCTACCTGCGCGGCGAAGAGGACTGGTGCCAGGGCTTCTCCGAGCCCGGGTCGGGCAGTGACCTGGCCTCGTTGAGCACCAAGGCCACGGCCGACGGCGACAAGTGGGTGATCAACGGGCAGAAGGTGTGGACCAGCTTCGCCCAGTTCTCGCAGCGGTGCGTCCTACTGACCCGCACCGGATCGCCCGACACCCCCAAGCACCAGGGCATCACGGCGTTCTTCGTCGATATGGACTCCCCCGGCATCACGGTGCGACCGCTGCGCACCATGCACGGCGTCGACGAGTTCTGCGAGGTCTACTTCGACGACGTGGTGGTGCCCGCCGATCGGATGCTCGGCAAGCCCGGGGACGGCTGGCAGCTGGCCAACGACCTGTTGCCGTTCGAACGCTCCACCTGCTTCTGGCAGCGCATCGCCTACCTGTTCACCAGGATGGACCGGCTGCTCGCCGAGGCAACCGACGGGTCGGACGCCGAGATCGGGTCCGCCTATCTGGCGCTGCACACCGTGCGGTGCAAGTCGGCGGAGACGCAGCGCCGGTTCGCCGCCGGCGCCAAGCTGGGTGCGGAGACCTCGATCGACAAGGTGCTGTTGGCCGGCGCGGAACAACGCCTCTACGACACCGCGCACGACCTGCTGCCCGGTGTGCTCGAACTCGACGGAACCCCGTGGCGCCCCGAGTTTCTCTACTCCAGGGCAGCGACGATCTACGGCGGCACCGCCGAGATCCAGCGCAACATCATCGCCCGCCGACTCCTCGACCTCGGGAAGGAGTGAGGCGTGGACGACGGTGACTTCGGCATGCTGGCCGACACCCTGCGCAAGACCATGGCCGCGGCGGCCGCCGCCGACACCCCGAACGTCGAGGACGCCCTGACCGAGCTCGGCTGGCTGGAGATGCTCGACGAGATCCCCACCGAGGCAACGGCTCTGGTGTTTCGCCTACTGGGTGAGACCGGAACCCACGCCGGGGTGCTCAACGACGTGGTGCTACGCACCGCCGGACAGCCCGGGGGCGGCACCGCGCCGCTGCCGTTCACCGGTGGCAGGTGGGTGGCCTGGGAGCGCACCGGCGGCACCGGCTCGGCGATGGACGGCGAGCTGCCGATCCACCCGGTTGCGGCGGGTGACCCGGTCCCGCTGGCCGCGGGTCGCCGCGCGCTGGGCTGGTGGTTGGTCGGATCCTCGCGCGCCATGCTCGAACTGGCCCGCCGGCACGCGCTGGACCGGGTGCAGTTCGGCAGACCCATCGCGTCGTTCCAGGCGGTGCGCCACCGGTTGGCTGAGACGTTGGTCGCCATCGAGGGTGCCGCTGCCACGCTGACGGCGGCCGACGACGACCTGGGCTCCCTGCTGGCCAAGGCGGCTGCCGGCCAGGCGGCGCTCACCGCGGCCAAGCACTGCCAACAGGTGATGGGCGGCATCGGTTTCACCGCCGAACACGATCTGCACCGGCACGTGAAGCGGGTGATGGTTCTCGACGGACTGCTCGGCTCCAGTCGGGACCTCACCCGGGAGGCCGGGGCGCTCGTCCGATGGCTGGGCCATGCGCCGCGACTGGCGAATCTGTGAGCGACGCCACCGGACGGCACATCCGGCGGCGCCCTGAAATGCGGTTAGACTTCGAGCGCCGCAAGAAAAATTCTCCCGGGATGCGCCTGAGAATATAATTCTCAGGCCTGAGAGTAGTACTCTACTTACCGTGAGGTACACCCGAACCGCCCGCTTGAGCCCGTCTCGAGCCCTGTGGTGAACAGCCCCAGCGAAGAGCCGGCCTGGAAGCAGCGGGCGGTTGAGCGGTCCATCCGGACCGCCAAGGTACGCGCCGGGCAACGCGTGCAACGGTTCCTGGACGCCGCACAGGCGATCATCACCGAGAAGGGCAGCACCGACTTCACCGTCCAAGAGGTGGTGGACCGGTCGCGACAGTCCCTCCGGAGCTTCTACCTGCAATTCGACGGTAAGCACGAGTTGCTGCTTGCGCTGTTCGAGGATGCGCTGAGCCGGGCCGCCGACCAGATCCGCGCCGCGACCTCCGCCCAGAAGGATCCCCTCGAGCGGCTCAAGGTCGCCGTCACCCTGCTCTTCGAGCTGTCCCGGCCGGACCCGACCGCGCGCCGCCCGCTGTTCACCGACTTCGCCCCGCAGCTACTCATCTCACACCCCAACGAGGTCAAGGTCGCCCACGCTCCGCTGGTAGCCCTGTTCTGCGAGTTGATGGAGGATGCCGGCAAGGCGGGCGAACTGCGCAAGGACGCCAATCCGCGCAGGCTGGC
>CAZHUU010000105.1:2967-4399 GCA_964535335.1 uncultured Mycobacterium sp.
GAGATTCCCGTCACCAGTAGATAGGCGGCGAAAAAGATCGCCGCGATGACGATGCAGACGATCATGTTCATCGCGCAGTCCAGCGGCGCGCCCGACGACGAGAACGTGCACACACCGATCAGCGGCGACGAGGTCTGGACGTTCTGTTCACAGGGGTTCGCCCGGCAGTGAGCCGAGAACGCCGATTGCGTTGCGCCCTAGCCGATTTCCGATCCGCCGATGAGGCTCTCCGCCGCGCTGTAGGCGTCGCACCGGCCCTCGGCCACCGCCGCGGCAAGGCCGTCCAATCCCGGGTGGGTCTGTAGCCGGCTCTGCGCCAGCGAGAGCACCTGCGCACGCGCCCGCGCCGCCCGGCGCTCGGGGGTGTCGGCGCGGTGATGCGCCTCGATCGCCTCGACGAGATCAGCCACCCCCTCGGCGCGCGCGGCGACCAGGGTGAGGACCGGAACATGCGTCTCGAACTTCAGATCCCGCACGGTCTGCGCCGCGCCCTCGCGGTCCGCCTTGTTGACCACCACCAGATCGGCGACCTCAAGCAGGCCGGCCTTCGCGGCCTGCACCGCATCACCGGCACCGGGGTTGAGGATCACGATCGTCGGGTCGGCGACGGCGGCGATCTCGATCTCGGACTGGCCCACCCCGACGCTCTCCAGCAGGACGACGTCATAGCCGAGTGCGGCCAGCAGGCGGATGGCGGCCGGGACCGCCGCCGCCAGCCCACCCACGTGCCCGCGGGTCGCGACCGAGCGGATCAACACGTCCGGATCGTTGATGTGGGCCGCCATCCGAATCCGGTCACCCAACAGCGCGCCCCCGCTGTACGGCGAGGACGGGTCCACCGCCAGCACCGCAACCCGTTGTCCCCGTTCGCGATACGCCGCGACGAGCACGGCGATCGTCGTCGACTTGCCCGCACCGGGCGGACCGGTCACCCCGATCACCGGGACGCTCACCGAGCCCACCTCCGCCAGCACTTCGGCGCGGCGGTCGCTCTCGACGAGGCTCAGCAGCCGCCCAGCCGCGCGGGTGTTCCCGCTGCGGGCCGCGGCGATCAGCTCGGCGACATCCATGACAGGCAACGCTACGTCAGGGCGCCGCGACCTCGATAACAGTCGCCGAACCCATGCCACCGCCCGCGCACATCGCCGCGACGCCGATACCGCCGCCGCGGCGACGCAGTTCGTGGGTCAGTGTCACCAGCATCCGGGCGCCGGTGGCGGCCACCGGATGCCCGAGCGAGCAGCCACTGCCGCTGACGTTGACCAGATCGGGATCGATGTCGAGCAGCTTGACGGTCGCGACGCACATCGCGGCGAACGCCTCGTTGATCTCGAACAGGTCGACGTCGGCGAGTGAAAGCCCGGCCCGGGCAAGCGCTTTGGGGATCGCCCCGACCGGAGCCATCAGCAGGCTGTGGGTGAAGACCACGATC
>CAZHUU010000105.1:4409-11852 GCA_964535335.1 uncultured Mycobacterium sp.
CCGAGGCCCAGGACAGCACGGTGCCCAGCGCGGGCAGCCCGAGGGCATCGCTGGCGATGGCGAGTGCGGCCGCGGCATCGTTGCCGCCGCAGGCGTTGCCCGCGGTGATCGAGAAGCCCTCGATCTCGGGGTGCAGCGGCTTGAGCGACGCCAGCTTCTCCAGCGTGGTGTCGCGGCGCGGATGCTCGTCGGTGTCGAACAGGCCGTACGGGGTGTCGATCGGAACGATCTCGTGGGCGAACCGGCCCTCGTCGATCGCGGCGATGGCGTTGCGATGGGACCGTAGCGCCCAGGCGTCCATCTCCTCGCGGCTGACGCCGGCCCGCACCGCGGCATTCCAGCCGACCGTGATGGACATGTCCATGTTCGGGGCGTCCGACCGGTCGGGGTGCGTGGGCGGGAACCACGGCACCTGCTCGTCCCCGGCGCGGCGGGTGAACCGCGGCGAGGTCGACGCCGAGTTCACTCCCCCGGCGATCACCAGCCGGTCCATCCCGGCCCGGATGCTCGCCGCCGCGCCCTGCACCGCGGCGAGTCCGGCGGCGCAGTGCCGGTTGGTGGCCAGCCCCGGCACCGAGGTCAGGCCGGCGGTGATCGCGGCGTGGCGGGCCACCACACCTCCGCCATAGAGCCCCTCGCCGAGGATCAGGTCGTCGATCTGGGCGCGGTCGACCCGGGGATCGAGTTCGGCCAACGTGGCTCCGACGATGTGATCGGCCAGCTGGTAGGCGTCGGTGTCGCGCAGCGTGCCCTTCATCGCGGTGCCGATCGGAGTGCGCAGGGCCGAGACGATCACTGCTTCGGGCACGGCTTCTCCTAGTTAGTTGACCTATACAGCCGGTACGAGAATACTATTCTCTCAAGTAGAGAGTCTTAGTTGCAAGAAGGGTAACGCGTATGCAGATCAGTGGGAGTTCCGCCGTCGTGTTCGGCGGTGCGGGTGGCCTGGGCGAGGCGACCGTGCGGCGGCTGCACGGCGCGGGGGTGAAGGTCGTGATCGCCGATCTCGCGGACGACAAGGGCAAGGAGCTCGCCGCCGAGCTGGACATCCCCTACGTGCGCACCGACGTCACCGACGACGACGACGTGAACGCCGCGATCGCCGCGGCCGAGGCGCTCGGGCCGTTCCGGATCTCGGTGGACACCCACGGCGGTCCGGCCGGCGGCGGCCGGCTAGTGGGCAAGGACGGCTCCCCCCTGGACATGGAGGCGTTCACCAAGACCATCACCTTCTACCTGACCGCGGTGTTCAACGTGATGCGCCATGCCGCCGCCGCGATGGCGCGCCAGGAGCCCGACGAGAACGGCGCGCGCGGTGTCATCATCAACACCGCCTCGATCGCGGCGTTCGAGGGCCAGATCGGCCAGTTGCCGTACTCGGCTGCCAAGGGTGGTGTGGTCGGCATGACGCTGGTTGCGGCGCGGGATCTCTCACCGCTGGGCATCCGGGTCATGTCGATCGCACCAGGGACGATCAACACGCCCGCCTACGGCAAGGCCGCCGACCAATTGGAGGCCTACTGGGGTCCGCAGGTGCCCTTCCCCAAGCGGATGGGCCGCCCGGAGGAGTACGGCCAGCTGGCGCTGTCGATCGCCGAGAACGACTACCTCAACGGCGAGACCATCCGGCTGGACGGCGCCCTGCGTTTCCCGCCGAAGTAGCTTCCCCTCCGCGAGCAGACGCAAAAGTGCCGCGAAACGCCGGTTTTCGGTGACGTTTGCGTCTGCTCGCGGGGGAAGGTGAGCTACTTCTCCACGAGTCCGTCGACGATCCGGTTGAAGTCGGCGGTGCCGAACGACACGTACTCGGCGAGGTTGGCGTAGTCCAGCGAGGCCATCACCGACTTCTCCAGTTGGATGTTCATCAGTCGCTTGGTGGCCTCGACCGCCTGCTGCGGCAGTTCGACGAGCTTCTTCGCACACGTGATCGCCTCGGACAACGGTTCGGCGACAACGTGATTCGCCAGGCCGAGTTCCACCGCGCGCTGCGCCTTGATGCGCACGCCGGTCAGAGCGAACTCCTTGGCCTGTAGCAGGCTGATCTGCGATCCCCACACCAGCGGGCCGCCATCGGCGGCGACCAGGCCGATCTGCACATGCGGGTCGGCGAAGAACGCCGCCTCGGCGATATAGACGATGTCGGACAGCGCGGCCAGGCTGCAACCCAGCCCGACAGCCGGTCCGTTGACCGCAGCGATCACCGGAATCCGGCAGCGGACCATGCCGATGACCAGATCGCGGCCGTGCTTGATCGTCTTCTGCCGCAACGCTTCGTCTGTGCGGAGTTCATTGAGGTAGTTGAAGTCACCGCCCGCCGAGAACGCCCGCCCCGCACCGGTGATGACGGCTGCCCGCGCGGATGCATCCTCGTTGAGCTCCTCCCAGACCTTGGCCAGTCCCACATGGAGTGCATCGTTGACCGCGTTCAGCTCGTCCGGACGATTCAGCGTGATGATGCGCAGCGGTCCGTCGGCCTGAACGTCGACTTCATCGGGCATGTCGTACATCTAGTTCCCCAATCCGAGAATTCGTCCGGCAATGATGTTCTTCTGAATCTGTGACGTGCCGCCCATGACACTCTGGGCGCGGTGGTAGAGGTAGGCGCCGAGCATCTCCGCGTCGGCAGTGCCCACGGTGGCCAGCGCCGCATGGCCGACCGACTGCTCGGTCCAGGTCATCAGCAGCTTGTCCAGCGAGCCGTCCGGCCCGTGCTTGATGCCGTCGAGCTGCTCGGAGAGCCGGCGACGCACGTGCAGGCGCAACATCTCGGTCTGCACCCAGGCCCACGAAAGCTCGTCAGGCACCTCGCCCTCGACCCGGGAAGCCAGCTGGCGCACCAGCTTTCCATACCGCGCCGAGAAGCCCAGCGTCGAAGGCTCACGCTCGTGGCTGACCACCGTCATCGCCAGCTTCCAGCCGTCACCGGGTGCACCGACCATGTTCGCCGCCGGAACCCGTGCGCCGTCGAACTCGACCTGACCGAACTCCTTGGTGACGCCGCTGATCATCTTCAGCGGCCGTTGAACGATGCCGGGCTGGTGCATCGAGACGATGAACGCCGAGATGCCCTTGTGTTTCGGCACGTCCTTGTCGGTGCGGGCCAGCACCAGGCACCAGTCGGCGCAGTCGGAGTAGCTGGTCCAGATCTTGTGGCCGTTGATGACGTAGGTATCCGGGTCGTCGCCACACCGGGTCGCCGTCGTGGTCAGCGAGGCCAGGTCGGAACCGGCACCCGGCTCGGAGAATCCCTGGCACCAGCGTTCGGTTCCGTTGATCATTCCCGGCAGGAATCGCGCGCGAATCTCCTCGCCGGCGTGTGCGCTGAATCCCACCACCAGGTAGCCCAGGCTGGGGCGCGCCGGCGCGCCGGCCTTGGCGATCTCCTCGTCGACGATCACGTCGAAGACGGTCGGCAAGCCCTGGCCGCCATACTCTTTCGGCCACGACGTTCCGAAGAAGCCCGCGGCGTAGAGGGCCTGGTGCCACTCCCCCGCCTTGGCCCAATACTCGTCCCCCGATGTCGGGAACTTACCCTTCTGTTCGGTCAGCCAGCCGCGCAACCGGTCCCGGAAGGCGGCCTCCTCCGGCGAGTCACGAAAGTCCAATGCTCAACTCCTTCAGCTTGACCGGCCAGGTCTCGGTGGCGGCCAGAACCCGGCGCAGGTAGACATGCGCCAGGCACTCCCAGGTGTTGCCGATGCCGCCATGCACCTGAATCGAGGTCTCGCAGACCGTGAGCGCCGCACGGGCGCAGTAGATCTTGGCCACCCGGGCGGCTTCGACGGCCTCCCGCGCAGGCAGCTCGTCGACCGCCCAGGCCGCATGGCGCAGCACGCTGATCGAACCCTCGATGAGCGCCAGACTTTCGGCCAGCAGGTGCGCGACCGCCTGGTAGGACCCGATCGTCGCCCCGTACTGCTCGCGCACCTTGGCATACTCGGTCGCCAGCGCGTGGGCGCCACGCGCGGCGCCGACCAGTTCGGCGGAGGTGACTGCCAGCGCCAGCGCGTACCAGCGGTCGGCGTCCTCGTCGCTCAGGTCGGCAAGTTCCGGCGGCGATTCGACCACTCCGGCAAGGCTCCCGGTGAGGTCGATGGACTCCGCTCCCGCCTCGGCATGCCGCGGTGCGCGGCCGAGCAGCCGGTGCAGGTCGTCGGCGAGCACCGGCCCGGCGAACGGCACGTCGACCAGCCCGCGGGCGAATTCCTCCGCCACGATCGCGACCTCGACGCCGGAGGCCTCGTCGGTGCGCAGTGAACGCCAGCCGGTCAAGGCGACCGTCTTCTCCAGCCGGGCATGCCGGTTCTCGTCGTCGAGATCGGCGACCGATCCGGGTCCGAGATCGTCGGCCAGTTTGGCCGCGGCGTCGCGCAGCTGTTGCTGCTCACCGGTCAGACGTACATCCATACTGCTCCTTCAGAACTCGCCGCAACGCCTTTCCCGAGGGCAGGCGTGGGATTTCAGGGACGAAGACGATGTCGCGGGGTTGCTTGTAGGACGCCAGCCGCTCGGCGACCAAGGTGAGGAGTTCGGCTGCGGCGACCGGTGTTTCGGTGACCACGGCGGCCACGACCGCCTCGCCGTTGAGGCCGTCAGGCACACCGAACACCGCACAGTCCCGGACGGCCGGGTGCCCGTGCAGCACCGCCTCGACCTCAGCGGGCGCCACCTGGAATCCGCGGACCTTGACCATCTCCTTGAGCCGGTCGGTGATCCGCAGCCAGCCGCCGCCGTCAAGGTAGCCGATGTCGCCGGTGCGATACCAGCCGTCGACGAACGGGGTCTCCTCGTCGGGCAGGTAGCCGACCATCGCCGACTCCGAGCGCACCTGAATTTCGCCGGGCACACCGGGTTCGGCCGGCTGGTCGGTGTCGGCGTCGACGATGCGGAGATCCACGCCCGGGACCGCTCGGCCGACGGTGTCCAGCCGCGGCTGATCCAGGGGGCAGCAGGCGATGACCGGCACCTCGCTGGTGCCGTACGCGGACACCCAACCGACACCGGTGCGCCGGGTCACCTCCTCGGCCACGCTGGCGGTGACCGGGGTGGCACACCACATGAGATAGCGCAGCGAGGACAGGTCGTAGGACTCCAGCCTTGGATGCGAGGCGATCGCCAGGGCGATGGGCGCGACGGCCATCTCGATCGTGATCGCGTCCTCGGCGATGTGCCGCAACATCGCGTCGATGTCGAACCGGCGGTGCAGGCGCATCCAGCCGCCGGCGTCCAGCACGGTCGCCATGTTGAGCAGACCGAGGATGTGCGACGGCGGGGTGACGATCTGCATCCGGTCAGCCGCGGTCATCCCGAGCGCGCCGCGCCAGTGCCGCACCCCGGCCGCGAACGACCGGTGGGTGTGGCGGACCGCCTTGGGCAGTCCGGTGGTGCCCGAACTGAAGACCAGCACCGCTTCGGCGTCCGGGTCGGGGCGGCCCGTCGTCGGCGCGGCGGGGGTGACCGGCTCGTCGAGGTGGAGCATGGGCATCAGTTCCGCCAGCACCGGGCAGTCGCCCACCGCGTGCTGCGCCCCGGTGACCCCGAGCGCGGCGGCGACCTCGGCGGTCTTCCAGGCCGGGCTGAGCAGCACCGCCGCGGCGCCGAGCTGCCAGACGGCCCGGACCGCGAAGACGAACTCGGGCCGATTGGAGGACATCAGCGCAACCCGGTGCCCGGGGCCCACCCCACGGCCGGCGAGCGTGCGAGCCAACCCGGCGGAGAGGGCCTCGACCTGCGATCGGGTATAGGTGCGGTCGTCGAAGGCGAGCACCGGCGCGTCGGTCACGCTGCGCTCCGCTCGCACATGGTCAGTGATAATCCCATCGACAGATCCGACGACGAGAACATACTATCGTCAGTAGAGAATAGTATTCTCGTCTGGGTAGAATGACAATGCGCCGAACGGGAGGAGAGCAGTGCATGACCTTGGACAGCGATACCCGGTGCCCGGTGTTTGATTCCGCTGAGACCGCCGATGGCGGCACGGTGACGATCACGCTGGACGGCAAGACGGTCAGCGTGCCGTTGAATCCCAAGGAGACGCTACTCGAAAGCGCACGCCGCGGCGGGCTGGTCCCGCCGTACAGCTGCGAAGCCGGCAACTGCGGCACCTGCATCGCGACGGTCAAGGAGGGCAAGGTCTCGATGCGGCTGAACAAGGTGCTCTCCGAGGACGAGATCGACGAGGGCCTGGTGCTCACCTGCCAGGGCATGCCCGAGACGACGGTGGTCGTCGACTACGACGACTGACCGGGAGCGAAATCGTCGAGGGCCGGCGGAGGCCGGTAGTCGGGCTCGTAGCCGACGACTTTGATCGGGCTGCCGACCAACCGGAAATCACCCGCGCTCACCACGACCTCCGGGGTGGCCTCGAGCGCCTCGGGTAACGACCGGACCGCCGACACCGGAATGCCGAGCGGCCGCAGCCGGTCCTCCCAGCCCGCGGCGGTGTCGGCGGCCAGCGCCTTGGTCACCACTGCCAGCACCTCGTCGCGGCGGGCCGAGCGTTCGGCCATGGTCGGAAAACCCTCGATTCCGGCTTCGCCGGCGAACGACTTCCAGAAGCCGTCGTGGGTGATGAACAGTGCCAGGTAGCCGTCGGCCGTCGGGAACAGTTGCGCGGGAACGTAGAACGAGTGCGCGCCGAACGGGTGCCTGCGCGGATGCACACCGTCATTGAGGTAGGCCGAGGCCTTGTAGTTCAACTGGGAGAGCATCACGTCGCGCAGCGACACATCCACCTGACCGCCCTCCCCCGACACGATCATCGCCAGCAGGGCCAGCGCGGCGGTCAGGCCGGTGGAGTTGTCGACCGACGAGTACCCGGGCAGCGTGGGCGGATCGTCGGGGTCGCCGGTCATCGCGGCAACGCCGGTGGCGGCCTGGACGACGTAGTCGAACGCCGGGTCGTCCCCGCCGTCAAGGCCGAAGCCGGTCAGCGCCACGCAGACGATGCGCTCGTTGTGCCGGCGCAATGCGTCGTAGGTGAGACCGAGCTTCTTGATCACCGACGGCTTCATGTTCACCAGCAGCGCATGGGAATCCGCGGCGAGTTCGCCAAGGCGGCGTTGTCCGGCCTCGGAGCTCAGGTCGAGGCAGATGCTGCGCTTGTTGCGGTTGATACTGGCGAAGTAGCTCATCCCGACCTGGCGGGAGATCTCACCGCCCGGCGGCTCGACCTTGATGACCTCCGCGCCGAGATCGGCCAGCATCATCGTGGCGTAGGGCCCGGCCAGCATGGTGCCGACCTCGAGGATCCGGATGCCGGCCAGCGGACCCGTCGGGGGTCCGCCATCCGGCCCCAGCGGACTCTCCAGGGGTCCGCCATCCGGCCCCAGCGGACTCTCCAGGGGTCCGCCATCCGGCCCAAGCGGACCCGTCATCGGATCGCGGCGGCCAGCTGCGAGATCACCTCGCGCGTACGGTATTTCGAGGCGATCAGCTCGT
>CAZHUU010000105.1:11952-17324 GCA_964535335.1 uncultured Mycobacterium sp.
GCGGCCAGCTGCGAGATCACCTCGCGCGTACGGTATTTCGAGGCGATCAGCTCGTCGCGGGTCTCTCCGATCGGCAGCAGCCGCACCGACAGGTCGGTCACCCCGGCGTCGGCGAACGCCCGGAATCGGGCGAGGATGGCCTCTTCGTCACCGGCGGCGGTCAGGTCGCCGACATCGCGGGCGTCGCCGCGGTCGAGCAGTCGCTGGTAGTTCGGCGACGTCTCGGCCTCGGCCAGGATGCGGTTGGCGCGGGCCTTGGCGGCCTCGATCTCGGAGTTGGCGCACAGGCAGACCGGGATGCCGGCGACGATTCGGGGTGCCTTGCGGCCGGCGTTCTCGGCGGCCTTGGTGATCCTCGGTGCGATGTGATCACCGATGGCCCGTTCGTCGGCCATCCACAGCACCGTGCCGTCGGTAAGCTCGCCGGCGATCTGCAACATCACCGGGCCCAGCGCCGCCACCAGCACCGGCATCGGTGAATCTGCGCCCAGCACAGTCGGATTGTGCACGGTGAAGTTGTCGTTCTCGATGTCGACGTCACCCGGTCCGGCCAGCGCGGCATTGAGCACCTGCAGGTAGTCGCGGGTATAGGCGGCGGGCTTCTCGTACGGGATGCCCAGCATGTCACGCACGATCCAGTGGTGCGACGGCCCGACCCCGAGCGCGAGCCGCCCGCCGCTGCCGGCGTGCACCGACAGCGCCTGGCGGGCCAGCGCGATGGGATGCTGGGCCTGCAGCGGAACCACCGCGGTGCCCAGCTCGATCCGGCTGGTCCGGCTGCCCATCAGCGAGACCATGGTCAGCGCGTCGAAGTCGTTGGGCACCTGGGGCATCCACGCGGTGTCAAAGCCGGCCGACTCGGCCCATTCGATGTCTTCGAGGAACTTCTTGACCTTGCGGGCCATATCGCCGCGTTCGGCGCCGATCATCACGCCGAGGCGCATGTGTACTGTCCTTTCGCGCTACGCCCCGCCGAGCGTGCGTCCACTGTCAAGAATTGGCCCGAAACTCGCAGTGAGTGCACGTTCGGCGCAAGGGTTCCAAGCCTCATACCGATTCGCCCGCCCTCTCGGTCAGTGCACGCACATCGCGGACGAGATCACCGAGCGAGGTCCCGGTCGGAAAGACCGCCGCCGCACCGACCTCGAAGAGCTTGGCGACGTCACCCTGGGGGATGGTGCCGCCGACGATCACAGCGATGTCCCCGGCGTCGGCGGCGCGCAACGCATCGACGGTGCGCTTGGTCAGCGCGATGTGTGCACCGGACAGGATGGACAGCCCCACCACCGCGACGTCCTCCTGCAAGGCGATGGACACGATGTCCTCGATGCGTTGCCGGATCCCGGTGTAGATCACCTCGAACCCCGCGTCCCGCAGTGCGCGCGCGACGATCTTGGCGCCGCGGTCGTGCCCGTCGAGCCCGGGCTTGGCGACCAGAATACGAGCAGTCATCTAGAACACCACCGGTTGCTGGAACTCGCCCCACACGGCCTTGAGCGTCGAAACCATCTCCCCCACCGTGCAATAGGCATTGGCGCAGTCGATCAGCCGGTGCATCAGATTCTCATCCCCCTCCGCGCCCCGGGACAGCGCGGCCAGGGCGGCCGACACCGCGGCCGGGTCGCGTTCGGCCTTGACCTGCGCGAGGCGCTTGAGTTGCAGGTCTCGGCCTTCGGCGTCGAGTTCGTAGGTGTCGATGTCCGGCGGCGCCTCATCGGTGACGAACTTGTTCACCCCGACCACCGGCCGCTCACCGGACTCGACCTCCTGATGGATCTTGTACGCCTCGTCGGCGATCAGCCCCTGGAGGTAACCGTCCTCGATCGCACGCACCATGCCGCCGTGCTTCTCCAGGTCGGCCATGATCTCTATGATGCGTTCCTCGGTGGCGTCGGTGAGCGCCTCGACGAAATAGGAGCCGCCGAGCGGATCGGCCACCCGGGTCACCCCGGTCTCGTAGGCCAGGATCTGCTGGGTGCGCAGGGCCAGCGTCGCCGACTCCTCGCTGGGCAGGGCGAAAGGTTCGTCCCAGGCCGCGGTGAACATCGACTGCACGCCGCCGAGGACCGACGCCAGCGACTCGTAGGCCACCCGGACCAGATTGTTCTGTGCCTGTGGGGCGTACAGCGACGCGCCGCCGGAGACACAGCCGAACCGGAACATCGCCGCCTTGTCGGTCTTGGCGCCGTACCGCTCCCGCACGATGGTGGCCCAACGACGGCGTCCGGCACGGTATTTCGCGATCTCCTCGAAGAAGTCGCCGTGGGTGTAGAAGAAGAACGAGATCTGCGGGGCGAACTGGTCGATGGTCATCCGGCCGCGCTGCACCACGGTGTCGCAGTAGGTGACACCGTCGGCCAGGGTGAACGACATCTCTTGCACCGCGTTGGCGCCCGCATCCCGGAAATGGGCGCCGGCCACCGAGATCGCGTTGAACCGCGGCACCTCGGCCGCGCAGAACTCGATGGTGTCGGCGATCAGCCGCAGCGACGGCTCCGGCGGCCAGATCCAGGTGCCGCGCGAGGCGTACTCCTTGAGGATGTCGTTCTGGATGGTGCCGGTCAGCTTCTCTCGGGGCACCCCCTTCTTCTCCGCGGCGGCGACGTAGAACGCCAGCAGAATGGCCGCGGTGCCGTTAATGGTGAAGCTGGTGCTGATCTTGTCCAGCGGGATGCCGTCGAACAGGATCTCGGCATCGGCCAGGGTGTCCACCGCGACCCCGACCCGGCCGACCTCTTCGCCGTACTCCGGATCGTCGGAGTCATAGCCGCACTGGGTGGGCAGGTCCAGCGCCACCGACAGGCCGGTGCCGCCCTGGTCGAGCAGGTAGCGATAGCGCCGGTTCGATTCCTCCGCGGTGCCGAAACCGGAATACTGACGGAATGTCCACAGCCGCCCGCGGTAGCCGTTCGAAAAGTTGCCCCGGGTGAACGGGAACTCGCCCGGCACGGGAGGATCGCCACTGCGGTCGGCCGGTCCGTACACCGGCTGCAGCGGGATACCCGACGACGTTTCGGATTGGTAGTCCATCGGTGGATACCGTACTTGCAGTTTAGGAGAATGCCAATACCATTTCGGGCAAGCCGTGTGCAGTTTCCGGTGTAGCCCCTGGTAGAGGCGCTGAGCCCCGGGGAGGGCGAGGCGAACGCAGAGGAGATGAGCGTAGTGCCGCGCACTGATGGTCTTGGTACCACCGAACCGCAATGGCGACAGTTCGCCGCTACCACCGCAGCCCGGTACGGCGCACCCGCCGACGACTACCCCGCGCTGTGGCAGTGGTCGGTCGATCAGCCGGCGCAGTTCTGGCGCGCGGTGTGGGAGCACTTCGACGTTCGGGCCGCCACCGGCCCGCGGCCGGGTGAGGCGGGTGTGCTGGCCGACGCCGCGATGCCCGGCGCCCGATGGTTTCCCGGCGTCACGCTGAACTACGTCGAGCAGGTCCTGCGGCACACCTCCCGACCGGGGCCGGCCATCATCGGCATCGACGAGGACGGCACCCGCACCGAGATCGCCTGGTCGGACCTGCCGGGGCGGATCGGCGCGGTGGCCGCCGAACTGCGCCGCCGCGGCGTCGGGCCCGGTGACACCGTCGCCGGCTACCTGCCCGACATCGCCGAGGCCATGGTCGCCTTCCTGGCCACGGCCGCCGTCGGCGCGGTCTGGTCGGCGTGCGGACAGGACTACGCCCCGCAGGGCGCTGCGGCGCGGCTGGCGCAGCTGAAACCCAAGGTCCTGTTCAGCGTCGACGGATACCGGCTCAACGGCCGCTGGATCGACAAGCGCTCGGACACCGCGGAACTCGTGCAGTTGCTCGATGGTGCGCACCTGATCCTGCTCGACGGCGAGGCCTACCGCGACGTCGCCGCCAATCCCGTCGCACCGGAGGTGACGGCGGTGCCGTTCGACCACCCACTGTGGGTGCTGTTCAGCTCCGGTACCACGGGTCGGCCCAAGGGGATCGTGCACGGTCACGGTGGCGTGGTCCTGGAGCATCTGAAAGCCGCTGCGCTGCACGCCGATCTGGGACCCGGTGACGTGTTCTTCTGGCAGACCGCGCTGAGCTGGATGATGTGGAACTTCCGAATCGCCGGGCTGATGTGCGGTTCCACCGTCGTCTGCTACAGCGGCCACCCGCTCTGCCCCGACGCCGACCGGCTGTGGCAGCTGGTCGCCGACGAGCACGTCACCTACTTCGGCACCAGCCCCGGCCATCTGCTGGCCTCCCGCAAGGCCGGCCTGCATCCCGGCACCGCCCATGACCTGAGCCGGCTGGTCACCATCGGCAGCACCGGATCGCCGCTGCCCGCGGACCTGTTCGAGTGGGTGCACACCGAGGTCGGTGAGCATGTCGCGGTGTCCTCGATCAGCGGCGGGACCGACGTGGTGACGGCGTTCGCCGGCGGAACGGCGGGCGTGCCGGTGATCGCCGGCGAACTCACCACCCGCTACCTCGGCGTGGACCTACACAGCTGGTCACCACGGCGGCAGCCGCTGGTCGGCGAGGTCGGCGAGATGGTGATCACCACCCCGATGCCGTCCATGCCCGTCGGCTTCTGGAACGACGACGACGGATCTCGCTATCGGGCAGCGTATTTCGACCACCACTGGGCCGATGGTCTGGCTGCGGGTGTCTGGCGGCACGGCGACTGGGTGACCGTCACCGAGCGCGGCTCACTGATCATCCACGGCCGCAGCGACGCCACCCTGAACCGGCACGGCATCCGGATGGGCTCGGCCGACATCTACGAGGTGGTCGAGGCCATCGACGCCGTCGCCGAAGCCTTCGTGCTGGGCATCGACGGGTCCGACGGCGCGTATTGGATGCCGCTGTTCGTCACCCTGGCCGAGGGGCACGAACTCGACGATCGGCTCATCGACACCATCCGGTCGGCGATCAAGACCAAGCTGTCCCCGCGGCACGTGCCGGACGACGTCATCGCCGCGCCGGGCATTCCGCACACCCGCACCGGCAAGAAGCTGGAAGTGCCGGTCACCGCGATCATGGCCGGGCACAGCGACGTGTCACTCGACCCGCGGTCGATCGACAACCCGGACCTCATCGACTGGTACGCCGAGCAGGGCCGCGCGCACCACTGGTGAGCTACTGCGTAGGAAAACCGGCCAGGATCACCGCATTCGTGCGCGCAGCGGCCTGGCGCAGTTCCCGCGCCTTGGCGTAGGGCTCCGAGTCGTACCAGGCCCGGGCGTCCGCGACGGAGTCGAACTCGAGCACCACGGTCTGATGACCGTGCCACTCGCCCTCGAGCACCTCGGGGCTTTGATCGACGGCGAGGATCCTCACCTTGCCCATCGCGGCGCCGGCCGCCCGGCCGTAGGCCTTCATGCCTTCCGGGTCGGTGATCTCCTCGGTC
>CAZHUU010000106.1:0-16999 GCA_964535335.1 uncultured Mycobacterium sp.
GAGACCTACTGCACGCTGACCTCGATCGGGACCGACAGCTCCGGGGAGCTGGTGGGCTTCACCTCGGCGCACTGCGGGGGGCCGGGGGCGCAGGTGGCCGCCGAGGACGAGGCGGACCGTGGGGTGATCGGCACGATGGTGGCGGGAAACGACGGTCTGGACTACGCGGTGATCCGTTTCGATCCCGCGAAGGTCAACCCGGTCGCTAACTGGAGTGGCTTCGCGATCGACGGGATCGGACCCGATCCGGTCCTCGGGCAGGTGGCCTGCAAGCTGGGCCGCACCACCGGTTACTCCTGCGGTGTCACGTGGGGACCGGGTGAGGAGCCGGGCACGATCCTCAACCAGGTCTGCGGTCAGCCCGGAGACTCCGGCGCCCCGGTTACGGTCAACAACAAACTGGTCGGGATGATTCACGGCGCATTCACCGACGGCCTGCCCACCTGCATCATCAAATACATTCCGCTGCACACGCCGGCGGTGACGATGTCGATGAACACGATTCTCAGCGACCTGGCCGCCAAGGATCGGCCCGGGGCCGGATTCGTCCCGACCTCCAACCTGGCGCCCGGCCCGGCCTGAGCGCGTAACGACTAGTTGGCCTTACTGGCCCGGATCGCCTCGAAAACCCCGGGGTCCAGCAGTGTCGAGGTGTCGCCGAGTGGGCGGCCCTCGGCCACGTCCCGCAGCAGTCGGCGCATGATCTTGCCGCTGCGGGTCTTCGGCAGTTCCGGTACGACGTGGATCTCGCGCGGCTTGGCGATCGGCGAGATCTCCCGGGCGACCTCAGCGCGCAGTTCGTTGACCATCTCCGCGGTCGAGAGGTCCGGGTGATGCTCTTTGAGGATCACGAACGCGCAGATCGCCTGTCCGGTCGTCTCGTCGGAGGCCCCGACGACCGCGGCCTCGGCGACGCCCGCATGCCCCACGAGTGCTGACTCCACCTCGGCGGTCGAGATGCGGTGTCCGGAGACGTTCATGACATCGTCGATGCGGCCGAGTACCCACACCTCGCCGTCGCTGCCGTAGCGGGCGCCGTCGCCGGCGAAGTACCAGCCCTGCTCGGCGAAGCGCGACCAGTAGGTCTCCTTGAACCGCTCCGGGTCGCCCCAGATGCCGCGCAGCATTCCGGGCCAGGGCTTGTCGAGCACGAGGTAGCCGGTCACGTGCTCGCCGTGGTCGGCACCGGGTTCGAGTTCGTTGCCGTCGTCGTCGACGATCTTGGCCGAGATGCCGGGCAGCGGGCGCATCGCCGAGCCCGGCTTGCAGTGCGTCACGCCGGGCAGCGGCGAGATCATCGCCGCGCCGGTCTCGGTCTGCCACCAGGTGTCCACGATCGGTGTGCCGTCGCCGCCGAAGACCAGCCGGTACCAACGCCACGCCTCGGGATTGATGGGCTCGCCGACTGAGCCGAGCAGTCGCAGGCTGGACAGGTTGTGTGCGAAGGCTAGTTCACGACCCCATTTCATGAAGGTCCGGATCAGCGTGGGAGCGGTGTAATAGATTGTGACACCGTATTTTTCGATCACCTGGAAGTGCCGGTGCTCGTCCGGTGACGCGGGTGTGCCCTCGTAGACCACCTGGGTGGCCCCGTTGGACAGCGGGCCGTACACGATGTAGGTGTGCCCGGTGACCCAGCCGATGTCGGCCGTGCACCAGTACACGTCGGTCTCCGGCTTGATGTCGAAGACGTTGTAATGCGTATAGGACGCCTGCGTCAGGTAGCCGCCGGAGGTGTGCATGATGCCCTTGGGCTTGCCGGTGGTGCCGGAGGTGTACAGCAGGAACAGCGGGTGCTCGGAGTCGAACGCCTCGGGGGTGTGCTCCGGGGAGGCGTTCGCGACGGTCTCGTGCCACCACAGGTCGCGCCCCTCGGTCCAGTTGACGTCGATGCCGGTACGGCGCACCACCAGCACATGCTCGACCGAGGGCTGATGCTTGACCGCCTCGTCCACGGCGTCCTTGAGCGACACCGCCGCTCCGCGCCGGTACTGGCCGTCGGTGGTGATGACCAGCTTGGCCTCGGCGTCCTCGACGCGGGCGCGCAGCGCCGAGGCGGAGAACCCGGCGAAGACCACGCTGTGCATCAGCCCCAGCCGCGCGCAGGCCAGCATCGCCACGACCGCCTCGGGGACCATCGGCATGTAGATGGCCACCCGGTCGCCGGCCACCAGGCCGAGTCCGGTCAGGGTGTTGGCCGCCCGGCACACCTCGTCCTTGAGTTGGGCGTAGGTGAGATCGCGGGCGTCGCCGACGGGCTCGCCTTCCCAGTGGATGGCGATCCGGTCACCGTTGCCGGCCTCGACGTGCCGGTCCACACAGTTGTAGGAGACGTTCAGCTTGCCGCCGACGAACCACTTGGCGAACGGCGCGTCGGACCAGTCCAGCACCTCGGTGAACGGGGTGTCCCAGGACAGCCGGTTGGCCTGCTCGGCCCAGAACGCCAACCGGTCGGCGTCGGCCCGGTCATACAGATCGGCTGTCGCATTGGCGTTCTCGGCGAACTGCGCCGGGGGCGGGTACGACGACGGAACATCGGTGTGCGTCTCGCTCATAGCCGTGAGCGTAGTCACCGAGGGTTGCATCGGCGTTGCGGGTCACGATCTTCGACGGGTGGTCCGGTTGTGGCACCGATCGGTGCGGGCGCGACCCACCGCGCTTCGCCGCGGTGGGCGCCGATAGCGTTTGCGGACGTGAGTGACCTGTTGGCTCCGCTGCTCGGCCTGCCGGGGGTCGCCGACGCCGCCGAGGCCGCCCGCGACGCACTGGCGCGGGCACATCGCCACCGCACGAACCTGCGCAACTGGCCGGTGACCGCGGCCGAGTCGGCCGTCCGCGGCGCGCGGTCCTCCTCGGCGCTCGACGGGGGCGCCGTGCAGCTCGATGGCGCCGGTAACGAGCCGAACGATCCGGTGCTGGCCGGCGCGTTGCGGGTGGGTCAGGCTCTGGAGGGCGGCAGCACCACGCTGGTCGGGGTATGGCAGCGGGCCCCGCTGCAGGCGCTGGCGCGACTGCACGCGTTGGCCGCCGCCGACCTCGTCGATGAGGAGACGCTGGGCCGGCCCCGGCAGAACCCCGAGGCGTCGGCCCGGCTCGACCTGGTCACCCGGCTGGTGACCGGGGCCAGCACCGCCCCCGCGCCGGTGCTCGCGGCGGTGGTGCACGGCGAGCTGCTGACCCTGGCGCCGTTCGGCAGTGGTGACGGAGTGATCGCGCGCGCGGTGTCGCGGTTGGTGACCATCGCCACCGGGCTGGACCCGCACGGGCTCGGCGTACCGGAGGTGTACTGGTTGCGCCGCGCCGGCGAGTACCGCACCGCGGCGGCGGGCTTCGCGACCGGGACGCCCGAGGGTCTGGCGCCGTGGCTGCTGATGTGTTGTCGTGCCCTCGAAGACGGTGCCCGCGAAGCGGTTTCGATTGCCGAAGCCGCCTCAGGATAGACCCGTCGGTCGGTCCCCGGACATGAAGCGGGCGGCGGTCCGAATGATTCGGCTCGCCGCCCGCTAGCACGGTCACCTGGTTACCAAGCGTGCAACGTGGGTTGCGTGGGTTGGCCTCGGCGGTCTTGCGCTGCGCTTCGGTGATGACCCCACCCAAGGGGTCGACCGATCCGTCCGCTTTTCGCAATTACGCAGGCCCGCAACACTTCTGCCCTATCGCGGCATGCTCCGCGTGGGTGCCGGGAACCGTGCTGGGCCGCTCGGGTCGGGAGTTAGCGCCTTCTCTTCCGGCACTAGCTTGGCCTCACCGGGCGTCCGTACGTTCCTTTGTACTCCGTGACCGCCGTCACATCAAGGGCTGATCGGCAACGTTTTGGACGCGGTCGAATACTCAGTCGGACAAGCGCCGAAGCAGCGACTGGGTGAGTGAGTAGGTCAGCGCCCCGGCCGCCAGCGCGCTCAATCCCACCGCCGCCGTGGTGGCCATTGCCGCACCCGACGGCGCCGGCAGCCGGTCGCGCAACGGCACCGGCCGGGAGAAGGTCTGCACCGGCCATCCGCGCGCGGTGGCCTCCTTGCGCAAAGCCCGGTCGGGGTTGACGACGGTGGGGTGCCCGACGGTCTCCAGCATCGCCAGATCGGTGATCGAGTCGGAGTACGCGTAGCAGTGCTCCAGCGCGTAACCCTCGTGGGCGGCAAGCTCGCGGATCGCCGCGGCCTTGCCCTCGCCGTAGCAGTAGAACTCCACCTCGCCGGTGTAGCGGCCGTCCTCGACGACCATCCGGGTCGCCATCGCATGGGTGGCGCCGACGGCGCGGGCGATCGGGGCGACGATCTCCTCGCCCGAGGCCGACACCACCACCACGTCGCGGCCGCACAGTTTGTGGTCCGCGATGAGCTCGGCCGCTTCGGCGAACACCAGCGGGTCGACGATGTCGTGCAGGGTCTCGTTGACGATCGACGTGACCTGCTCGACGTCCCAGCCGGCGCACATGCTCGTCACGTATGACCGCATCCGGTCCATCTGGTCGTGGTCGGCCCCGGACATCAGGAAGAGGAATTGGGCGTAGCTGGACTTGAGGACCGCCCGGCGGTTGAGCAGACCCTGGTTGAAGAAAGGTTTGCTGAACGCCAGCGTGCTTGACTTGGCAATTACGGTCTTGTCGAGGTCGAAGAACGCCGCCGTCCTGGCCGGCTCAGTCGCCGAGGCGTCGCTGTGGGAGGCGGTTGGCCGACCGTTGGTCGGGTTCGGGACGGGCACGCCCCCCAGGATAGGGGGCGCCGGCGGCGGTCTCCCGGCGGCCGAGGCCAAAATGGCAGATCAAGCCACCTGACAGCCACTGCAATTTCACAGCTAAAACATGGGTTGCAAGTGCGGCAAGTACTTGCGCGTCGCGGCACCGTCGTGTGTATAGTGAGCATCACTCGGCTTATGCCGGGTGTGCATCAGCCCGACCCCCCGGGGCTGATTCACGACGACCTCCGCCTCCTCCCCCCCTGGCGGGGGTCGTCCCTTTTGTGGGGCAAAAAATCTCTCGTCGGCCGATCGGCCCCAACACGAGACGTTGCCAAAATTGCACGCACGCGTCGATTTGGCCGGGTCCCTCGCGTGATCCCCAGACCGGCCGTCATCCCCAGACCCGGCCGTCGGCCCTGGTGCGATCGGTGCGCCGCCCACACCGTGGAGGGATGGCCCGAACCACCGCCGTCACGCTGACACTGCTCGGCGGCGGCGAGCTGCGCGAGCACGCCGAGCGGGTGGCCGCGGCGGTGGGCGTTCGAACCACCCCCGGTCCGGCCATGCTCACCAGGAAGGCGTGGCTGGCCGCGGCGGCGGTGCTGCTCGACGAGGACGCGGCCTGGCGGTGCCGGCGGGACGGTATGCCACGCCGCGACGGGATCATCCTGCTGGCCGGCGGCAAACCCGGGGCTTCGGCGTGGGAGGCGGCGATAGACGTTGGGGCGCAACATGTTTGCACGTTGCCCGACGCGGAGGCCGATTTCGTGCGACACCTGTCCGAGGTGGCCGAAGCGGCCCGCGGCGGAGACCGGCACAGCCGGGTGATCGCGGTGACATCGACCCGCGGCGGGGCGGGGGCGTCGGTCTTCGCGGTGGCCTTGAGTCATGCCGCCACCGAGGCACTGCTGGTCGATCTCGACCCGTGGGGCGGGGGTATCGATCTGTTGCTGGGCGGGGAATCCGCGCCGGGGCTGCGGTGGCCGGACCTGAGTCTGCAGGGTGGTCGACTCGGCTGGGGTGCGGTACGCGATGCGCTGCCAAGCCTCCGCGGGGTCAGTGTGCTGTCCGGAACGCGCCGCAGTCACGAACCGGGCGCCGGCCCGGTGGAGGCGGTGCTGGACGCCGGGCGCCGCGGTGGCGCGACGGTGATCTGTGATGTGCCCCGCCGGATGACCGACGCCGAAACCGCCGCTCTCGACAGCGCCGATCTGGTGGTGGCCATCACCACCGTGGTATCCAGACATGTTGATTCCTCCCTGTGTAGCAGCGTCCCCCGAAGTGGGACGCGACTGGTGCTCGTCGCAGTCAGAACCCTGACAACAGCTAGGGGGTGTGAAACACATCGCGGTTGCAACTGGTGCGTTAGGGCCGGAGCTACCTGTGCTGGCACTAGGCATCGCTGCTGCCCGTCGGTGAGGACGTGCGCCAGGTGCGCTTTTCCGGCTGGGTCCCCAAGAGCGCGATGAGGGCTTGGTGCTCGGGGTTCACGTCGCAGGTCCTTCGCCTAGCCACGCATTGTGGGCCAGCTGGATGGCAATCGATTGCCGTGGATCAATGTGCCAAATTTGGATCGCCGCCACCCGCAAGGGCCAGCGCTTTGTCAGTAGCTTCGCCGCCTTCGCGGCCCTCAACGGTCGCCGTCAAGAAGCCCTCTTTCCTGGCGCGCATCACATGCCCTTTTATCGTTTGCAGTGGTCTGCCCAGGGCCTCTGAGAGCTTCTGTGATACATCACGGTGCTCTAGCGCTGCAGCCGCGTAGGCAACGGCAAGATGGGCGAGATAGTCATCGGTGACCCGACCATCCGCTCGAGCGTATGCGTTCAGCAGTGCTTCTGTTTCCCGAGGTGGCAGTCGTAACTCACCGCTCCTGAGCATGCCGTGAACGTGCGCATTGCGTTCGTGCTGCACTCGCAGCCGCCGCTGTTGTTGCTCGGTGGAGTAACGCGGCAGTAGGTCCAGGACTGCCTGCATAGCGCTTCTGACATGCATGTATGTCAATTCTGCGCCCTCAACGGCGCGCACTGTTACTTCAACAACTCTCTCATCCTCACGTACTAGCTCAACTTCGTAGGGCAGTGGATTGACCGTTTCAGTCGTCCTCGTCATACGGCCATCTAACCAGACATTTACCCGTATTGCCAGCACCAGCCATACGGTGTTTGACAGCCGTATTGATACGCTGTATGAAGTAGGTTCAACAGCGTCGGCGTGGAGGCGATCTCCAGACCGCGCCCCACCAGTAGCCGCCGGGAATTGGTCTCGGCGCTCAGAGAAGAGAGCGACAATGACGGAACCAAGAACGCCAGGATCCGCACGCCTGAGAACCTGCAACCGGTTTCACGAGGACGGATCGGCGTGCACCAATAAGACGTCTAATGTTGACGGCTGGTGCCGCGAAGGTTGCCCCGGCTTTGTTCGGCGCGACCTTGAGCTAGGGCCAGTTACTACAGGCGCTCCATGGGGCACGGCCAAGCACATCGAGGAGACGGGCGCCTTGCCCGTCGACACTGTGGCACTTGACGAAGTTTCGTCGGTTCGGGTGACAACCCGCGCGTTGGAGTGCTTCCGGTTCCATCACGGCGGCGGGCAGCGGGAAGCGGAGGTCCAGCTTCGCGTGATGCTCGAGGACTTTCTGCTGAAGTCTGCGCATCGGGTATCGGACGAAGGGTTCATCTTTCTTGCCCGGGACGGCTACGTGCTTACCCTCTCGCCCAAATCTGACGCGATCACCTACTACTGGACCGTCCACCGGGAGCGCACATGGGCTCAGTTCAAAGCTGGTGTCCCATCTCGTTCGAAGCGCAAGACGAGAAAGAAGCGCAATCCGAAAGGGCTACTGCGAGAAGCCTCAGGGCCGGCTCCTGCGCCTGGACAACAAGCGGCGCTGTCCGACTTTATCTCTGTCTTTGATCCTGACACCGTCCACCTGACGGTGCGGGTCCGCAGATCCTTCGCCGTGATTGACGACCTGGTATGGGCTCCCGATGAGGAGCTGGATGCCGAGATCCGACGAGCTTGCGCCAAGTTCGACGCAAGCAATGTCACTCAGCTTGAGAGTGGGAACTTCGAGGTTCAGGACCACGAGCGAACTTGGTTGGTGAGTGCGGACTGTCGATCGCTCATCGGCGTCAAACGGCCTACTCGGGCTACCTAGAGGGGGAAAGGGGTACCCCACAGATGACCATCCTGGAGATCAGATGTCCCCCGTAAACCCGTTTCGAGACGAAATGGAACAGACCCTGCTCGCGCATCCGCGCACCCGTTACGCCAAGGTACTAATCGGAATAAAGCAGAACTTGAGCGACGTAGGGATCGCCGCCGCCGCGGTGGCAGCGGGCGAGCCCGTAAAGCCTGGCCGGGTCACAGAGGTGCGGAGGATCGTGCAGCTGACATTGGATGACGAGCTCGCCACACCATCGGAGGCTGAGCTGCAGGCTGGGCTGTACCGAGAACTGCTCAACTACCCAAGCTCTCCCGGATTGCGCCAACATGTGAACACAAGGCTCACTCAACTGCAACACCTCGACCCGTCGGTCAAGTTGACGCCACTCGGAAATGTTCGCCTCGGCGCCAATGACGTCCCCCGGACCGGAGCGCCTGAGCCGAAGTGCCCTGAGTGCTTCATGGTCCACAACGGCGAATGCCTTTAGCGGCATGCGTATGGGGCGACGACCCGAGCTGCGGTGCTAAGCCCGCAGACCTGCGAACCCGTACCGGATGCGGTGGGCTCATGACGGCCCGGTCAACACATCACCTTGGGGGTGGCCCCCTGGGGTCACAAGCACCGCTTCTCGACAGTCATCCGGCGCGGTGTCGGCGCTTCCCCATCAACCACCCCCGCGGGTGGAGGCCTGCTCGGTGAATCTGGGTCAGGTAAGTTGCGGCGGAAGGCCCAGCAACGGAGGGGAATTGGTGCGAAGGATTCTGGTGACTCTCGGCGTGATCCTGTCGGTCGCGGGCTGCGGCAATGGTTCACCGGATTCAAGCAAGACCACTGATGCAGCGTCGGGCACGACTTCAACCGCCGCCGCCCCTACCCAGCGAGTCCTTGCCGAGAAGGAGTTGACCGCGGCACTCCTCGGGGTGCAGGAGCTTCCTCCTGGATACAGCCAAGATCCACCGACGGCGAAGCCGGTCAACAAGACTTTCTGCGACTACAAGCCGGCCTTCGAGGAGAAGATTTACGTCGAGCGGGGCTTCACCAAGGGCGGTGGCCTTTCCTCTGAGTTCCTCAGAGTCGGGTTGCGTCAGTACGCCGATGCCGATCAAGCGAAAGCAGCGTTCAAATCCATGACCGATGCGCTTGCGACCTGCAATGGCGAGATGTGGGAAGGCTCCAAAATGACTTACGCGCCGATGTCCGCTCCAAAGGTCGGTGACGGCGCGGTCGGAGTCAAGATGAATTCCGACGGCACCGACCTGCTGTTGTTCTTCGCGCTCGATGGCCCTGTCCTCGTCAACACAGGCGGTGGCGGCCTAATGAACGCCAACGCCGACGAGGTCATCAACCTCCTCAAGGCTCAAGTCAACAAGTACGAAGCATCTGCGGAGTCATAGTTCCGGGCCCGACTTCTTCATCCGGTACTCGAGATCGACCCCTGCCACCCCGGCCTGAGGCCAAGGCCGAAACAGCCCCAGAATCCACGCTGGCGAGTGAATGTCCATTTGGGGTAAACCCATGCAGGACAGCCAAAGTACGTCTCTCCAGCGCCCATCTAGGGCGTGGGGCGAGATTATTGGACATGCGTCCACTGGAGTCTCAGAGTTTAGTTCGACAAACTTTTCCGAGCGGAGGAATTGGGTAGTGGGACAGCGCATCGGCTACAAACGGGTCAGCACCGTCGATCAGAGCACTGGGTGCATCGCTGCGGGACTGCCGGCTCGAGCGGCTCGATGTCGTGCTGAGCGTCACCGTTACCGTCACAGCGACCGGAACAACGCCGCGCGCCCGGGCGCACGCCTCGGCGCGGGCCGGACCCCTCGGCTAGTCGCCGGGGGCCAGGCCGGCGGCGGTCAGTTCGTCGTCGGTCGGCAGGCGCAGCGTGAGCAGTCCGGCATGAATGCCGCGGTCGAGTTCAACTTTGTTGACCGTGACATGCATCGGCACCCAGCCGCCGTCGTTGCCGGGTAGCCGCAGCACGCGCGTCGTCGTGCCGCTTTCGAACTCATCGGTCATCCCGCCCAATTTGGGCTGGTCGTCGGGATGGAACTGGGCGGCGGCGCGCCAGTCGTAATACGGGCACGGCTCGTCGAGCCATTTCAGCAGGTTCCAGTTCTTCAGATCGAGCAGCGCCCGGTACACGCCGGGCTGGGACAGGCCGTTGAGGATGCGCTGGGCCAGGTGATCCGTCGGCGCCCCGGCCGCATCGGGATCGCCCTGCAGGTTCATGGCCCGGGCGATGATGTGCTCGGTGCCGTCCTCGGCGGACTCCATCGCGGTGCGCGCCACGAAACCCACCCGCCGCAGTGCGCCCTGGCCGTCGCTGTACTCCCAGGTGGTGCAGTAGGTGCGATCCGGCGCGGCGTCGATGGCCAGCGCGAGCACCGTCGCCTCGTCACGGTTGAGCACCCGGCTGGGCAGGTCCTCGGCGAACGCCCGCCCGTGGGTCGCCTCCACCGCCGGGTCCAGGCCGGCGTTAGTCAGCGACTCGGGGGTGTCGGTGGCGACGCCGGTGGTCATGTCCCACTTCAGTGGGCCCGGTACCGGCCGCTCGGGCGGCTCGGCCTCGGCGGGGCCGCTCCACACCTGCACTCCGTGGATCCGGCCGTCGGACATGATGATCGGCTCGGTGCGGATCACCCGGTTGGTCCGAGGCGTGATGCTGGCCAGGCTCTTGGCGGTGGCGACGGTCTCGGTGATGGCGGTCTGAATCGCGGCCAGGTTCGGGTTGCGTCGCAGGAAGCTGCTGATCGGCACCAGGTTCTTCATCTGCCGGCCCTGCGCCACCACGACCGGCTCGGTGCCCAGTGTCTCCACCAGCAGCCAGTCGCGGTTCATGGTTCGGAGTTTAACGATGGCCTTCCCGCCCGGCTCTCCGCGTCGGTGCGGAATCCGCAGGTGATGGAAGCGGCATCGGGATATCGGCGTGGGGTGCCTTGCGGCGATGGCGGTGCTGGGAGTATTTTTCCGGCTACGCCTGACGTGTCAGGCCTGCGCACGGATCGTGTTGTCCGACCGTGGTCGCCCGCAGTTTCGCTACTGCGGATTCTTGGCCTCCAACAGGGCGGGGCGAGTACAGCATCGGGGCGGGGTGATGCCGCTTGGGCTGTCGACCGTTCGAGGGGTCGGTCGGCGGCCGCGGCTCATCTCCTCGCCGCGGCGGCGAGTTCGTCGAGAACGACGGTGAGGACCCGGATCGCCCCCGACTTGTCCAGGGGATCGTTCCCGTTCCCACATTTGGGTGACTGCACACATGAGGGACAGCCCTGCGGGCACTCGCACGATGCGATCGCCGCCGCGGTGGCGCCCAGCCAGGTGCTCGCCAGCCGGTACCCGCGTTCGGCGAAACCGGCACCGCCGGGATGCCCGTCGTAGACGAACACCGACGGCAGCCCCCCTTCCCCGATGGCCGTGGAGAGGCCGCCGATATCGCCGCGGTCACAACTGGCGACCAGCGGCAGCAGCCCGATCGCCGCGTGCTCGGCCGCGTGCAGGGAGCCAGGTATGCGCGGTGCGCTGATTCCGTTGTCGTCCAGCGACTGCGGGGTGATCGTGTACATCGCGGCGACGGTGTCCAGCCGGTGCTGGGGCATGTCGAGTTCGACGAAGTCGATCACCTCCCCGGACAGCCGCCTGCGCAGGTAACCGATCACCTGGTGGGTGACCGACACCGGCACCAGTCCCAGCGTCACCGCGTCGTAGTGCTCGCGCTCCCCGGTGCCGGTGACGGTGATGTCGGTGATCTCCCGGGCGAAAGTGGCGTAGCCGGGGTCTTCGGCGTGCACGAACGCCACCCCGTCGTCGAGGCTCAGGGTGTCGACCACGTAGCTCTCGCCCTGGTGCAGATAGACCGCGCCGGGGTGTACGGTCGCCGGCGCCTGCCCGGCACCGGTGCTGCCCAGCAGTCGCCCGGTGCCCTGCTCCAGGATCGCGACGGTGCCACCCGCCGACCCGCGGATGTCGACCGCGGCGTGCGGACTGAGCCCCGCCGCCGGGAAGTAATGCCCGCCCCGGCGGCGCAACAGACCATCGTCGACCAGGGCGTCGGCCACCGGCTCCGCCTCCCAGCGGCGAACCTCGGCATCGGCGAGCGGCAATTCCGTTGCCGCACAGAGCAATTGTGGACCCAGCACGTACGGGTTGGAGGGGTCGATGACCACCCGCTCGACCGGCTTGTCCAGCAGCGCCGCCGGGTGGTGCACCAGGTAGGTGTCCAGCGGGTCGTCCCGCGCGATCAGGACGACCAGCGCCCCCTGGCCGCGCCGTCCCGACCGGCCGGCCTGCTGCCAGAAGGACGCCACGGTGCCAGGGAAACCGGCCAGCAGCACGGCGTCCAGCCCGGCGATGTCGATGCCGAGTTCGAGCGCGTTTGTGGTCGCCAGCCCGCGTAGTTCACCGTCGGCCAGCGCCCGCTCCAGCGCCCGGCGGTCCTCGGCGAGATAGCCGGCCCGGTAGGAGGCCACCGTCTGGCTCAGCCCCGGAGCGATGTCGTCGAGCCGGGCCCGGGCGCCGAGCGCGGTGAGTTCGGCCCCGCGCCGCGACCGCACGAACGTCAGAGTCCGCGCTCCCTCGGCCACCAGGTCGGCCATCATCCGCGCCGCCTCGGCGCCGGCCGATCTGCGCACCGGCGCCCCGTTCTCGCCGAGCAGGTCGGTGCGCAACTCCGGTTCCCACAGCGCCACCGTGCGCGCGCCGTGCGGGGAACCGTCCGCGGTGACCTCGGTGACGGTCTGTCCGATCAGTTCGGCGGCGGTGTCGCCGGGCGCGGCCGTGGTGGCGCTGGCGAAGATCACCGTCGGCCCGATCACCTCACCGGGACCGCCCGCTCGACGGGGTGCCGAGGCCGGCCCGTAACGGTCGCACAGGCGCAGCAACCGACGCAGCACCATGGCCACGTTGGATCCGAATATGCCTCGGTAGTAATGGCATTCGTCCACCACGATGTAACGAAGATTGCGCAGGAACACCGCCCACCTGGCGTGGTTGCGCAGCAGCGACAGATGGATCATGTCCGGGTTGGAGAACAGCCACCGCGAGCGTTCGCGGGCGAATCGGCGTATCTCCGAGGGGGTGTCGCCGTCATAGGACGTGGGGGCGACGTCAGGAAGCGCCGTCGCCGTCAGCGCGTGCGCGGTGCGCAGCTGATCGTGGCCGAGCGCCTTGGTCGGCGAGAGGTACAACGCCCGGGCCCGTGGATCGCGAGCCAGCGCATCCATGATCGGCAGCTGGAACGCCAGCGACTTGCCCGACGCGGTGCCGGTGCTGATCACCACATGCTGCCCGGCGTGGGCCAGCTCCGCGGCGGCGATCTGGTGTGACCACGGGGTCTCGATGCCGTGCTCGGCGAACGCGCCGACCACACCGGGTTCGGCCCAGTCCGGCCAGTCGACCGGCCGCGCCGAGCGCGCCGGCAGTTCGGCCACGTGCAGCAGGGCCGCCGAGGAGGATTCCGCGCCGAGGATGGCCGCGGTCAACAGCTCGCCGCCGAAGCTCGCCATCCCGCTGTCCCTCCTCGCGGCGCCGCAGTGATCTTGTATCGCATTGTTCATGAGTTGGTAGCACCGAGACTGTCGCAAGTGCGCTGAACGTGATTGGATATGGGCGGTCGCAGCTTCTGTTCGTGTCGCAAAGCACTCGCAGGATCAACGTTGCGATCGCGGTTCCTGCGAGGGTCTGTAGGTCGGGTTTTGTTCCGGCCACTCCACGAAGGAGTGCGGTCGGAACGGGCCCGGTTCGCCGAACACCTCGGCCGACCGCACCCGGTTGCAAGAGAAGGAAAGTACGAAAGATGCCACAGGGAACTGTGAAGTGGTTCAACGCGGAGAAGGGTTTCGGGTTCATCGCGCCCGAGGACGGTTCCGCCGATGTGTTCGTCCACTACACGGAAATCCAGGGTTCGGGCTTCCGCACCCTGGAAGAGAACCAAAAGGTCGAGTTCGAGGTGGGCCAAAGCCCGAAGGGTCCGCAGGCCACCGGCGTGCGCGCCGTCTGATCCACGACGATTGAGGAGACACCCCCGAGCGTCCCGGTACCGGGAACCGCCGGGGGTGTTTTCGTACCGGTTCCGGCTGGGCGATCGCCCGACCGGAACCGCCTGGTACGGCTCGGCGTCGTGTCGCCGGTCGCCGACTGCCTTACTGTCGAATCGTGAGCCAGCTGTCCTTCTTCTCGGCGGAGTCGGTGCCCCCTGCGGTCGCCGACCTCACCGGGGTGCTCGCCGGGCACGGACAGGTGGTGCTCATCGGTGGTGGGGCTCGGCTGTCTGTGGTGGTCGAGGAGCTGTGGCGGGCCCGGGCGCTGGCCGAGATGATCAGCGAGGCCGGCCTGGAACCCGAGATCACCCGTACCGACGAGGAGACACCGCTGGTCCGCACGGCCGTCGACGTGCGATTGACCGGGATCGCCACCGACTGGACCCGCGGGGCGGTGAAGACCGTTCCCCCGCAGTGGCTGCCCGGCCCGCGCGAGCTGCGGGCCTGGACACTGGCGGCGGGCGTGCCGGAGGCCGACCGCTATCTGCTGGGCCTGGACCCGCACGCACCCGACACCCACTCCCCGCTGGCGTCGGCGCTGATGCGGGTGGGGATCGCGCCGACGCTGATCGGCACCAGGGGCAACCGGCCCGCGCTGCGAATCAGCGGCCGCAGGCGGTTATCGCGGCTGGTAGAGAACGTGGGGGAACCACCGGACGAGGTGGAGGCGTTGTCCGCGTGGCCCCGAATCTGAGACGCTGCGGGCGGGGGGTCGGTTTGCGTCTGCACGTCCGGGGTGCGAAATTGTCAGTTGCCTGCGGACCCGGGGGTACCCGTGGGCAAGACAAGAAGTGGAGCGTAAGCGCAGTTGGCTGACGAGGAAGCCCGCGACAGCGGCGGCGGCAATGGCCGTGTCCGACGACTCGTCATCGTCGAGTCGCCCACCAAGGCGCTCAAAATCGCCGGCTACCTGGGCGCCAACTACATCGTCGAGTCCTCCCGCGGCCACATCCGCGACCTGCCCCGCAATGCCGCCGACGTGCCCGCGAAGTACAAGTCGGAGCCCTGGGCCCGGCTGGGTGTCAACGTCGAGGAGAACTTCGAGCCGCTCTACATCATCAGTCCGGACAAGAAGAGCACGGTTTCGGAGCTGAAGGGCCTGCTGAAGGATGTAGACGAGCTCTACCTGGCCACGGACGGCGACCGGGAGGGCGAGGCCATCGCCTGGCATCTCCTGGAGACGCTCAAGCCCCGCATCCCGGTCAAGCGGATGGTGTTCCACGAGATCACCGAGCCCGCCATCCGGGCGGCCGCCGAGCACCCGCGCGATCTGGACAACGATCTGGTCGACGCGCAGGAGACCCGCCGCATCCTGGACCGTCTGTACGGCTACGAGGTCAGCCCGGTGCTGTGGAAGAAGGTTGCCCCCAAGCTGTCGGCGGGCCGGGTGCAGTCGGTGGCGACGCGCATCATCGTCCAGCGTGAACGCGACCGGATGGCGTTCCGCAGCGCCTCGTACTGGGACATCATCGCCGAGCTCGACGCCAGCGTGTCCGACCCCACCGCGCAGCCCCCGCTGTTCACCGCCCGGCTGGTCGCCGTGGACGGCAAGCGGGTGGCCGCCGGCCGCGACTTCGACTCCCTGGGCGGGTTGCGCAAGCCCGAGGAGGTGCTGGTCCTCGACGAGGCGGCGGCGGGCACGCTGGCCACCGGACTCCAGGGCGCCGAGCTGACCGTGGCCTCGGTGGAGGAGAAGCCCTACACCCGCAGGCCCTATCCGCCGTTCATGACCTCGACGCTGCAGCAGGAGGCCGGCCGCAAGCTGCGGTTCAGCTCGGAGCGCACGATGAGCGTCGCGCAGCGGCTCTACGAGAACGGCCACATCACCTATATGCGCACCGACTCGACCACGCTGTCGCAGTCGGCCATCACCGCCGCCCGCACCCAGGCGGCCCAGCTGTACGGCGAGGAGTACGTCCACCCGTCGCCGCGGCAGTACACCCGCAAGGTCAAGAACGCCCAGGAGGCCCACGAGGCCATCCGGCCGGCCGGCGACACCTTCGCCACCCCGGGCGCGCTGCATCGCGAACTCGACGGGGACGAGTTCCGGCTGTACGAGCTGATCTGGCAGCGCACCGTGGCCTCCCAGATGGCCGACGCGCGCGGTACCACGCTGAGCCTGCGGATCTCCGGGACGGCCGCCGACGGCCGGGAAGCCGCCTTCACCGCCAGCGGCCGCACCATCACCTTCCCCGGCTTCCTCAAGGCCTACGTCGAGACCGTCGACGAACTCGCCGGTGGCGAGGCCGACGACGCCGAGAGCCGGCTGCCGGAGCTGCGGCAGGGCCAGCGGGTCGCCGCCAACCGGTTGACCGCCGACGGGCACACCACCAACCCGCCCGCCCGCTACACCGAGGCCTCGCTGATCAAGGCACTCGAGGAACTGGGGATCGGCCGTCCGTCGACGTACTCCTCGATCATCAAGACCATCCAGGACCGCGGCTACGTGCACAAGAAGGGCAGCGCCCTGGTGCCGTCCTGGGTGGCGTTCGCCGTCACCGGCCTGCTGGAGCAGCACTTCGGCCGGCTGGTGGACTACGACTTCACCGCCGCCATGGAGGACGAGCTCGACGAGATCGCCAACGGCCATGAGCGGCGCGACAATTGGCTGTCCAACTTCTACTTCGGCGGCGAGCACGGCGTGGCCCACTCGATCGCCCGCGCCGGCGGCCTCAAGAAGCTGGTCGGGGTGAACCTCGAGGGCATCGACGCCCGGGAAGTCAACTCCATCAAGCTCTTCGACGACGAGCACGGCCGCCCGATCGTGGTGCGGGTGGGCAAGAACGGTCCGTACCTGGAGCGGATGATCACCGGCGACGACGGTGAGCCGACCCCGCAGCGGGCCAACCTCAGCGACGAGATCACTCCCGACGAGTTGACCCTCGAGCTGGCCGAAACCCTTTTCAGCACACCGCAAGAGGGCCGCGTGCTCGGCGTCGACCCGGCGACCGGCCGCGCGTCGGGTGGGGAGAGCGTGTTCTGAGTAGTGTAGGTCTCGGTGGTCGTGGCCCCGCCCCCGGAGGACGACGGCGGTGTCACGGCCAAGAAGGGCAAGAAACCCACCGGCCCCAAGCCGCGCACCGGTTCGCTGTTCCGCTCGATGGATCTGCAGACTGTCACCCTGGAG
>CAZHUU010000107.1:0-16951 GCA_964535335.1 uncultured Mycobacterium sp.
CGCGAGCTTGACGGCCATGTGGCCCAGGCCGCCGAGGCCGACGACGGCAATCCGCTTGCCCGGTCCGGCATTCCAGTGCCGTAGCGGCGAGTAGGTGGTGATGCCCGCACACAGCAGTGGGGCGGCCGTGTCCAGGCCGAGCGCCTCGGGGATGCGCAGTACATAGTTCTCGTCGACGACGATGCTGCCGCTGTAGCCGCCGTAGGTGGGCTGGCCATCACGCCCGATTGCGTTGTAGGTGCCCACGTTTCCGCCGCCGGTGCAGTACTGCTCGAGTCCGGCGAGGCAGTTGTCACACTCACGGCAGGAGTCGACGAAGCAGCCGACCCCCACCCGATCACCGACCTTGTGCTTGGTCACCTCCGACCCGACCTCGGTGACCACGCCGGCGATCTCGTGGCCGGGCACCACCGGATAGCGGGGCTGACCCCACTCGGCGCGTACGGTGTGGATGTCGGAGTGGCAGATGCCCGCGAAGTGAATGTCGAAGCGCACGTCGTGCGGCCCGACCTCGCGGCGGGTGATGGTGGTCCTGGCCAGTGGCTCGGTGGCCGAGGTGGCGACGTAGGCGGTGACTGTCATCGGTCTCCTCATGAACTTCGGGCGGCACTGATCGGCATGAACCCCAACCGGCTACCCGGTTAATCCCGTTTCAGCGGATTCACAGGCCGGGGGCCTTGATCCCCGCATTGAAGGACAACCGCTCGTAGCTGACCACCTCGGCCAGGGTGTACGGATCGCGGTCGATGATGTCCTGAGCGTCCTCGGCGCTGATGTCACCGGTGATCAGCACACCGCCGGCCCCCGACTCCTGGCGCCCGGCGAGCAGGATGCGGCCGGCGGCGACCTCGTCGGCCAGCCACGCCAGGTGCGCGGGCCGGGTCTGGTCGATCACGTCGAGGGGCTTGTCGTAGTTGATCGTCAGCACATGGAACACGGGGCGTGACGCTACACCGGGTCACGCGGCGACGATGTCGAGCCGCAGGCAACTCGCCACGGCGAACATGGTGATCGCGCGGCGTTGGCGGGGCGGCAGCGCGTCCAGCACTTCGGGGCTGGGAACGACGGCGGGGCATGTCGTGATGAAGGCCTCACCGCCCATTTCGACTACGGCGCCGCCGTTGGCCAGGACGTTGCGCACCCACTCGGTGCCGGGGCCGTAGGCCAGGGCGATGACGAAACTGTCGCCGACCCGGTCGAGGTGGACCGGGGTGCGGTAGGTCCGGCCGCTGCGCCGGCCGCGGTGTACGACGACCGCGGTGCCGCTCGACACGGTGCCCGCCGAGCGCAGGGCGCCCCGGTTGGTCAGGGCCCGGTTCAGCTTGCGGACCCCGGTCAACAGCGGCTCGATCTGCCAGCGGATGGCGGCCAGGGCGACCGCGATGACCGTGACCACACTGCCGGCGAGAACGGCGAGCAGGATCAGTACCCGTTTCATCCGCACCCCCGGCTAGTTGATCGGCGCGTTGAGCCAGCGCAGGTCGTCGATGATGCCGCGGGCGGCGACGATGCCCTGACCGGTCTGCCAGATCTCGTTGTTGACGATGAACACCCGGTTGTCGCGGGTGGCCGACAGCGCCCGCCACGCCTTGCTGTCCAGCACCGCCGGGGCGTGCTGCTTGGCCGCCGGCGACGCGAACGACAGGTAGACGATGTCGCCGTCGGCGGCCGACAGGTCCGGTGACCGGCTCAGGTCCGCCTCGGAGATCCCGACCTCGATGTAGGGCTTGTCGGTAAACCGTTGTGCCGCAGGGCGATCCACCCCGACGTCGGCGAGCGCGCTGGCCGGGAAGTTGTCGGCGCCGTATACCCGCATGGTGGAATCGGTGAATTGCACGATCGAGGCCTGGAAGTGCGGGGCGTCGGCGGCGGCGCCGGCCTGGCGGGCCCGGTCGGTGAACGCGCCGATGAGGTCCCCGGTCGCCTCGGCCCGGCCGGTGGCCGCGCCGATGGTGCGCAGGTTGTCCTGCCATTTGCCGCCCGGTGCGTCGGTGAACACCGTCGGGGCGATCGCCGACAGCTTTGGGTAGGCCTCCGGGGTCAACGCCGCCGAGCCCAGGATCAGGTCCGGCTTGGCGGCGCTGATCGCCGCGAAGTCCGGATTGGTTCGGGTGCCGGCGTCGGGCACATCGTGGATGACGGTGCCCAGGTAGGACGGTTGGCCGGTGGCGCCGTCGGCGACGGCGGCGGCGGCGATCCGGGACTGCAGGCCCAGGGCGCACAGCGCGTCGAGTTCGTCCCCGGCCAGTACCACGATGCGTTGCGGGTCGGGCACCACCGCGGTCTCACCGGCGGCGTGGCGCACCGGCGGCGGGGGGGCCGGGTCGAGCCGGGCCGGCTCGGGTGCACACGACTCGTCCGGCCGCCGCTGGTTGCCCAGCACACCGGCGCCGGCGATCTTCGTGGTGCTGGTGACCGGGCTGCCGCTGGAGTCCGGTTGTTTGTCGGTGCGCTGCGAACAGCCGCTGGCGAGCGTCATGGTGACTGCGCACAGCACCGCCGCGGCGGCCAGCACACCACCCGGACGAACCCTGCGGAACCGCACGCCGCGACGGTAACATCCGCGGCCCGCCGAGCCGCTGAGCTGCGATGGACAGGGGTGGTTACGGAATTACGACAGAATGTAGGACCCATCCGTCCATGGGGCCGCCGCACGGCTAGGATTGAAGTCACGTTCTCGGGGTGCTGATCTATTTTTGGAGGACACTTGACTGCCGTTGTTCCTGCGCGCAAAGAAATCGAGGCCAGCCGACCGTTTCCGGCCAGAACCGGTCCCACGGGAAACCTGATCTACAAGCTGGTCACCACCACCGATCACAAGCTGATCGGTGTCATGTACTGCGTCGCCTGTTTCATCTTCTTCTTCGTCGGCGGCCTGATGGCGCTGTTCATGCGCGCCGAGTTGGCGGTGCCCGGGCTGCAGTTCCTGTCCAACGAGCAGTACAACCAGCTGTTCACCATGCACGGCACGGCGATGCTGCTGTTCTACGCGACGCCCATCGTGTTCGGCTTCGCCAACCTGGTGCTGCCGCTGCAGATCGGCGCGCCCGACGTGGCGTTCCCGCGACTGAACGCATTGTCGTTCTGGCTGTTCGTCTTCGGCGCGTTGATCGCCCTCGGCGGGTTCATCACCCCGGGCGGTGCGGCCGACTTCGGCTGGACCGCCTACACGCCGCTGTCCGACGCCGTGCACACCCCGGGAGCGGGTGGCGATCTCTGGATCCTCGGCATCGCCGTCGGTGGTCTGGGCACCATCCTGGGTGCGGTCAACATGATCACCACGGTGGTGTGCATGCGCTGCCCGGGCATGACGATGTTCCGGATGCCGATCTTCACCTGGAACATCTTCGTCACCTCGATCCTGGTGCTGCTGGTGTTCCCGCTGCTGACCGCGGCGTTGTTCGGCCTGGCCGCCGATCGTCACCTCGGCGCGCACATCTATGACCCGTCGAACGGGGGGATGACGCTCTACCAGCACCTGTTCTGGTTCTTCGGCCACCCGGAGGTCTACATCATCGCGCTGCCGTTCTTCGGCATCGTGACCGAGATCTTCCCGGTGTTCTCCCGCAAGCCGATCTTCGGTTACACCACCCTGGTGTACGCGACCATCAGCATCGCGGCGCTGTCGGTGGCGGTGTGGGCGCACCACATGTATGTCACGGGAGCCGTTCTGCTGCCGTTCTTCTCGTTCATGACGTTCCTGATCGCGGTGCCGACCGGTATCAAGTTCTTCAACTGGATCGGCACGATGTGGAAGGGGCAGTTGACGTTCGAAACGCCGATGCTGTTCAGCTTCGGCTTCCTGGTCACCTTCCTGTGCGGTGGCCTGTCGGGTGTGCTGCTGGCCAGCCCCCCGCTGGACTTCCACGTCAGCGACACCTATTTCGTGATCGCGCACTTCCACTACGTGCTGTTCGGCGTGATCGTGTTCGCCACCTACGCGGGCGTGTACTTTTGGTTCCCGAAGATGACCGGCCGGCTGCTCGACGAGCGGCTGGGCAAGCTGCACTTCTGGCTGACGTTCATCGGTTTCAACGTCACGTTCCTGGTGCAGCACTGGCTGGGTGACGCGGGCATGCCGCGTCGCTACGCCGACTACCTGCCCACCGACGGGTTCACCACGCTGAACATCATCTCCTCCGTGGGTGCGTTCATCGTCGGCATCTCGATCCTCCCGTTCACCTGGAACGTGTTCAAGAGCTGGCGCTACGGCGAGGTCGTCACCGTCGACGATCCGTGGGGCTACGGCAACTCGCTCGAGTGGGCGACCTCGTGCCCGCCGCCGCGGCACAACTTCACCGAACTGCCCCGAATCCGTTCGGAGCGGCCGGCTTTCGAGCTGCACTATCCGCACATGATCGAGCGAATGCGGGCCGAGGCCCACATCGGCCGTGCGCACGGTCCGTCCGACGGGGATGTCACCCGGTTGGACGAGAACGTCCGCACCTGAGGGAAAGCGCACCCGTCGGGGGATGAGCATCCACAAGGTGTCAGTGTTGATCACCGTCACCGGCGTCGACCAGCCGGGGGTGACCTCTGCCCTTTTCGAGGTGCTGGCGCGGCACGACGTGGAACTGCTCAACGTCGAACAGGTGGTGATCCGGGGCCGGCTGACGCTCGGTGTGCTGGTCTCCGGGGACGCCGAGGTGGCCGACGGCAGCCGGCTGCGTGCGGACGTCACCGAGGCCATCCACCGGGTGGGTCTGGACGTCACCATCGAGGGCAGCGACGACGCGATAATCCGTGAGCCGTCGACCCACACCATCGTGGTGCTCGGCCGTCCGATCAGCGCCGCGGCGTTCGGTGCGGTGGCCCGCGCGGTGGCCGGGCTCGGGGTCAACATCGACTTCATCCGAGGGGTGTCCGACTACCCGGTGACCGGGCTGGAGTTGCGGGTGTCGGTTCCGCCGGGCGCCGACAGCGAGCTGCAGACCAGCCTGGCCGGGGTGGCCGCCGAGCAGGGCGTCGACATCGCGGTGGAGAAGTACAGCCTGGAACGCCGGGCCAAGCGACTCATCGTGTTCGACGTGGACTCGACCCTGATCCAGGGTGAGGTGATCGAGATGCTGGCCGACCGCGCCGGTGCGCTGGATGCGGTGGCCGCCATCACCGAATCGGCGATGCGCGGCGAGCTCGACTTCGCCGAGTCGCTGCACCGACGGGTGGCCACGCTGGCCGGCCTGCCCGCCGAGGTGATCGACGAGGTGGCCGAGGAGATCGAACTCACCCCGGGGGCTCGCACGACGATCCGCACCCTGCGCCGCTTGGGTTTCCACTGCGGGGTGGTGTCCGGCGGCTTCCGTCAGGTCATCGAACCGCTGGCGCACGAGCTGATGCTGGACTTCGTCGCCGCCAACGAACTCGAGATCGTCGACGGCAAGCTCACCGGGCGGGTGACCGGGCCGGTGATCGACCGCGCAGGCAAGGCGAAGGCGTTGCGCGACTTCGCCCAGCAGGCCGGGGTCCCCATGGAGCAGACCGTCGCGGTCGGTGACGGCGCCAACGACATCGACATGCTCAACGCGGCGGGCCTGGGCGTGGCGTTCAACGCCAAGCCCGCACTGCGCGAGGTCGCCGACGCCTCGCTGAGCCACCCCTACCTGGACACCGTGCTGTTCATCCTCGGGGTGACCCGTGCCGAGATCGAGGCCGCCGACGCCGTCGACGGCACCGTGCGCCGGGTGGAGATCCCGCCGGAGTAGTCCGGGGCCGGACCGCACACCCCGGACTTCGATCGCAACCCCGATGCGGCACGATGGTGCGGTGTCCGACTCTCCCGACGCGGTCGACCCCGACCTGCTGATCGACTTCCGGAAGGTCTCGCTGCGCCGCGGGGGCCGGGTGCTCGTCGGGCCGGTGAACTGGCAGGTCGAACTCGACGAACGCTGGGTGGTGATCGGGCCCAACGGCGCGGGCAAGACCTCGCTGCTGCGCATCGCCGCGGCCATGGAACATCCGTCGTCGGGAACGGCGTACGTGCTGGGGGAGCGGCTCGGCCGCACCGACATGGCCGAACTGCGCGCGCGGGTGGGCCTGAGCAGTTCGGCGCTGGCGCAACGCGTCCCCGACGACGAGGTGGTGCGCGACGTGGTGGTGTCGGCCGGCTACGCCGTGCTCGGCCGCTGGCGGGAACGCTATGAGGACATCGACTACGTCCGGGCGCTGGACACCCTCGAGAGCGTCGGCGGCGAGCACCTGGCCGATCGCACCTACGGCACCCTGTCCGAGGGCGAACGCAAGCGGGTCCTGATCGCCCGGTCGCTGATGACCGATCCGGAGTTGCTGCTGCTCGACGAGCCGGCCGCCGGCCTGGACCTAGGCGGCCGCGAGGAACTCGTCGCGCGGCTGGCCGACCTGGCCGCCGACCCGGACTCCCCGGCGCTGGTGCTGGTGACCCACCATGTCGAGGAGATCCCGCTGGGCTTCAGCCACTGCCTGATCCTGTCGGAGGGCGAGGTGGTCGCGGCGGGACTGCTGCACGACACCCTGACCGCCGAGAACCTGTCCAGGGCGTTCGGCCAGTCCATCGCCCTTGACGACATCGACGGCCGGTACTTCGCACGCCGGGTGCGCAGCCGCGCGGCCCACCGGAGGCGCCTGTGAGTGACGATTTCACCCCGCTGCCCGTCCGCCCGGCGGCCACCGTCATGCTCATCCGCGACACACCGGAGGGCATCTCGGTGTTCCTTATGCGCCGGCACAGCGCCATGGAGTTCGCCGCCGGGGTGATGGTGTTTCCCGGCGGCGGTGTCGACGACCGCGACCGCAATGCCGAGATCGCCTGGTATGGGCCGGAACCCGGGTGGTGGGCCGACCGGTTCGGTATTCAGCCCGATCTGGCCGAGGCGCTGGTGTGCGCGGCGGCGCGGGAGACGTTCGAGGAGTCCGGGGTGCTGTTCGCCGGGCCCGCCGACGACCCGGACGGCATCGTCGCCGACGCGTCGGTGTACCACCACGCGCGGGCCGCCCTGGTGGACCGCAGCCTGTCGTTCTCCGACTTCCTGCGCCGGGAGAACCTGGTGCTGCGCGCCGACCTGCTGCGCCCGTGGGCCAACTGGGTGACACCCGAGGAGGAGCGGACCCGCCGCTACGACACCTACTTCTTCGTCGGTGCACTGCCGGAAGGTCAGCGCGCCGACGGCCAGAACACCGAGTCCGACCACGCGGACTGGAACAGTCCGGCGGCGGCCATCGAGGACTTCGCCGAGGGCCGGTCGTTCCTGTTGCCGCCGACCTGGACCCAGCTGGACTCGCTGGCCGGGCGAAGCGTCGACGAGGTGCTGGCCGTGGAACGCCAGATCGTAGTCGTGCAGCCCAATCTCGCGGTGCGCGAAGGTAACTGGGAGATCGAGTTCTTCGACAGCGACCGCTACAACGAGGCCCGCAACCGGCGGGCCCCGCAGGGATACGACATCTGAGCATGCGCGAGTTCGTCAGCGTCCACACCCAGGAGCAGCACCCCGGCATCGGGACGTTGCTGCTGAACCGGGAACCCACCAACGCGCTGAGTCGCCAGGCCTTTCGTGAGCTGGCCGCCGCGGCCGCCGAGGTGGCCGGGCGGGCCGACATCGCCGCGGTGATCCTCTTCGGCGGCCACGACATCCTCTCGGCCGGCGACGACGTGCCGGAGTTGCGCACGTTGGATGTGGCCGAGGCCGAGACCGCCGACCGGGTGCGCCGCGAGGCGATCGACGCCGTCGCCGCCATCCCGAAACCCACGGTGGCCGCGATCACCGGCTACGCACTCGGCAGCGGGTTGAGCCTGGCCCTGGCCGCCGACTGGCGAATCAGCGGCGACAACGCGAAGTTCGGCGCCACCGAGATCCTGGCCGGGTTGGTACCCGGTGGCGGTGGCCTGGCCCGGCTGGCTCGCACGGTCGGCCCGGCGCGGGCCAAGGAGCTGGCGTTCAGCGGGCGGTTCGTCGACGCCAAGGAGGCGCTGCGGCTGCACCTGGTCGACGAACTGGTCGCCCCGGACAACGTCTACGACGCGGCGGTGGCGTGGGCGGGCCGGTTCGTCGACGCCGCGCCGGCCGCGCTGGCCGGGGTCAAGGCCCTGGTCGATGGTGGCCTGGACGCCGCCGACCAGCAGCGACGCTACGGCCAGGTCTTCAGCGCCGGCGATGAACGTTAGGCTGCCCTCATGACGGAATCTGACGTCGCCGGCCCAGCGGCTCCTGCCTCTGACGTCGCCGACCCAGCGGCTCCTGAGTCTGACGTCGCCGGCCCAGCGGCTCCTGAGTCTGACGTCGCCGGCCCAGCGGCTCCGGTGGACCCCACGCCGAACCCGCACGCCACGGCCGAGCAGGTCGAGGCTGCCCGGCACGACAGCAAGCTCGCCCAGGTGCTCTACCACGACTGGGAGGCCGAGTCCTACGACGACAAGTGGTCCATCTCCTACGACAAGCGCTGCGTGGATTACGCCCGCGACCTGTTCGACGCCACCGTGCCGCCCGAGGAACTGCGCGAGCTTCCGTACGACCGGGCGCTGGAGCTGGGCTGCGGCAGCGGCTTCTTCCTGCTGAACCTGATCCAGGCGGGGGTGGCCCGCCGCGGCTCGGTGACCGACCTGTCGCCGGGCATGGTGAAGGTCGCCACCCGCAACGGCCAGCACCTCGGCCTGGACATCGACGGCCGGGTCGCCGACGCCGAAGGCATCCCCTATGAGGACGACACCTTCGACCTCGTGGTCGGTCACGCCGTGCTGCAGCACATCCCCGACGTCGAGCTGTCGCTGCGCGAGGTGGTGCGGGTGCTCAAGCCGGGCGGCCGGTTCGTGTTCGCCGGTGAGCCCACCACGGTGGGCAACACCTACGCCCGCTCGCTGTCGACGCTGACCTGGCGGGCGGCCACCAACGTGACCAAGCTGCCCGGCCTGGGCGGCTGGCGGCGCCCGCAGGCCGAACTCGACGAGTCCTCCCGCGCGGCGGCCCTGGAGGCCATCGTCGACCTGCACACCTTCGACCCGGCCGATCTCGAGCGGATGGCCCGCAACGCCGGTGCGGTCGAGGTATCCACGGCCACAACGGAATTCACCGCGGCGATGCTGGGCTGGCCGCTGCGCACCTTCGAGGCATCGGTGCCGCCGGGACGGCTCGGCTGGGGCTGGGCGAAGTTCGCGTTCAGCAGCTGGATCGCCTTGAGCTGGGTCGACGACAACGTCTGGCGCCGGGTGGTACCCAAGGGCTGGTACTACAACGTGATGATCACCGGGATCAAGCCGTCCTGACGTTCGGCCGCGACGACGTCGCCTACCTGACCGGTGACGCCGGCACCGCGGCGCTGCACGAGGTCGCCGGCTACCCGCTGACCGAGGCCGGCCGGCTGGCCGACATCGCCGCGATCCGGGACCGCTTCGGCCCGCGGACCACCGCACTGGTGGAGACCACGCTGTTGCGCCGCAAGGCCGCGGTCAAGCTGGCCGGGCTGGCCGATGTCTCCGGCTGGTTGTTCACCGACGAGGCGCTGCAGCAGGCCACCGCCGCCCCGGTGGCGCGGCACCGGGCCGGTCGGCTCGCCGGTGCCGTCGTGCACGACGCCACCTGCTCGATCGGGACCGAACTGGCGGCGCTGCGCGGCACCGCGGCCGATGTCGTCGGCAGCGACCTGGACGAGGTGCGGCTGGCGATGGCCCGGCACAATCTCGGCGACGCTGTGCCACTGTGTCGCGCCGACGCGCTGCGCCCGATCACCCGCGACGCCGTCGTGCTGCTCGACCCGGCCCGCCGCAGCGGCGGACGGCGCCGGTTCGACCCCCGTGCCTACACCCCGCCGCTGGACGAGGTGTTCGACACCTACCGGTGCCGGGAGACCGCGGTGAAGTGCGCCCCGGGCATCGACTTCGACGTGGTGCGCCGGCTGGGCTTCGACGGCGAGATCGAGGTGGTCTCCGCCGGCGGCTCGGTGCGGGAGGCCTGCCTGTGGTCGGCGGGGCTGGCCGAGCCGGGGGTGCGCAGGCGGGCCACCATGCTCGACCGCGACGAGGTGCTCACCGATGCCGACCCGGACGACAGCGCCGTCGGGCCGCCGGGTCGGTGGATCGTCGACCCCGACGGTGCGGTGGTGCGGGCCGGGCTGGTCCGCCAGTACGCCGTCCGGCACGGGCTGTGGCAGCTCGACCCCGACATCGCCTACCTCAGTGGTGACCGGCTGCCGGACGGGGTCCGCGGGTTCGAGGTGCTCGAGCAGCTGCCGCTGCGGGAGAAGGCCCTGCGAGCCGCGCTGTCGGCCCGCGATTGCGGGGTGCTCGAGATCCTGGTGCGCGGTGTGGACCTGGACCCCGATGCGCTGCGGCGCCGGCTCCGCCCGGCCGGGCGCGCCGCACTGTCGGTCGTGGTCACCCGGCTCGGCACCGGGGCGGACGCCCGTGCGGTGGCCTTTGTTTGTCGGCCGTCGGCCTGAGGGCGCGGGTACGCTGTCGGCGATGCGCACGCTGAACCTGGCCGCCCTGATGGTCACGACCGCGGTGCTGGGTTCGGCCGGTGCCGCGGTCGCGGGTGCGGCCACCGAGTGCACCGCGATGGGCGGCGTGGTCGAGTCCGACAACATCTGCCACGTCAAGGCCAGCGAGCCAGCCTACACGATGGACCTGCGCTTCCCGGCGAACTTCCCCGACGAACAGGCCATCGTCGACTACCTGACCCAGAACCGGGACGGCTTCGTCAACGTCGCCGAGACCCCCGGCTCGCGGAATCTGCCCTACGAGATGGACGCGACGGCACAGTCGTTCAAGTCAGCACAGACCCAGAGTGTGGTGCTCAAGATCTTCCAGGACGTGGGCGGCGCCCACCCGGCGACCTGGTACAAGTCGTTCACCTACAACCCCGCGAAGGGTCGGCCGGTCACCCTGGACACGCTGTTCGCCCCGGGCACCAAGCCGATGGACGCGGTCTTCCCGATCGTCCAGCGCGAGTTGGCACGCCAGACCGGGCTGACCCAGCCGATCTCCCCGGGGGACGGGATGGACCCGTCGCACTACCAGAACTTCGCCGTCACCGACGACGCGGTGATCTTCTTCTTCAGCCAGGGTGAGTTGCTGCCCTCCGACGCCGGCGCGACGTCGGCGTCGGTGCCGCGCAGCGCCCTGCCGCCGCTTCAGCTCTGAGCCGGCGCGAAGCTGTAGACCTGGCCCGCGCTGGTGGCCGCGACCACCCGGCGATCACCGCCCACCGAAACCCCGACCGGGAAGCCGTCGGCCTCGGGCAGTGGATAGCTGTTCAGGGTGTGGCCGTCGGCCGGGTTGAACACCAGCAGCGACAGCCCGTCCGGCGCGCCGGCCACCACGGTGTAGGCCACACCGCCGCCGGCCAGGCTGGCGGTGGTCAGCGGGCTGATCTCGTCGCGGTGCCACACCACTTCGGCGCGATCACCGGCGTCCTTGAGCCCGACCAGCCGGGTGTCCGGACCGCCGCCGACGACCAAGGTTCCGCCGGGGGTGACCGACGGTGGGGTCTGCGGCTGAAAGTCCAGTGCCAGTGACCATTTCGGTTTACCGTCCACGGCGCCCAGCGCCCACAGCTGACGGTCCCGGCCGGTGACGTACACCGTCTTGCCGTCGGCGGAGATCACCGGGCTGCCGATCACCCCCTCCGGGATGATGTCGGCGGTCCACTCCTTGGTGAGCAGTGGCGTCTGCCCGGGGTGGTACTGCAGGGCGGTGAGCACCGGGTTCTTGGCGCCGGGCTGCCAGAGCCCGAGCACGATCACCTGCGTGGCCGCCGAGAACGCCGGCGCGGCGGCCACCGGGCAGCCGGGCAGCGCCCGCGCGCAGTCGTCGAGACCCCGGACCGGATCGGTGGGGTCGACGCCGGCGACCAGATCGATCGGGGCGCCCACCACCACCCCGCGATGCGAGTCGAACACCAGCACCTGGCCCAGGTGGGTCACCACCAGCAGCTGGCCGCCGCCGAGAAACCTTGCGGTGGTGGGCATTCCGATGACGTGCTCACGCCAGCGAACCCACTGCGTCGGGGGATAGGACAACATCAGGCCGGGCTGGCCGATGTAGAGGTTGTCGAACCCGTCGAACAGGGGGCCGGCGAAGCCACCGCCGAGCACCATACGGGTGCACCAGCGTTGGCGACCCTTGTTGTTGTTCTCCCACACCATCAGTGAGCAGCCGCCCGCGGTCTGCCCGTTGACGGCGAGGTAGCCGCCCGACCCCAGCGCCGGCGCGGCGCCGAGTTCACCCTTGACCGACCGGCTCCACTGCAGCGTCAGCTCGGATGCGCCGGAGGTGGCGGTGTAGCTGCTGTTGGCGGCGTCGGCGTACTGCGCCGACCACCCCGGCGCCGCCGAGGAGTCCACCCAGGAGTCGGTGTTTCCGCAGCCCGCGACGGTCGCCGCGACCAGCGTCACCGACGCCAATGCGAGCAATCGCCGCAGCACCGATTCCCTTCCCGATCGCTGTTGCGCGCGCCCCGTCGCGCAACGTGACAGTACAGGCGAGGGTAACCCGTGGGCCGCAGGCGCTGGACTAGGCTCTCCTGCCATGACGTCGATGTGGGGTGCGCCGATCCACAAGCGGTGGCGCGGTTCGCGACTTCGTGACCCGCGACAGGCGAGGTTCCTCACCGCCGCCTCGTTGCGCTGGGTGATCGCCAACCGGGCCGTCACGCCGTGGTATCTGGTGCGGTACTGGCGGCTGCTGAAGTTCAAGCTGCAGAACCCGCACATCATCACCCGCGGCATGGTGTTCCTCGGCAAGAACGTGGAGATCCACGCCACTCCGGAACTCGCGCAGCTGGAGATCGGCCGCTGGGTGCACATCGGCGACAAGAACACCATCCGCGCCCATGAGGGATCGCTGCGGTTCGGCGACAAGGTGGTGCTGGGCCGCGACAACGTCATCAACTGCTACCTCGACATCGAGATCGGCGACTCGGCGCTGATGGCCGACTGGTGCTATGTCTGCGATTTCGACCACAAGATGGACAACATTGAGATGCCGATCAAGGACCAGGGGATCGTCAAGAGCCCGGTCCGGATCGGCCCGGACACCTGGATCGCCGCCAAGGTGAGCATCCTGCGCGGCACCACCATCGGCCGTGGGTGTGTGCTGGGCGCCCACGCGGTGGTCAAGGGCGACATCCCGGATTTCTCCATCGCGGTCGGCTCACCGGCGAAGGTCGTCAAGAACCGCAGGCTGGCCTGGGAGACCTCGGCCGCGCAGCGCGCCGAACTGGCGGCGGCGCTGGCCGACATCGAGCGCAAGAAGGCGTCGCGCTGAGCCGTCCTGGCGTCGAGTGACTTAGGTCCCTTGTGCGACCGGTATACGCGGGAGCTAAGTAGAGGAATCCATTCACATCGTCGTCGGGGAGGACACAGTGAAGATCTCCAGAATCGCCATGGCGGCATTGGCCACTCTGTTCAGTGCGATCATCGCGGTCGCGGCGGCACCGTTCGCGGCTGCGGACTACCCAATCGTCGGTAGGCTGGGCAGCGCGCTGACGATGACCGACACCGTTGGTCAAGTCGTGCTGAGTTGGACTGTCAGCGACCTCAAGCCCAGCAGCGACGTCATGCCGGGCTACCCAGTGGCGGGCAAGGTGTGGGAGGCGACGGCAACCGTCAAGGCCATCAGCGGCAGCGCCACACCGGCGATTTCCCAGTTCAACGCCATCGCCCCCAATCAAGCGGCCTATCGGGTGCTGTGGCAGGTCGCCAGCCCGACCAACATCAGCGGCGCCACCATTCCGCAGGGCGCACAGGCGAGCGGCAAGATCCACTTCGATGTCACCGGACCTCCGCCGACCACCGTCACGATGAACAACGGCATGCAGGATCTATTGATCTGGACGCCCTAGCTGTCGCGATTCAGCGGTGACCGGCCCGGCAGCGCGTGTTCCACGATGGGCCTGCGGGGCAGCGGTTCACGCTCGCGGCGCTTGGCCGCCAGATACACCTGCGCGGTGTTGGCGGCCACGGTGTGCCAGTTGAAGTCCGAGGTGAGTCGCTGCCGCGCCGCCTCCGCGCGCTGCTGGGCGGCGGCCGGATCGTCGAGGACCGTGCGCACCGCGGCGGCCAGCGCGGCGACGTCGCGCGGGGGATGGGAGATGCCGGTCTGCCCGCTGATCACCGCCTCGCCCAGACCGCCGACATCCGAGGTGACCAGAGGGATGCCCGCGGCCGCGGCCTCCAGCGCGACGATGCCGAACGGTTCGTAGTGGCTGGGCAGCACGGCGACGTCGGCGCGGTGCAGCAGCCGCAGCAGCTCGTCGTGGTCGACCTCGCCGAGAAAGCGAACGGCCTTGAGCACCCGGTGATTTCGGGCCACCTCGAGCAGCCGGGCCTGCTGGGTGCCGTCGCCCGCGATGGTCAGCGTGGTTCCCGGATGGGTACGGCGGATCCGCGGGAGCGCGGCGATCGCGTCGTGCACGCCCTTCTCGTACTCCAGCCGGCCGAAGAACAGCAGTTCGGGCGGGCCGTCGTGGCGCCGGCGTCGCGCGAAGGGCCAACGGCTGGAATCGATTCCGTTGGGAATCACGGCCACCTCCGCCGGAACGGGTCCGAACAGTTCGGTGATCTCCTCGGCCATCGACGCCGAGCAGGCGATCACTGAGTCGGACTGGTGCACCAGCCACGATTCCAGCGCATGCACCTGGCGGCTGATCCGGCCCGACACCCAGCCGGAGTGCCGACCGGCCTCGGTGGCGTGAACGGTGGAAACCATTGGCACATCGAAGAATTCGACCAACGTGATGGCCGGATGCGCGACCAGCCAGTCGTGGGCGTGCACCACGTCGGGCCGCCAGCCATCGGTGTGCAGCCGCAGCCCCGCACGGGTCATGGCGTGCCCCATGGCCAGCGTCCAGGCCATCATGTCGGGGCCGAATTCGAACTCGTGCGGATCGTGGGCGGCGGCGATGACGCGCACCCCCTCGCTGACCTCGTCGGTGGTGGGGTGGGTGCTGGGGTCGGTGCCGGCCGGCCGGCGGCCCAGCACCACCACCTCGTGCCCGTCGGCGGCCAGTGCGGTCGCCAGCTGGTACACGTGCCGCCCCAGCCCGCCGATTACCACCGGCGGGTACTCCCACGAGACCAGCAGGATCTTCATCGCGGTAGCCGTCGGGCGTCCAGCGCCCCGAACAGCCCGTCGGCCCGGTTCCAGCCCTGGGCCAACCGCTCGGCGGCATCGCGGCGACCGGACGCCAGCGTCCCGGCGATCTCCCGGGTGGCGTGAGCGTGCAGGTGCGCCCGGTAGCGGGCGTAGTCGGCCGCGGAGTTCTTGCTGACCATGAACGGCCAGTCGCTGGACACCGTCAGCAGCGTCTCGCGCAGGATCTGGTCGGCGACGAAGTCCCGGGTCGGTGCGGCGCCGGTCTGTCCCAGCGCCTTGTCGACGGTGCTCAGCGCGGTCTCCACCACCTCGGTGTTGAGCCGCACCAGGTCGGCCACCTGGTCACCGGCCCACACCTGCCAGTCCTTGCCGGAACCCCATGAGCTGGGCGGCAATTCGACCGGCGCACCGACGAATCCGTTGTCCAGCGCGTCGCGCAACGTGCCGACCCGAACACCGGCCTCGGGCAGGGCGCGCAGCAACCGCTCCAGCCAGACCGGGCCCTCGTACCACCAGTGCCCGAACAGTTCGGTGTCGAAGGCGGCGATGACATGGGCGGGCCGGCCGATGCGCGCCGATTCGGCGACGAGCCGGTCGCGCACCACCCCGACGAAGTCGGCGACGTGGCCGTCGATCGCGCGGTCGGCGCGCTGCGGGTCATAGGGCGCCTTGGCATCGGAGTCGACGTTGCGGCCGGTGACGCGGGCCGGCTTGAGCCCGGTCAGGTGGTCGTAGGTGTGGAAGTCGCGGTAGGCGGGGTTGCCGGGGTAGCCGGACTTCGGTGACCACACCCGGTAGGAGACCTGCAGGTCGCGGCCGAACGCCACCACGTCGGTGTCGCCGACCGGGCGGCCCAGCGCGGTGTCGCCGTGCAGGGACGGGCCGTCGACCATGAAGTGGCCCACCCCGGCCGCGGCGTAGTCGTGCTCCATCCCCGGCGCGTAGGCGCACTCCGGCGCCCAGATGCCCGACGGGGTGTGGGCGAAGCGCTGCCCGGCATCGGCCAGCCCCTCGCGCAGCGCGAACTCGCGCAGCCGGGGGTTGAGCAGCGGCTGGAACGGGTGCGCCAGCGGGCCGCCCAGCAGCTCCACCGTGCCGGCGTCGATGAGCTCGCGCAACAGCGGGCTGGCCCCGTGGCGCCACAGCGTGCCGAACTCCTCGAGCGCACGTTCGGCCTCGGCGTGCTCGCGAACGCCGAACGCCCGCAACGCTTCCGGAGTGCTGGCGGTGCCGGGCTCGGCGCCGGTCGGGGTGTGCACATTGGCGGCCTCGAGTGCCCGCAGCTGCCAGTTGGCCAGCCAGCGGTCCATCGCGTCGAGGCAGTACGGATCGTCGAGCTGGGCGGTGACCACCGGAGTCACGCCGAGCGTCACCAGACCGCGGCGGCCCTCGGCGGCCAGCGTGCGCAGCGTCCGCATCAGCGGCAGGTAGGACGCCGACCAGGACTGGTAGAGCCACTCCTCGCCGACCGGCCAGCGGCCGTGATGGGCCAGCCAGGGCAGGTGGGTGTGCAACACCAGGGTGAACTGCCCGGGCACCTGGGCCGGCTGCGCGTTCACGGGCGCACCGCGATCGCCACCAGGTCCAGGCTGTCGTCGATGTCGCGTTCGTCGGCCCGCACCAGGTCGAAGTCCTCGATGTGCACCGCGGCGACGTCGGCCAGCAGGCCTGGCGGCCACGGGGCGTCGGCCAGCGCCCGGGCGATCTGGGCCTCGATGATCGAGTCACCGTGCCGGATGTCCATTTCGAGCAGGCGCGGGCCGTGGAACACCCCGTACAGCCCGTCGATCCGGAACCCGGCCTCGGTCAGCAGTTCGGCCAGCTCGGCGGCGTTGAGCTCGCGGGTGTGGAACGGGTTGACCGGGGTGTCGCTGCCCGGGGTGAAGGTGATCC
>CAZHUU010000108.1:0-16900 GCA_964535335.1 uncultured Mycobacterium sp.
CCTTGTCGATCATGTTCTTGTCGAACGTCTCGGCCATCAGCTTCTCGGCCTCGGGGTCCATCCAAGTGGTGACGAACGTGGCGAGGTTCAGTCGCGAGCTGCCGTCGAGCATCAACTCGTCGTGGATGAACCGGTAGGCCGCGGCGGGCTCCATCGATTTGGCGGGCAGGCGCAGTGACGGGATCGGGTTGGTCGACAACCGTCCCGTATACGCCGGTGCGATCGACGGGGAGCGGTACTTGACGTGCGGCATGGTTCCTTCTCTCTACAGGGCGGCAACGGCGGAACGGATGTGGGCCAGGATGCGCGAGGCCGAGGTGGCCGCCGGCGCCGGGCCGGGGTCGGCGGCCGAGGCGTTGGCCGCGCGGGCGTGCACGAACGCGGCGGCGGCGGCCGCCTCGACCGGCGGCAGGCCGGCGGCCAGCAGCGCGCCGATGATGCCGGACAGCACATCACCGGAGCCGGCGGTGGCGGCCCACGACCCGCCAGCGGGGTTGAGGTAAACCGGCCCGCCGCTATCGGCGATCACGGTGACGTTGCCCTTCAGCAGCACGGTGGCCCCGAACGCATCGGCCAGGCGGCGGGTGGCGGCGACCCGGTCCTGCCCCGGCGCCGTTGGGTCCGATGTCGCCGGCCATCCGACTCCGGAGGCCAGCCGCTCGAACTCCCCGGCGTGCGGCGTGAGCACCGTCGGCGCCTCCCGCTCGGACACCAGGTGCGGGTGGTGCGCCAGGATGGTCAACCCGTCGGCGTCGACGATCACCGGCAGGTCGGTGTTCAGCGCGTAGGTCAACGCGGTCACAGCAGCCTCGTCGGTGCCCAGGCCGGGGCCGACCGCCCAGGCCTGCACCCGGCCCGCGGCAGAAGCGTTCGGCGCGGCCACCACCTCCGGCCAGTGCGACACCACCTCGGCTGCCGCGGACCCCGCGTACCGGACCATGCCGGAGGTGGCCGCCACCGCGGCCCCGGTGCACAGGATGGCGGCGCCCGGGTAGGTCGACGAGCCGGCCAGGATGCCGGTCACCCCCTGGGTGTACTTGTCGTCGTGCGGGCCGGGTAACGGCCAGCGGGCCTTGACGTCGGCGGCGTCGAACCCGGACACATCGGTGGCAGGCAGCTCCAGGCCGATGTCGACCAGTTCGACGCGTCCACAGTCGGCCAGAGCGTGCACGGGTTTGAGACCGCCGAACGTGACGGTGAGCGCGGCCCGCACCGCGGGCCCGGTGATGGCACCGGTATGCACATCGATGCCGCTCGGAATATCCACGGCCACAACCGGAATGCCGGCGGCGTCGACGCCCTCGAAGATCTCCGCCGCCGCCGGCCGCAGCGGGCCGCTGCCGGAGATCCCGACCACGCCGTCGATCACCAGATCGGCGCCCTCGGGCACGGCGGTCACCACCCGGCCGCCGGCGGCACGGAACGCCGCCAGCGCCTTGGCGTGCGTGTGCTCCGGGTTCAGCAGCACCGCGGTGGCCCCCGCGCCGCGGCGGCGCAGGAAGGTCGCGGCCCACAACGCGTCGCCGCCGTTGTCACCGGAACCGACCACCGCACAGAGGTGGCGACCCGCGATGCCGCCGGTGCGGTGCTGCAACTCGCGGCCCACCGCGGTGGCCAACCCGTACGCGGCGCGGCGCATCAGCACGCCGTCGGGCAGGCTCGCCAGCAGGGGCGCCTCGGCCGTGCGGATGGCGTCGGCGGTGTAGTAGTGCCGCATCGGCACCTAGGTTACGTGCCGGGGGTGTGAATAGAACCGAAGTCCCGGCGGGTATCCGCCGGCATGACCGATCAACGACTGCTCTCCGAACTGCTCGAACTCGAACAGGCCGGCTGGCGATCGCTGTGCGACGCCACCGGCGACCGGTTCTACGGCGACCTGATGACCGATGACGCGGTGATGGTGCTGGCCAACGGCGCGGTGATGGACCGGGATGCGGTGGTAGGCGCCCTCGGGCAGGCTCCGCCGTGGCGGGTCTTCGAACTCACCGAACCCCGGGTGATCCCGGCGGGCCCGGACGCCGCGGCGCTGGTGTACGTCGGCCGGGCCGAACGCGACGGCGCCGACGAACCGTTCGTCGGCGCCATGTCGTCGGTGTACCGGCGCACCGGCGACGGCTGGCGGCTGGTGCTCTATCAGCAGACCGCGGTGGCGGGCTGAGCCACTACTCGACAGTGACGGACTTCGCCAGGTTGCGGGGCTTGTCGACGTCGTAGCCGCGGGCGCGGGCCACCGCCGCCGCGAACACCTGCAACGGAATCGTCGACAGTAGCGGCTGGAAAAGCGTTGACACCGCGGGGATTTCGATGATGTGGTCGGCGTACGGCCGAACGGTGTCGTCGCCCTCCTCGGCGATCACGATGGTGATCGCGCCGCGGGCCTGGATTTCGCGGATGTTGCTGAGCAACTTGGCGTGCAGCACCGCGGAGTTCTTCGGTGAGGGCATCACCACGATGACCGGCAGGCCCTCCTCGATCAGCGCGATCGGGCCGTGCTTGAGCTCGCCGGCGGCGAAGCCCTCGGCGTGCATGTACGCCAGCTCCTTGAGCTTCAGCGCACCCTCCAGTGCGACCGGGTAGCCCACGTGCCGGCCGAGGAACAGCACGGTCGGCGAGTGCGCGAACCGCTGCCCCAGCTCCGTGACGGGCCCGATGTGCTCTAGGACTCGGGCCACCAGGTGAGGCATCGCCACCAGCTCGTGGTACTCGCGCTCGACCTCGTCGGGGTACTTGGTGCCGCGAGCCTGCGCCAGCGCCAGCCCGACCAGATAGTTGGCGGCGATCTGCGCCAGGAACGTCTTGGTGGCCGCCACCCCGATCTCCGGGCCGGCCCGGGTATAGAGGACGGCGTCGGCCTCGCGCGGGATCTGGCTGCCGTTGGTGTTGCAGATGGCCAGGACCTTCGCCTTCTGGGCCTTGGCGTGCCGGACGGCCTCCAGGGTGTCGGCGGTCTCCCCGGACTGGGAGATGGCGATCACCAGGGTGCCGCGGTCCAGCACCGGGTCGCGGTAGCGGAACTCGCTGGCGACCTCGACCTCGACCGGCAGCCGGGTCCAGTGCTCGATGGCGTACTTGGCCAGCAGCCCGGAGTGGAACGCCGTGCCGCAGGCGACGATGAAGACCTTGTCGACCTCGCGCAGTTCCTGATCGGACAGCCGCTGCTCGTCGAGCACGATGCGGCCGTCGACGAAATGTCCCAGCAGGGTGTCGGAGACCGCGGCCGGCTGCTCGGCGATCTCCTTGAGCATGAAGTACTCGTAGCCGCCCTTCTCGGCGGCCGAGAGGTCCCAGTCGATGTGAAACGCACGAGCACTGCCGGCGTCATCGTTGCCGTCGAAGTCGTAGATCCGGTAACCGTCGGCGGTGATCACCACCGCCTGGTCCTGGCCGAGTTCGACGGCCTCGCGGGTGAACTCGATGAACGCCGCGACGTCGGAGCCGATGAACATCTCGCCGTCGCCGACACCGACCACCAGCGGGGTGGAGCGCCTGGCGGCGACGATGGTGCCCGGATCGTCGGCGTGGGCGAATACCAACGTGAAGTGCCCCTCGAGCCGGCGCAGCACGGCGAACACCGACGCGACGAAGTCACCGGCGGTCGGGCCCTCCCGGTAGGCGCGCGCGACCAGGTGCACCGCGACCTCGGTGTCGGTGTCGCTGCCGAACTCCACCCCGAGGGCTTCCAGTTCGTGCCGCAGCGTGGCGAAGTTCTCGATGATCCCGTTGTGGACGACGGCGAACTTGCCCGCCGCATCCCGGTGCGGGTGGGCGTTGCGGTCGGTGGGTCGACCGTGGGTGGCCCAGCGGGTGTGGCCCACCCCCGAGGTGCCGACCAGTGCGGTGGCGTCGGTCTCGGCCAGCGCGGCTTCCAGGTTGGCCAGCCGGCCCGCGCGGCGGCGCACCGTCAGCGCGCCGTGGCCGTCGAGAATGGCGATGCCCGACGAGTCGTAGCCGCGGTATTCCATCCGGCGCAGTGCGTCGATCACGACCTCGCACGCCGGGCGATGCCCGACGTAAGCCACGATTCCGCACATGACTATCCAGGGTAGTGCAGCGACGGTGCCACGCCGGTGGGCTACGGTCGTGGGGTGGCCCGCACACGCAAGCTCTTCGCGGCGCTGACCCGCCGCGGCCCCAACAAGGTTTTGCGGGGTGACCTGGCCTTTGCCGGTATTCCGGGGGTCGTCTACACCCCCGAATCCGGGTTCAATCTGCCCGGAGTGGCCTTCGGCCACGATTGGCTCACAGCCGTCGATCACTACCACCGAACGCTGGAGCATCTGGCGTCGTGGGGCATCGTCGCCGCGGCGCCGGACACCGAGCGCGGCGTGGCGCCGTCGGTGCTCAACCTGGCCTATGACCTGGGTACGACGCTTGACATCATCGCCGGGGTGCGCCTCGGGCCGGGCCAGATCAGCGTCCATCCGACCAAGCTGGCGGTGGCCGGGCATGGCTTCGGCGCCTCGGCGGCGGTGTTCGCCGCGGCGGGGCTGGCCGGGACCGGCCCGGGGCTGCATCCCAAGGCGGCGGCGGCGCTGTTTCCCGCGGTCACCAAACCACCGGCCCAGCAGCCCGCGGCGGCGCTGAAGCTTCCCGGCCTGGTGCTGGCCGCCCCGGACGACGCCGAATCGCTGCGCACCGACGCCCTCGAACTCGCCCAGGCCTGGGACGGCTCCGTGCTGAAAGTGGTCAGCAAGGCCAAGGCGTCCGGGCTGGCCGAGAAACGCCGCTTCGCGCGGGTGCTGGGGCTACCCGGGTCCAGCAGCAGCACCCAGAAGACGGTGCGCGCGCTGCTCACCGGGTTTCTGTTGTTCCACCTCACCGGCGACAAGGCCTACCGCGAGTTCAGCGAGGCCGACGCGGCGCTGCCGAAGACCCACCTGCCGGACCCCGAAGCGCCGGCGGTGACCCCCGAGGAGCGCATCGTCGCCCTGCTCAAGTAGCGGAGCAGTCCGCGAGTGTGAAACCTCGGAGAGATTTCGGCCGGTTTCTCACAGAGGCTTCTCACTCGCGTGGTCGACGGGCGCACCGCGCGCTCTGCCTACCAACTGGTTGGTGATATAACCGGTCCATGCGCACCGGCATCTTTCTGGACTATTCGGGCGGCTTCCGCGAGGCCGTCGACCACATCGTCGTCCTGGAGAAGGCCGGCGTGGACATCGCCCTGGTCGCCGAGGCGTACTCCTTCGACGCCGTGAGCCAACTGGGCTATCTGGCGGCCAAGACGTCGACGATCGAACTCGGCTCGGGCGTGTTCCCCATCTACACCCGGACTCCCACCCTGCTGGCGATGACGGCGGCGGGCCTGGACTTCGTCTCCGACGGTCGGTTCCGGCTCGGCATCGGCACGTCCGGGCCACAGGTCATGGAGGGCTTTCACGGGGTGCCGTTCGACGCGCCGCTGGGCCGCACCCGGGAGGTCGTCGAGATCTGCCGCCAGGTGTGGCGCCGGGAGCGCGTCCAGCATCAGGGCAAGAGCTACCAGATTCCACTGCCTGCCGACCAGGGCACCGGGCTGGGTAAGCCGCTGAAGATCATCAACACCCCGGTCCGCGAACGCATCCCGATCACCATTGCCGCGCTCGGTCCGAAGAACGTGGAGCTGACCGCCGAGATCGCCGAGGGGTGGCAGCCGGTGTTCTTCTATCCCGAGAAGGCCGACGACGTCTGGGGTGACGCGCTGCGGGCGGGAAAGGCCAAGCGCGACAGCCAACTCGGCGACCTCGACGTGATGGTCGGGGTCTCGCTGGCCATCGGCGACGACGTCGAGGAGCGGCTGAACTGGGCTAAACCGCACCTTGCTCTGTACATCGGCGGCATGGGCGCCCGCGGGCAGAACTTCTATCACAAGCTGGCCACCCGGTACGGGTTCGGCGAAGTGGCCGACCACATTCAGGACCTGTTCCTGGCCGGCCGCAAGGCCGAGGCCATTGCCGCGGTGCCCGACGAGCTGGTCCGCAAGGTCAGCCTGATCGGTCCGCGCGGGTACGTCAAGGAACGCATCGCGGCGTTCGCCGAGGCCGGTGTCACCACGCTACTGGCCACGCCGGTCACTACCGACGGCGCCGAATACGTGCGCTACGTCGAGGATTTGCAGCAGCTGTTGCCCTGAGACTTCACCGCGGCCGGATGATCGGCGGTGTGGCGGCGCGCTGCTCGTCGGCCGGGCGCAGAACCCGCCGTGTCCCCGGGGGCAACACCGGTCGGCTGGTTTTCTCGGTCATTGGCCCACCTGCGGCAGTTCGTCGGCGGCGATGTCACAGGGCGTCCTCGGGTCCGGTTCGGGTGTAGCCGGTGGTGGCATCACCGGTGGTTCATCGAGCCCGGGCTCGGGTTCGGGTTCGACGGGTTCGGTCTCAATGCCGTCCACCAGTGGTGTGGCGGTGTCCGGTTCTTTCGGAACCGGCTGTGGCACAGTACTTTCCGGATCGGGGATAGGTTCGACGGCGGGTGACCGCTCGTCGGGAGCCTGATCGGTGACATCGGCACCATCCGGCGAATCGGCCGGGTCGTCGATCGCCTCATCAACCGGCCCTTCAGCCTGGTCGTCGCTCGAGTCGTCGAACAGGCTGCCCAGCGCGTCGATGATCTCGCTGACGATCGTCGACAAGCCACCACCGGATCCCAGCCCACCCCCACCCGAAGTTGGCGGCCCGGCGCCCGGCCCGGCACCGAACGGCGACGCGAGATCGGCACCCGGGGTCGTCATCGGCGGCGCGGCCGGGATCGGCTGGGCGGCAGGCATTTCCGGGATCGGTGGAGCGGTCGGAAAATCCGGTGCCGGAGCAGCGGGCGCGGCGGCGGGCACGGGCGCGACGGCGGGCACGGACGCCGCCGCGGGTGTGGTGATCGCCGCCGGCCCCGGACGGCCCACTACGGCATGCGGCGCCGGCGGCGGCGGAATCGGCGGACCCAACTGCGTGGGAACCGCGAAATCGACTGAGTCGTGGACGCCCAACGCCCGTGCCGCTTCGTCGTACGCCGCATCGACCGATGTCGTCGCCGATCGCATCGCGCCCACCCAGTCGGCACGGATATCACCGTCGACGTAGGGCATGATCTGCTGCTTGACGATCTCGACGGCGTCGTCGCGGTCCGCGGCTCCGGTCGTGACGGCGTTGGCCGCGGCCAACCAGCCGGCACGCTCCCCGGCACGGCGGTTGTCGATGGCCGTCGCGGTGTCGACCTTGCCGTTGATCAGCACCCACAATCGGTCCCGCAGTGCCGTACAGGTCTCCGCCGCCGATCGCACCGCGTCCACCACCGCGGCGCCGGCCGAACAGTGCCGCTCGACGAATTCGCTCGCGAGACCACCCGAATCGCCGCTCCACGCCGATGCCATTGCGGCCATTCCGGCCCGCTCGATCCGCAAAGCCTCCGCGGCGGCGCCGGCCGCCGCAAGCAAGGTGGCGCAGTCCGCGTCCAGCGCGGCCAGATCCAGGCCGTCCTCGGTGCCGTACCACTCGTCGACCTGGCCACCGCGGGCGGTGAGGTCGACGGTCTGGTAACCCACGGCACGGCAGGCGTCGACGTAGACCTGGGTGTTGGCCACCGCGGTACGCCCTTCCGCCAGTCGGGCGGCGACGTCGAAACTCATTGCAGCACCGCGACCGCACGTAGTTCGGCCTCGGCGAAGCGGTCGGCGTCCGCGCGCAGCGCCGCGGCGATCTCGGCAGCGGCCCGCGACCACTGCGCCGTCGCGAAGGTCAGTCGCTTCAGCGCGGCGCGAACCGCGTCACCCCGTGCGCCATGCGCCCGGCCGGCCATCGCCCCGCTGAAGCGCACCCCGTTCAGCGTCCCGGCGAGAATATCGGCGGCGGCATCGAAACGCCCTGCGGCCAAACGCACCGCCGCGGTGTCCACGTGTATATTGCTCACACCCGGATACGACGCGGCACCCGCCTCCCGGGTTCCATACCGGTCGGCGAATCAGCCTTCGGCGCTGACCGACTCCGCGACCCGCAGCGCCAGCTGGCGCGCGGTGTCCGCGTCGGAGGCCTCCACCATCACCCGGACCATCTGCTCGGTTCCGGACGGGCGCAAAAGGATTCGTCCGGTGTCACCGAGCTCGGCTTCGGCCTGGCGCACCGCGTCCTGCACGGCGGGGGCTTCGGCGACGGTGGTCTTGTCGGCGACCTCGACATTGATCAACACCTGCGGGAGCGACTGCATCGGTGCCGCCAGTGCCGCCAGTGAGGAGCGGGTCTGCGCCATCCGTGCCATCAGCCGCAGGCCGGTGGCGATGCCGTCGCCGGTGGTACCCAGGGCCGGCAGCACGATGTGGCCGGACTGCTCACCGCCGAGGGTGTACTCGCCGGCCCGCATCTCCTCGAGCACGTACCGGTCACCCACCCCGGTGGTGATCACCGTGATCCCGGCCTCGCGCATCGCCAGGTGCAGCCCGAGGTTACTCATGACCGTGGCGACCAACGTGCTGGACGCCAGCTCGCCGCCTTCGTGCATGGCCAGCGCGAGCACCACCATGATCGCGTCGCCGTCGACCACCTGACCCGTGGCGTCGACGGCGAGGCACCGGTCGGCGTCGCCGTCGTGGGCCAGGCCGATGTCGGCCCGGTGGGCGACCACCGCGGCCTGCAACTGCTCCAGGTGGGTCGATCCGCAGCCGTCGTTGATGTTGAGGCCGTCCGGCTCGGCGTTGATCGCGATCACCCGCGCGCCCGCGGAGTGATAGGCGCGCGGCGCGGCCCAGGAGGCGGCGCCGTTGGCACAGTCGACGACCACGGTGATGCCGTCCAGCCTGGTGTTGGCGGCGGTCCCGACATGGCGCAGGTAGCGCTCCAGCGCGTCGGCGGCGTCCCGGATGCGGCGGATCCCGGCGCCGACCGGTCGCCGACCGGGTCCCTGGGCCACCAGTTCTTCGATGCGGTCCTCGGTGGCGTCGTCCAGCTTGTGTCCGCCGGGCCCGAAGATCTTGATGCCGTTATCGGGCATCGGGTTGTGCGATGCCGAGATCATCACCCCGAAGTCGGCGCCGTAGGCCGCCGTCAGGTGGGCCACCGCGGGGGTGGGCAGCACGCCGACCCGCAGCGCGTCCACACCCTCGCTGGTCACCCCGGCGATCACCGCGGCTTCCAGCATCTCTCCGCTGGCGCGCGGGTCCCGGCCGACGACCGCGACGCGCCGCGCGGCGCCCTGGGTGGCGGCCAGCCGGCGGGCGGCGGCTGCCCCCAGCGCCAGCGCCAGCTCGGCGGTGAGCTCCTGGTTGGCGACGCCTCGGACCCCATCGGTCCCGAACAGTCGACCCATGCGGACAAACCTCTCACAGACGTCGCGTTATGACACAACCGACGAGGTTATCGGCCATCTCGCCGCCAAACCGACATTGGCCCGAGACCAGGAACGCAGCACCACCCGCACCCTGTTCGGGTGCGGGTGGTGCTGTCAGCTCACCGGACGGTTACCGGCCCATCTGGCCCGGGGTCGTCGGCGACGCGCTCGGCGGCGTGGTCGCGGTGTTGCGGTTCTGGCCCGGTGCGTTCTCGGAGTTACCCGGCCCGGTCAGACCGGTGTTCTGCGAGAAGGTGTAGCTCAGCCCGGCGGTGCTGCCGGCGCACACCGGAACCGTCTGAACCTGGTTGGCGTCGAGCTGCGGCAGGGCGGCAGCGAGGTCCTGGCCCGGGCAGACGGCAGTGGCCAGGGTGGTGGCACTGGCCACCGTGACGTCCTGGATGACGCCGATCTGCTGGCCGTCGACCTCGACCGTGACGTTCAGCTTGCCGTCGCCCACGAAGGTCTGGCTTTCCGGCGGAGTCGCATGCGCCAGGCTCAGGCCACCCGCGGCGAGCATCGAGCCGCCCAGAATGACACCGGCGGCCGTCTTCTTCATCGTGTTCATGTGTGCTCCTTTTCTACTGCGTTGTCGGCAGGGATCCAGAGCTGCGGGAGATTCACCACACAGCCCCGAAGGAGGACGTCGACCCCCCGGAAAGGTCCGCCTCCTACCTCGGGAAACCGACATGGGTCGGCCTCTCAAGGCTTGCCGGAGGCCTCAGAACTCAAACCAAAACTTAATGATCGGCCGCCACAGCGCCGCTGAACTGGGCTTTCGCGCTGTGGGCCAGGCCACAAAAAAGACTCGCCGGGCACCGCCAGCCTGAACGACTGGACCGGTGCCCGGCGAGCTCGCGTCGAGACGCGCGGCAGATCAGCGCTTGCTGTACTGCGGCGCCTTGCGGGCCTTCTTCAGGCCGTACTTCTTGCGCTCGATGGCGCGCGGGTCGCGGGTCAGGAAGCCCGCCTTCTTCAGCGCCGGCCGGTCCTCGGGCTGCACCAGGATCAGCGCACGGGCGATGGCCAGGCGCAGCGCGCCGGCCTGCCCGGACGGGCCGCCACCATCGAGGTGGGCGTAGATGTCGAAGGAGTCCACCCGGTCCACGGTGACCAGCGGAGCCTTGATGAGCTGCTGGTGCACCTTGTTGGGGAAGTAGTTCTCCAGCGTGCGGCCGTCGAGGTTGAACTGGCCGGTGCCGGGCACCAGACGCACCCGCACCACGGCCTCCTTGCGGCGGCCGACGGTCTGGATGGGCCGATCGATGATGACCGGCTCGCGAGGCGTGGCGACCTCGGTCACCTCGGCGGTCACCTCAGGCGTGACGTCCTCGGTCTCGACGATCGTCTCGACCACGGCTTCGTTCTCGGTTGCTTCGGTCACTGGGCCACCTGCTTGATCTCGTACGGAATCGGCTGCTGGGCGCTGTGCGGGTGATCAGGCCCGGCGTACACCTTCAGCTTCTTCTGGATCTGGCGGCTCAGCTTGTTGTGCGGGATCATCCCGAGAATCGCCTTCTCGACGACCCGGTCGGCATGCTTGGCCATCTCGTCACCGAGGGTGCGGGCCCGCAGACCGCCGGGGTAACCCGAGTGGCGGTAGGCCATCTTGGAATCCAGCTTGTCGCCGCTGATGGCGATCTTGTCGGCATTGATGACGATGACGAAGTCGCCACCGTCGACGTTCGGCGTGAATGTCGGCTTGTGCTTGCCGCGCAGCAGAGTGGCTGCTGCAACGGCGAGCCGGCCGAGCACCACGTCGGTGGCGTCGATGACGTACCACGAACGCGTGGTGTCACCCGCCTTCGGCGTGTACGTAGGCACAGCGCTACCTCTCGTTTTCGGGGTGTCCCCCGGTTGGTGGGTCCCGGTGTGACCGGGTGCCGGTCGGGGCGTCGACGGTGGGTTTGACTCTCGGCGACCAACACTGACCCGAGATCCCGGCTGACCCCGCGAGAACTCGCGGCGTACCGCACGCCAACGAGGCAGCTTACCTGGGGATATCCGCGCAGGTCAAAACGCCCTTATCCTCAGTGCCGTGGCTGAGGCGCAGTACCCCTACCAGGACCCCGGATTGCCGGTGGAACAACGCACCGCGGACCTGCTGTCGCGGTTGTCGCCGGCCGACAAGGTCGGGCTGATGTTCCACACCATCGCCGTGCCGACCGACGTCGACCAGATCGTGCCGCTGTTCGGGGAACGGTCGCTGCGGGACCTGCTCGGCAAGGGGCTGCGGCACTTCAACATCCTGGGCTCCCTGCCGGACGGCCGGTCGTTCGCCCAGTGGCACAACAGTGTGCAACGGGCCGCGCTGGAGCATCCGCTGGGGATCCCGGTCACCTTCTCCTCGGACCCGCGCCATCACTTCGGCGACAACCCGCTGACCCAGATGATGGCGGGTCCGTTCTCGCTGTGGCCCGAACCGCTCGGCCTGGCGGCGATCGGCTCGGATACCCGGGTGCGGGAGTTCGCCGACATCGTCCGCCGGGAGTACCTCGCGGTCGGCATCCGTGTCGCACTGCACCCGCAACTGGATCTGGCCACCGAGCCGCGCTGGTCGCGGATCAACACCACGTTCGGCGAGGACGCGGACCTCACCTCCCGGCTGGGTGCCGCCTACGTCGGCGGTCTGCAGGGCCCCCGGCTGGGCGCCGATTCGGTGGCCGCGATGATCAAGCACTTCCCGGGCGGCGGGCCTCAGCTCGACGGCAACGACCCGCACTTCTCCTGGGGGCGCGAACAGGTTTACCCCGGCGACAACGCGGCGTATCACCTGCAACCGTTCCGCGCCGCGCTCGACGCCGGCGCGGCGGAGGTGATGCCCTACTACGGCATGCCGGTCGGGACCGACTGGGACGAGGTGGGCTTCGGCTTCAACAAGGCGGTGCTCACCGGCCTGCTGCGCGACGAGCTGGGTTTCGACGGAATCGTCTGTACCGACTGGGGTTTGGTGAGCGACCACCCCGGCCTGGGTGACCTCGGTGTCGCGCGGGCCTGGGGCGTCGAGCACCTGAGCCCGGCGGAGCGGGCGCTGCGGGTGATCGAGGCGGGCGCCGATCAGTTCGGCGGCGAGGACTGCACCGACGTGCTGTTGGGGCTGGTGCGCGATGGCCGGGTCAGTGAGTCGCGGATCGACGAGTCGGTGCGACGACTGCTGCGGGTCACGTTCACGCTCGGACTCTTCGAGCACCCCTTCGTCGACGAGGACGCGGCGGCGATCACGCTGGGCCACAGTGATTTTCGCGATGCCGGCTTGGCCGCCCAGCGGGATTCGGTGACCCTGTTGACGAACACCGGACTCCTTCCCCTGGCGCGCAACAGCCTCAAGGTGTTCGCCCCGCAGATCGCGGCGAGCGCGCTCGACGGCTACGCGACGAAGGTCGCCGACGTCGCCGCGGCCGACCTGGCTGTGCTGCGGATCAAGGCGCCGTACGAGCCGCGCAGCGAGGGCATGGCCGCGCTGTTCCACCACGGCTCGCTGGAGTTCGCCGACGACGAGGTGCAGCGGATCCTCGAAGTCTGCGCGGCGGTACCCACCGTCGTCGACGTGTACCTGGACCGGCCCGCGGTGCTGAGCCCGTTCGCCGACGCCGCCGCCGCGATGATCGCGAACTTCGGTGTGACGGATCAGGCGCTGCTCGAGGTGTTGTTCGGAACCGCGGCGCCCCGGGGCGCGCTCCCCTTCGACCTACCCCGTTCCGATGCCGCGGTGGCCGCCAGTCGGACCGACTTCCCCTTCGACACGGTCGACCCGCTGTTCCGGTTCGGCCACGGGCTGCGGTACTGAGCATCGCCGCCGCCGCGGTCGGTGTCGCCGATCTCCCCGTTCGGCCTGCGGCGCTGGTCTAGCCTGAGACGGCTCACCACAAAAGGGGGATCACCATGAAGAAGCGCACCACAGTTCTGCTGACCGGTTTGGCCATGACGCTGCTGCCGATGGCGGTGGCGCCCAGTGCGAACGCCGTATGCGGTGAGGTGGGTGGACCGTACGTGAATGCCAACGGCTGCCTGGCGCCGGGCGAAGGCGCGGCGATCGCGGGCAGCATCGTGGCGGCCGACGCCTGGGACGAGGCGCGCCAGCGCTGGGAGGGCCGGCCGCCGTGCTTCACGCCCGCGGGCGTGCCCTACTACACCCCCGGAGACATGCCCTGCTAGTTGGGCCTTTTCAGCGCCGGTGTTGGACGACGTTGATGACGTTGCCGTCCGGCGCCCGGACGAAGAACCGGTACACCCCCCACAACTCCGTAGTGAGCGGGTGCACGATCTCGTAGCCGAGTTTCCGGGCCTCCTGGTAGGCGCCTTCCACGTCCTCGACGTGCACGGACAGCACCGGAGTCTCAGGCGCGGTCGCGTCCTCGGTCACCAGCTGGACGTCTGATCCGCGGTCGGGTGCGGTGTAGCGGGCCACCCACCCCAGGTTGAACTCCTCATCGGTGAGGCCGAGATAGCCGGTATAGAAATTCTTCGCCGCCTCGATATCGGCCACCCGCAGGTTGGCCGTGATGCGCTTCGTTCACATGCCCGGGTATTGCACCGGCCCCGCGGCGGTAAACGCTTCGAATTTCTTGGGATCGGTAGCCGCCTACGCGGCGTTCACTTCATCCATTGGCGACGCGACCCGCCGCGGAGCCCTACGGAAGGAAAACCCCCATGAACGTCACCCACGGTATGAAGAACGCAATCGTCGGAGGGTTGTTGGCGAGCGGCGTGACGTTGGCCGCAATGGGCCTGGGCGCCGGTGTCGCCAATGCGGCCGGTGACGGCTCGGTACGGGTGTCCGATCAAGCCGAACACGCGGCCGGCGACGGCTCGGTGCGAGTCACTCGCCCCGGTGAACGTGCGGCCGGTGACGGCTCGGTGCGTGTCACTCGCCCCGGTGAGCGTGCGGCCGGTGACGGCTCGGTACGTGTGGGCCGTGGCGAACGTGCAACCGGCGACGGCTCGGTCCGCGTCGCCAACTAGGGCTCCGGTCGCTTGCAGCGGTCGGGATTTCCGTAGCCCGGACCAGCTCGGTTAAGGTCTGGTGCTCATGACGAATCTTCGCTCACTTCGCGCCGCAATCGCCGTCGGTGCTGTCGCAACCGGCGCACTCTGCGGGACCGGCATTGCCAGCGCCGACCCGAACACGGTCGCGCCGACCATGCTGAACACCACCTGCACGCTCGACCAGATCATGGCGGCCACCAAGGTCGCCGATCCGGTGGCCTACGGCGCGATCGTGGAGAAGTACAACTCCGAGCCGGGTTGGGTGCAGGGTGGGGTCATCTACCACCTGAACCTGTTCCTGCAGAAGTCGCCGCAGCAGCGGCAGGCCGAGATCACCGAGATCGGCCGGTTCTTCCCCCAGTACGCGGGCCTGTTCACCGCCGCCGAACCGGTCGCCAACACCGTCGCCGCCCAGTGCGCGACGTTCCCGGCCACCGATCCCGGCGTGTGGAGCCTCAACCCCTGATCGGTGGTAACGGTCAACGCCGCTTCCCGGCTGGCCCACGCGCTCGCGGAGGCCAGTCGGATCGTCGATCGTGAAGTCGACGGCCGCGGTGATCTCGAGGCTCAGCGGGCGTTGTTCTTCCTGCTCTCGGCGTACGACCTGGCAACCGAGATGTGGTTCCAGAAGGGTGATCCCGCCGCACCGGTCCTGACGAACTGGGAACGCCCGTGGCGCAAGTACGGTGGCGACAACCCGACCACCATCTACCTCAGCGCCCCGGTCTCACCCGAGATGACCTACCGGCTGCACGGTCCGGTCGGTGACGCCGTCTACGCCGGTGTGCAGGTCTACACCCGCGGCCCGGGCTACAACGCACCGTCGGCCAACATCTCCGATCGCCGACTGCTGGCGAACGGCCGCGATATCGACCTGCTGATCGGCGGCGAGGATCCCGCTGACGGCCGTCCTTGGCTGCCGCTCGTCGCCGACGACTACCTCGTCATGGTTCGGCTCTACCACCAGCGGGTGCCGGAATCCGAGGCGGCGCTGTCGATCACCCGCGTCGGCGGCGCGAACCCGACGCCGCTGTCCTGGTCCCAACGCGCCGACCGGGCCGAGGAGTTCTTCCGCGACGAGATTCACTCCACCCTCGCGGTCACCGAGACGCTGCGGTCCGCCGGCGTGAACGCCTACCCGCCGCCGGATGCGCCGGTGCACCAACCGCGCTACACCGGGGCCTTGTTCCCCACCCTCGACAACGTGTACGACGGCTTCTACCTGACGTTGGAATCCGGTGCATCGCTTCGGTTGCGGGGCATTCCACCGCAGGCGCGGTTCTGGTCGTTCGTGTTCTACGACCGGTGGTTCAACACCCCGGACATTCCGGCACATCGCTGCTATCTCACCGGCGCCGACGTCGTCCTCGACGATGACGGCGGCTACGAGGTGATCCTCGGTCCGGACGATCCGGGGCACCCGAATTGGATCGACACGGCCGGTCTGCGGGAGGGGATCTTCGCGATCCGCTGTCTGCTACCCGAACGGCGCGAACTGCCGACCGCCGAGGTCATCCCGATCGGCTGATCGTCGGGTCAGAAGTTGTGGCAGTCGTTGATGGCTCGGCCGATCGGACCGGTGGACGAGTCCATGATGTCGTCGCTGACACCCAACCACTGCTCGTAGCCGAGCGTCTGCTCCAACGTGGTCACCTCCTGCTGACGCAGGCCCGGCGGTGCGGCCAGGACCACGGCCAGCCCGTCGCGCAACTCCTGCTCCAGCTTCGGGTTCCGATTGATCCGCCACCAGATGATGGGGTCGTTCTGCTGGATCGACGACATGATCTGCTGGTCAGAGCACGTCGTGGTGTTGAGGTCGTCGGCGTTGGCCGGTCCTGCCACCGCAATGGCCAGACCGGCGAGGCCGGCGGCCGTGCCCAACCGCGCAAGCCCACGAACACTTCTGGTGATTCCGCTCATGCCAGGCATCGTAACGATGCAGGGATTACCCCAGACGGTGACCCTGATCGCGAATCACCCGGCTTGCCTCATCCGACGAGTTTCAGTCCGATCACACCGCCGATGATCATCACCAGGAACATCACCTTCAGCGGTGATGCCGACTCCCCGCCGGTGGCCATTGCGTAGACCACGGTGAGAACTGCCCCGATTCCCACCCAGACCGCGTAGGCGGTCCCGACCGGCAAGTCCCGCATGGCGTACGCCAACCCCGCCATGCTGGCGAGGATCGCGACCACGAACACCACGCTCGGCGACAGCTTGGTGAACCCTTCGGACTTGCCCATCGCCGTTGCCCACACCGCTTCCAAGACACCGGATAGGACGAGAATCAACCACGACATGACGTTCCTCCCGGGCCGTCTTGTCGCACACCGGGTACGGCACCCATCGTCCGGAAGCCTGTCCGAGGCTCTGCTACGAAGATCGCACAGGGCCCGGCGAGTGGCAATGTCAACTCGGTCACCACTCGACCGACCGCTCGGAAGTGTTGGCCTACACGTTGAACCGGAACTCCACCACGTCACCGTCGGCCATCACGTAGTCCTTGCCTTCGATGCGCACCTTGCCCGCCGCCTTGGCGGCGGCCATCGAGCCGGCGACGACCAGGTCGTCGAAGGACACCACCTCGGCCTTGATGAAGCCCTTCTCGAAGTCGGTGTGGATCACT
>CAZHUU010000109.1:0-16880 GCA_964535335.1 uncultured Mycobacterium sp.
ATTGTTCGGCGGTGGCCGGTAGCAACGGGGGCAGGGGTTCACCGGTCAGGGTGCGCCGCGGCGCCAACTGCTGCGCGTCGCGCAGACGGCGGCGGGCTTGGGTGCGGCTGATCCGCAGGACGTCGGAGAGTGCGATGTGCAGGTGCGGCCAGTCGGGTAGCTGGTGCAGGCCGGCTATCACGGCGTGGCTGGCGGCGACTTGGCGGCGTTGGGCGGTTTCCATGCTTTCCAGCACCGCGAAGCGGGCGCTCTGCTTGAGCCCGTCGACTGGGACCGCCTCGAGTTCGCCGAGGAGACCGTCGAGGTTGTCCAGGACACCGTGGAGGTCGTCGAGCACCGCCTGGATCGAACGCATGTTTGAATCATAGGTCGCCCCACCGACACCCGCAGACGCTATCCACAGCCCCAAAAATCCATCCACAGAACGCAATTCGGTGACTTGACAACCGGCCCACCACCCCGTAACCACTGCCCGACTACGCTGCATCCATGCGAGTTGGGGTCTTGGGCGCCAGGGGCAAGGTCGGTACCACCATGTGTGCGGCGGTGCGCAGCGCCGACGACATGACACTGAGCGCCGAGGTCGACGCCGGCGATTCGCTGGCGATGTTCACCGACAGCGACACCGAGGTCGTCATCGACTTCACCCATCCCGACGTTGTCATGAACAGCCTGGAGTTCCTGATCGACAACGGCATCCACGTCGTCGTCGGCACCACCGGCTTCACCGACGAACGCATCAGCCAGGTCGAGTCCTGGCTGGCCGCCAAACCGGACACCGGCGTGCTCATCGCGCCGAACTTCGCGATCGGCGCGGTGCTGTCGATGTACTTCGCCCAGAAGGCAGCCCCCTACTTCGAGTCGGTCGAAGTGATCGAACTGCACCACCCGCACAAGGCCGACGCCCCGTCCGGTACCTCGACACGCACCGCCAAGCTCATCGCAGAGGCGCGAAAAGGCTTGCCGCCCAACCCCGACGCCACCAGCACCGGCCTCCCGGGTGCCCGCGGCGCGGACGTCGACGGCATCCCTGTCCACTCGGTCCGGCTGACCGGACTGGTCGCGCACCAGGAGGTGCTGTTCGGCACCGAGGGCGAGACGCTGACGATCCGCCACGACAGCCTGGACCGCACCTCCTTCGTCCCCGGCGTCCTGCTGGCCGTCCGCCAGGTCGCCGCGCGACCCGGACTCACCGTCGGAATCGAACCGCTGCTCGACCTGTGAGACGCACCCAGCTGCTGATCGGCTTCATGGGCGCGGCGCTGCTGGTGTACTTCGTCGTCCTGGGCCGCACCGGAATCGCGCTGATCAGAACCGGCGGCCCGACCGCGATCGCGCTCGGTGTCGGCGTGCTGATCCTGCCGCTGGTCGGCGCCTGGGCCATGGTCGCGACGTTGCGGGCCGGCTTCGCCCACCAGCGGCTGGCCCGGCTGGCCGCCGAGCGGGGCATGGAACTCGACGTCACCGGACTGCCGCGGATGCCGTCGGGGCGCATCCCGCGCGAGGCCGCCGATGCACTGTTCGCCACCGTGCGCGCCGAACTCGAGGCCGACCCGGACAACTGGCTGCGCTGGTATCGACTCGCCCGAGCCTACGACTACGCCGGCGACCGCCGCCGCGCCAGGGAGACCCTGCGCACGGCCGTCGCGATGCAGGCCCGCAGCGCCGAGCCGCCTACTTTGTCAGCGTGAACTGATTGACGTCGATGTAGCCCTCGCGGAACGCCTGGGCACAGCCGGTCAGGTAGCGCATGTAGCGCTGGTAGACCTCTTCGGACTGGATCTTGACGGCCTCGGCGTGGCGCGCGGACAACGCTTCGGCCCACAGATCGAGGGTTCTGGCGTAGTGCAGTCGCAGTGACTGCCTGCGGTTGAGGACGAACTCCGCCTTCGAGGCGTGGAACTCCACCATCTCGATCGCAGGCAACTGGCCGCCCGGGAAGATCTCGGCGGCGATGAAGTCCGAGAAGCTGACCCACTCCTCGGACATCGCCAGTTCCTTCTCGGCGATCTGCTTCGGTGTCAACCGGGTGATCGAGTGCAGCAGCAGCACGCCGTCGTCGGGCATGATGCGGTAGGCCTTCTCGAAGAAGTCGTCGTAGCGGTCGTACCCGAAGTGCTCGAAGGCGCCGATCGAGACGATCCGGTCGACGGGCTCGTCGAACTCCTCCCAGCCGTGCAGCTCCACCCGGCCGGTGCGCTCGGTGTCCAGATCGGCGAACATCTTCTGCACGTGGACGGCCTGGTGCTTGGACAGCGTCAGGCCGACCACGTTGACGTCGTACTTCTCGATGGCGCGCCGCATGGTGGACCCCCAGCCGCAGCCGACATCCAGCAGCGTCATGCCCGGCCGCAGCCCCAGTTTGGCCAGCGACAGGTCGATCTTGGCGATCTGCGCCTGCTCCAGCGTGATGTTGCGCCGACGGTCGAAGTAGGCGCAGCTGTAGGTCATCGTCCGATCGAGGAACAGCCGGAAGAAGTCATCAGACAAGTCGTAGTGCGCCTGAACTTCCTGGAAGTGCGGCGTCAACTCGTCTGGCATCGGTGGCTGTTCGCCTTTCTTGGATCCGAGGGGGCGATTGGACAGACTATCGAGGCTTCCCACACACGCTAGAACCAAACGTCAACATACGCCCGCACCCTGCTGGAAGGCTGGTGGCGACACCGACGAAGGGGTAACGCATGCGCCTGCTGATCGTCCATCACACCCCGTCGCCGCACTGCCAGGAGATGTTCGAGGCAGTGCTGGCCGGCGCGACCGATCCCGAGATCGAGGGTGTGGAGGTGATCCGGCGGCCGGCGCTGACCGTCTCGCCGGTCGAGATGCTCGAGGCGGACGGCTACCTGCTGGGCAGCCCGGCCAACCTCGGCTACATGTCGGGCGCCCTGAAACACGCCTTCGACTGTGCGTACTACCAGCTGCTGGACAGCACCCGCGGCCGCCCGTTCGGAGTCTGGCTGCACGGAAATGAGGGTACCGAGGGAGCCGAACGCGCCATCGATGGCATCACCGCCGCATTGGGATGGGTTCGGGCCGCATCGACGCTGGTGGTAGCGGGCAAGCCCGGCAAGGCGGACGTCGAGGCGTGCTGGAATCTGGGTGCGACGGTCGCCGCTCAGCTGATGGGCTGACCGGCCGGGGCGGTTGACCCGCGCACTACCCTCTGGAGGAACGAACAGGAGGTGCCATGCCCGGAATCGCAGAGATCGCCCTGGGGGCCGCCCCCATCGCCGGTGGTGCGCTGATGGGGCTGGCCGCCGGCAGTCTCAAAGGCCCGGACTTCCGCGGCATGATCAAGTCCGACCTGGAACTGCTGGACAAGATCCCGCCCGAGGACGTCGAACTGCGCGCCCAGCTCAAGGCAAGCATCGACCACCGGATCCGTGATCTGATCGCCACCACCGAGAAGAGCCGCGAACTGCTCGACGTCGCCGCGTCCTACAAGGGCAACTGGCGCGACATCGTGCTGTTCGTCTGCGCGGTGCTGTTCACCATCGTGTGGTGGAACATCCCGCACAGCCGAACCAACTGGCTACCGACCTTCGTGTTCCTGATCATCCTGTCGGTGATCGTGTTCTTCTACGCCTCCCGCGGCGCTATCCGCGCGTTCCGCAACATTCGCCGGCACCGGGACGAGGACTCAACCGACTAGGTGGCTAGGCGGGAGCCGAAGAAGTCCTCCATCGCGGCCCAGTGCTTCTCCGCGGCCGCCTCGTCGTAAGGCGCGTTGTCCGGAACGGCGAAGCCGTGCAGTGCGGGGTACCACTCGATGACGTGCTCGACGCCGGCGTCGGTGAGTGCTTTGTCGAGGGTCTCCGCGTGGGTCTTGGTGAACGACGCATCGTCCGCCGCCCCGCCCACGTACACCGCCGCCTGGATCTTGTCGGCCAGCAAATGCGGGCTGCCCGCATCGTCGGACACCAGGCCGCCGCCGTGGAACGACATCGCCGCCGCCACCCGCTCGGGCACCCGGCCGGCGACGATCAGTGACGTCCGGCCGCCCATGCAGTAGCCGGTGGTGCCGAACCGCCCCCCGCTGACCTCCGTCCGGGCGGCCAGATAGTCGAAGAACGCCCGGGCGTCGGACTCCATCGCCTCGGGGGTGACGCTGCCGATCATCGAGAACAGCCGCTGCCGTTCCGCCTTGTCGTTGAAGACGTCCTTCATCGAGAACGGCGCCCAGTCGCCACTGCGGTAGTACACGTCCGGCACCAGGACCACGTACCCGAGTCCCGCCAGCCGCTCGGCCATCTCGCGCATGGCGGCGCGGGTGCCGCCGGCGTCGGGGTACAGCACGATGCCGGGCCAGGGGCCGTCGCCCTCGGGAATCGCGAGGGTGACGGGGCAGCTGCCGTCCGGGGTGGTGACGGCATCGGAGATGGTCGGCATGGCTTCGTTTCTACTCCAGGCCGCCGGACGTAAGCTGATCGGCGTGCCGATTCCCACCCCGTACGAGGATCTACTGCGCCTGGTGCTCGAGCGGGGCACACCGAAATCCGATCGCACCGGCACCGGCACCCGCAGCCTGTTCGGCCACCAGATGCGCTACGACCTGGCGGCCGGCTTCCCGTTGATCACCACCAAGAAGGTGCACACCAAGTCGGTGATCTACGAGTTGCTCTGGTTCCTGCGCGGCGACTCCAACATCGGCTGGCTCAATGAGCACGGCGTCACGATCTGGGACGAATGGGCCTCTCCCAGTGGCGATTTGGGCCCTGTCTACGGTGTGCAGTGGCGATCCTGGCCCACGCCGTCCGGTGAGCACATCGACCAGATCAGCGCCGCGCTGGAACTGCTGCGCACCGACCCGGACTCCCGGCGCAACATCGTCTCGGCGTGGAACGTGGGGGAGATCCCGCAGATGGCGCTGCCGCCGTGCCATGCCTTCTTCCAGTTCTACGTCGCCGACGGCCGGCTGAGCTGCCAGCTGTACCAGCGCAGCGCCGACCTGTTTCTGGGGGTGCCGTTCAACATCGCCAGCTACGCGCTGCTGACCCACATGATGGCGGCGCAGGCCGGGCTGGACGTGGGCGAGTTCGTCTGGACCGGCGGCGACTGCCACATCTACGACAACCACGTCGAGCAGGTCACCGAACAGCTCGGCCGGGAACCCCGTCCGTACCCGAAACTTGTTCTGGCCCAGCGTGATTCGATCTTCGACTACACCTATGACGACATCGAGGTGCAGAACTACGATCCGCATCCGGCGATCAAGGCCCCGGTTGCTGTATGAGGCCTGCTCGCAGGGCCGAATCATGAGCACGAGTGTCGGCCTCATCTGGGCGCAGTCACCCTCGGGAGTGATCGGGCGGCACGGCGGCATCCCGTGGCACCTGCCCGAGGACCTGGCCCGGTTCAAGGAGCTGACGATGGGCCACACCGTGGTGATGGGCCGGCGGACGTGGGAGTCGCTGCCCGCCAAGGTGCGCCCGCTGCCGGGACGTAGAAATGTCGTACTGACCCGGCAAGCTGACTACATGGCTGATGGAGCGGTGGTGGTCGGCGACCTGGACGCCGCCCTGAGCGATACCCGCGACGACCTCATCTGGGTGATCGGCGGGTCGGAGATCTATCACCTGGCCCTGCCGGTGGCGACCCGGTGCGAGGTGACCGAGGTCGAGATCGACTTCCGGCTGGACGACGACGACGCGCTGGCACCGATGCTCGACGAGTCCTGGGTCGGCAGCTCGGGGCATTGGCAGGACAGCAGTTCGGGGCTGCGCTACCGGTTCCACAGCTTCGTGCGGCCATGACCCGGCTGACCGCCGACCAGGCGCGCCGGGTCGCGGTGGTCGCGCAGGGCTTAGCCGAGCCCAAACCGTCCGGCCCGGTCACCCGCGCACACCTGCGCAGGCTGATCCGGCGGATCCAGGTGCTGCAACTCGACTCGGTGTCGGTGGCGGTACGGGCCCATTACGCGCCGGTGTTCAGTCGGCTGGGCCCCTACTCCAGGGACCTCCTCGACAGCGCGGCGTGGAGCCACACTGCCCGCTCGCCGCGGCTGCTGGTCGAGTACTGGGCGCACGAGGCCGCGCTGATGTCCGTCGAGGACTGGCCGCTGCTGCGCTGGCGGATGCGGGAGTACGTGCATGGCCGGTGGGGCACCGAAATCGTCAAGAAGAACGCCCGGCTGGCCGAGGACATCGTCGCCGCCGTCGCCGAACTGGGACCGAGTACCGCCGGGCAAATCGAGGCGCACCTGGCCGGGGAGCGGGCCCGCCGCAAGGGACCATGGTGGGACCGCAGCGACACGAAATGGGTGGCCGAGGCGCTGTTCGCCTCCGGAGTGCTGACCACGGCGCATCGGGTTGGCTTTTCCCGGCACTACGACCTCACCGAACGCGTGCTGCCGTCGCATGTGCTGGCCCGCGAGGTCGACGACGTCGAAGCCCTTCGCGAGCTGACGCTGCGGGCGGCCGGCGCGTTGGGGGTGGGCACCGAGGCCGATATCCGCGACTACTTCCGGCTGCGGCCCGCGGAGGTCAAGCCGGCACTGGCCGCGCTTGTCGACTCCGGTGAACTTGAGCCCGTCGAGGTGACCGGCTGGTCGGCCCCGGCCTACCTGCGGGCCGGGCAGATCATTCCGCGGGCCGAGCGGGGCACCGCGCTGCTGTGTCCGTTCGACCCGCTGATCTTCTTCCGGCCGCGGGTCGAGCGGCTGTGGGACTTCGAATACCGCATCGAGATCTACACCCCGGCGGCCAAGCGCAAGTACGGCTACTACGTCTGGCCGTTCCTGCTCGACGGTCGGCTGGTGGGCCGGGTCGATCTCAAGGCCGACCGGGCGGCGGGTGCGCTGAACGTCGTCGGCGCCTTCGCCGAGCCGGCAGCGGACCCCGCTCGGGTGGCTCCGGCGCTGGCCGGTGAACTGAGGGCGATGGCGGGCTGGCTGGGACTCACAGCCGTCAACGTGAGCGATCGCGGCGACCTGACGCCGAATCTGCGGCGCTGCGTCTAGGGCGGGTTGAACGGTTTCCGGCGCCGGAACGTGCTCTGGGGTGAACCCCCGCTCAACCGATGGAGTCCCCAATGTCGCTCTATAGCCACGTCTTCGCCCGCGTCTACGACCCGTTCCTGGCTCTCGGCGAGCGCTCGGGCATGCGGGAACTGCGGCGGGAAACCCTGTCCGCGGCGCACGGGCAGGTGCTGGAGATCGGTGCGGGCACCGGGCTGAACCTGCGTCTCTATCCGGGCACGGTCACCGCCATCACGCTCGCCGAACCGGATGCGCCGATGGTGGCCCGGCTGCGCATGCGGGCATCGCGGGCCGCGCACCCGGTCGAGGTGGTGCAGGCGCCGGCCGAGCAACTCCCGTTCGCCGACGGCAGCTTCGACACTGTGGTCAGCACGTTGGTGCTCTGCACGGTGGCCGACATATCCGCCAGCCTGCGCGAGATCGGCCGGGTCTTGGCGCCCGGTGGGCGGTTGCTGTTCGTCGAGCATGTCCGGGCCGGGCACGACCGCCTGGTGCGCTGGCAGGATCGCCTGCACGAACCTTGGCGCCGCTTCGCCTGCGGCTGCCACTGTAACCGCGATACGGCGGTTGCCCTGCGCGACAATGGGTTTGCCGTGGAGAGCGTGCAGGAGCACCGCTGGCGGCGGATGCCGCAAATCGTTCAGCCGCTGCTGGCCGGAATCGCCAGCCCGCTGCCGTCGGCGGCCTGAGGTTATCGGTCGAGCGCGCGGATCAGGAGTTCCTTGATCTCGCTGGTGGTGTCCTCGAGCGAGCGCACCCGGGTATTGGTGTCGTCGAGCGTTGACTCCACCCTGGTGAGCCGGGCTCCATGGTCGCGCAGTGTCTCGTTCATCTCGCGCTGGTTCGCACCCAATGCGGTGACGGCCGCCAGCACCGCCCGATAGTCGTACTGCGAGGCCTCCAACGCGGCGACCCGCGCTTCCAGATCGGCCAGCGAGGACATGGGGTCGAGTCTAGGGACGCCGTCCCTGCCTGTCAGTTCACCGGTGATACCGGCCCGGCGCTACTGTTCTCCCGTGGCCGAGACGGCGCCGCTGCGCGTGCAACTGATCGCCAAGACCGAGTTCTTGGCCCCGCCCGACGTGCCGTGGAGCACCGATGCCGACGGCGGCCAAGCGCTCGTCGAGTTCGCCGGCCGGGCCTGCTACCAGAGTTGGTCCAAGCCCAACCCGCGCACCGCCACCAACGCCGGCTACCTCAAGCACATCATCGACGTCGGACACTTCTCGGTGCTCGAGCACGCATCGGTGTCGTTCTACATCACCGGCATCTCGCGGTCCTGCACCCACGAGTTGATCCGGCACCGGCACTTCTCCTATTCCCAGCTCTCGCAGCGTTACGTGCCGGAGAACGAGGCCCAGGTGGTGGTGCCGCCGGCAATCGAGGACGACCCCGAATTGCAGCAGATCCTGCTCGCGGCCGCCGATGCCAGCCGTGCCGCCTACACCGAGCTGCTGGACAGGCTGGAGGCCAAGTTCGCCGACCAGCCGAACGCTGTGCTGCGTCGTAAGCAGGCCCGGCAGGCCGCCCGGGCGGTGCTGCCCAATGACACCGAGACCCGCATCGTGGTGACCGGAAACTACCGGGCCTGGCGGCACTTCATCGCGATGCGGGCCAGCGAGCACGCCGACGTGGAGATTCGCAGGCTCGCGATCGCCTGCCTGCGCCTGCTGGCCGACGTCGCACCCTCGGTGTTCGCCGATTTCGAGATCACCGCGCTGGCCGACGGCACCGAGGTGGCGACGTCGCCGCTGGCGACGGACGTCTGACCTCGCCGTTGGCGACCGAGGTCTGAGGCGGAGCGGGTAATCTTGACGGTCGTGAGCACCAGCGGATTCGACGCCAGGGCCCGGTTGGGCACGGTTCTGACCGCGATGGTGACGCCGTTCAAGCCGGACGGCTCGCTGGACACCGACGCCGCAGCGCGGCTGGCCACCCGGCTGGTGGACTCCGGCTGTGACGGGCTGGTGATCTCCGGGACCACCGGCGAGTCGCCGACCACCACCGACGCCGAGAAGAGCCTGCTGCTGCGCGCTGTGCTCGACGCCGTCGGTGACCGGGCCCGGATCGTGGCCGGCGTCGGCACGTACGACACCGCGCACAGCGTCCATCTGGCCAAGGCCGCTGCCGCCGAGGGCGCACACGGACTGCTGGTCGTCACTCCGTATTACTCGCGTCCGCCGCAGTCGGGTCTGGTCGCGCACTTCACCACCATCGCCGACGCCACCGACCTGCCGGTGATCCTCTACGACATCCCGCCGCGTTCGGTGATCCCCATCGAATGGGACACCATGCGCACGGTGGCGCAGCATCCCAACATCGTCGCGGTCAAGGACGCCAAGGCCGACCTGCCCGGCGCCGCGCAGATCATGGCCGAAACCGGGCTGGTCTACTACTCCGGTGACGACGCGCTGAACCTGCCCTGGCTCGCGATGGGCGCGGTCGGATTCATCAGCGTCTGGGGACACCTGGCCGCCGGTCAGCTGCGAGACATGGTGAGCGCCTTCGATTCCGGTGACATCGCCACCGCCCGCAAGATCGCGGTGACGCTTGGTCCGTTGAACGCGGCGCAGGGACGCCTCGGTGGGGTGACGTTGTCCAAGGCCGGCCTGCGGCTGCAGGGTTTCGACGCCGGCGACCCGCGGCTGCCCCAGATGCCCGCGACGGCCGCGGAACTCGACGAATTGGCCGCCGACATGCGCGCCGCGGCAGTGCTGCGATGAGAATGTCACGGCTCCGGTTGACATGGTCGCCGGCCGGGCGGCTCCGGTGAACAACGAGGAACTCACCCCACCCGGTCCGCTGGCCCCGGGCGCCCTCCGGGTGACCGCGCTGGGCGGGATCGGCGAAATCGGCCGCAACATGGCCGTTTTCGAGTACCTCGGCAAGTTGCTCGTCATCGACTGCGGGGTGCTGTTCCCCACCCATGACGAGCCGGGCGTGGACCTGATCCTGCCGGACCTGCGCCACATCGAGCATCGGCTCGACGACGTCGAGGCCCTGGTGCTCACCCACGCGCACGAGGACCACATCGGTGCCATCCCGTTCCTGCTCAAGTTGCGTGCCGACATTCCGGTGGTGGGTTCGAAGTTCACCCTGGCCCTCGTCGCCGCGAAATGCCGTGAGCACCGGATCAAACCGGTGTTCGTCGAGGTCTCCGAGCGCACCCGCAGCACCCATGGCGTCTTCGAATGCCAGTACTTCGCGGTCAACCACTCCATTCCCGACGCGCTCGCGATCGCCGTCCGCACCGGCGCGGGCACCGTGCTGCACACCGGCGATATCAAGCTCGACCAACTGCCCCTGGACGGCCGCCCGACCGACCTGCCCGGGATGTCGCGGCTGGGTGACGAGGGCGTGGACCTGTTCCTGTGCGACTCGACCAACTCCGAACTGCCCGGGGTCGGACCGTCCGAGAGTGAGGTCGGGCCCAACCTGCACCGGCTGATGCGCGGGGCCGACGGCCGGCGGGTGATAGTGGCCTGCTTCGCCTCCAACGTCGACCGGGTGCAGCAGATCATCGACGCCGCGGTGGCATTGGGCCGCAAGGTCTCGTTCGTCGGCCGCTCGATGGTGCGCAACATGGGTATCGCCAAGGAACTCGGCTTCCTGAGCGTCGAGGACCGCGACGTCGTCGACATCGCCGCCGCCGAGGAGATGCCGCCCGATCGCGTCGTGCTGATCACCACCGGAACCCAGGGCGAGCCGATGGCGGCATTGTCGCGGATGTCCCGCGGTGAGCATCGCAGCATCACGATCACCGCGAACGACCTGATCATCCTGTCCTCGTCGCTGATTCCCGGTAACGAGGAGGCCGTCTACGGCGTGATGGACGCCCTGGCCAAGATCGGCGCCCGGGTGGTGACCAATCAGCAGGTGCGAGTCCATGTTTCGGGCCACGCCTACTCCGGCGAACTGCTGTTCCTCTACAACGGGGTGCGACCGCGCAACGTCATGCCGGTGCACGGCACCTGGCGGATGCTGCGCGCTAACGCCAAACTGGCCGCGGGCACCGGTGTGCCCGAGGACCGGATCATGCTGGCCGAGAACGGCGTCAGTGTCGACCTGCAGGCCGGCACGGCGAGCATCGCCGGTGCCGTGCCGGTGGGCAAGATGTTCGTCGACGGTCTGATCACCGGCGACGTAGGCGAGTCCACGCTGGGGGAACGCCTGATCCTGTCTTCGGGTTTCGTCGCGGTCACTGTCGTGGTGCACCGTGGCACCGGCCGGGCGGCGGCACCGCCGCATCTGCACGCCCGCGGCTTCTCCGAGGACCCCAAGGCGCTCGAGCCCGCGGTGCAGAAGGTCGAGGCGGAGCTGGAATCGCTTGCGGCGGAGAACGTCACCGACCCGGTGCGGATCGCGCAGGCGGTGCGGCGCACCGTCGGCAAGTGGGTGGGGGAGACCTACCGGCGTCAGCCGATGATCGTGCCGACGGTCCTGGAGATCTAGAAAGCCTGCCGAGCAGACGCGGAATCGCACAAAGTCGGCGCACCACGTGCGATTCTGCGTCTGCTCGCGGGCTCGGTGCTATTAGCCGCGCGATCGCAGCCACGACACCAGGCGGTCGCGGTACGGCAGAATTCCCTTGTAGCCGGCGATCTCGTCGGGAAGTTCGGCCAGTACCGCAGCGGTCCGGGTGCGCCACTCGTCGACGTGCGCGACGTCGGCCATCGGTAGCAGGTAGGTGCGGATCAGAAAGCAGATCGCCCCGGACTCGGGCAGCCGGATCAGGTGCTGGACCTCGACCCGCAGGTGCAGCACCCGGCCGAACGTCTCGTCGTCGAGGGTTTCCAGTGCGGCGCGGGCCGGCGCCCTGTCGGCCAGCGTCTCGACCGACACGTCGAGCGTGCGCCCGATCGTCATCGACCAGTTGGTGCGCCGGTAGATCTGATTGGGCTGCAACCGCATCAGGAACTCGCGGGCCCGGGCGATGACACCGGACTCCCGCAGTCCGGGGACGGGGCCGTGGATCTCAAGGAAGTTCATTCCCACGTCGAACCCGAAGGACCAGCCCGCGGAGAAGGTAACCACCCCGGCATCGGCGAACAGGTCGTCATCGCGCTGGTCGAGCAGCACGATATCGTCCTGGACCTGATCGGCGATGTAGGCCAGCGGGTCGCACGGCAGAGAAGACTCGTCGCCGACCACGAAATCCTGTGCGAGGTCGAGCAGTTGGTTGCGCCAGTGCCAGACCTCGCCGTCGCGAGTGAGCGACATCGTCTCCGGGTAGGCGGTGGCGAGTTCGGTCATCAGCGTCAGCATGGTGTCCCAGCCGGCGACCCGCATATGCGGCAGCACCGCGCGCCGCGTCGGGTCGGCAGCAAGGATGCAGCGGCGCTCGGCCAGTTCGCGGTGGTACTCGCTGTCGATGTGCAGCACCGTCTCGCCCCACTGGCCGGTCCGTGTGCGCACCGCGGTGTGTGCCGGCTCGAGTTTGGTGTTGTAGCGGTAGGTGTCGGCGGCGTACGGAAACGGGAACGACGCCACCAGATCGGGTGCGGAAAGCATGGTCTTCACAGGCTCAACTCCAGACGGCCCTGTGCGCGGGACACACACGCCATCATCGCATCACCCGCATCGCGTTCGGCCTGGCTCAGGTAGAGGTCGCGATGTACGACTACTCCCGAGCTCACCGGCACCCGGCATTCGCCGCACACCCCCTGCCGGCACATATTGGGCAACGGGTGTCCGTGTGCCTCGAGGGCCTCCAGTAGCGAAACCCCGGACTCGACAACGAAACTTTCACCGCCGCCGGCCAGTGCGGCCTCGAACGGCTCGCCGGGGGCGAGCTCGCCACCGAAGTGCTCGACGTGGATCCGGCTGGCCGGCCAGCCGAGGCCGGTGGCCAGTGCCACCACATCATCGATGAATGCGCCGGGTCCGCAGATGTAGGCGTGGCTGCCGAACGGCGAATCGCCGAGCATCGCAGCAAGTTCGGCCAGGAAGGGAGCGCGGTCGGTGAATACGTGCGCGTGGTCGGTCAGGGCTTCGATCTCGTCGACGTGGGCACCCCGGCCGTCACGATGGATGTAGAGCAGCCGCGCGTCGCGGCCCCAGCGCTTCGCGCTGCGCAGATGCGACACCATCGGGGTGATCCCGATACCCGCGGCGATCAACAGATGCCGGCGGGCCCGCAGCACCGGGGCGAAGGCGCTGCGCGGTGCGCGGACAGACACGGTATCCCCGAGCGACAACCGGTGGATCCACCGTGAACCCCCGCGCCCATCAACGCATTCCAGCACCGACACGACGTACTCGCGGGGTGTGGACGTCTCACCGATGAGTGAGTAGGCGTTGGCCCCGCCCTCGTACTCGACCACGATGTGGCTGCCCGGGGTGAACGACGGCAACGGTCCGCGGTCGGCGCGCGCCAGGCGTAGCGACCGGATCCCCGGCACCGTGTCGTCGATGTCGACGACTTCGAGGGTCAGCCCGCTCACGAGGTGCCCCGATAATGCGCGCCGCTCGCGAATCCGAGGTGGGTTCCGAGTCGCCGGGATACGTGGTAGTAGACGAACAACTCCCGGTCGCAGCCGGGGCAGGGCAGCGTAGCGGTGAGTTCGACCCGCGCGGTGGTGACGGTTCGGCAGTGCGCGCAATAGATCTCGCGGGTGGCCACTTCGGTGCTGGCCACGGTGATCTCGTCGTCGGCCGCCCCGGCTTCCAGGGCGACGGCGCGCACCCGCAGGCACGCGTGCGCCGGACCGGCGAGGAGCAGCCGCCAGCCGACCACCGCGTCGGCGAGATCGTCGCGCAGCGCGCGGCAGGCCGCCTCGGCGTCGTCGACCGGGTGCACCTGGGGACCCGCGTCGGGGCGGTGCGCGGTGATCTGGGCGGTCCAGTCCGCGGCGATCGGCTTCGCCTCGTCGCCGATGGCCAGCACGGTCCACTGCCTGCCGGTGAGGTCGGCCGGCGGGCACAGCGGAGTCACCGCCCACGGTGGGACGCTGGTCAACTCCAGGGGTGGTGCCATGGTGCGCCGACCTTAGCGCTTGTTGACGTACCCCGCGTCCACCGGAAGCGTGACCCCGGTGACGTAACGCCCCGCGTCGGACACCAGGTAGAACGCCGCGTTGGCGATGTCCTCGGGCTCCAGCGCCTGCACAGGTAGCGCATTGCTCATATCCGGGCCGCCCAGGTTCTGCTGGGCCAGCCCGTCCAGCCACGCGCGGGTGGCCTCGTTGTCGATCATCGGTGTGTTCACCGCCGCCGGGTGGATCGAGTTCACCCGGATGTTGAAGGTGGCCAGGAAGTTCGCGTAGGCCCGCATCAACCCGACTACACCGTGCTTGGCGACGGTGTAGCCCAGCGACCCGGCCACCGGGGCGCCGAGGCCCGCCAGGCCGGCCACCGAGCTGGTCAGCACGATCGCCCCGCCCTGACCCTGCTTGATCATCGGGCGCATCGCGACGTCGACGGTGTGGTAGACCCCGGTGAGGTTGACGTCGATGACGTCCTGCCAGGCGTTCTCGTCGGCCATCGGCGCGATCCCGGCGTTGGCGATCACGATGTCGAGCCGGCCGAGTTCGGCGATGCCCTCTTTCAGAGCCGTCTTCAGCGCGGTCCGGTCGCGGACGTCGGCGTGCTGGGCGACGATCCGGGCGCCGGTGTCCTTGACCAGCTTGACCGTGGCCGCCATGTCCTCGGCGCTGGCCATCGGGTAGGGCACGCTGGCGATCTGGTCGCAGAGGTCGACGGCGATGATGTCGGCGCCCTCGGAGGCCAGCTTCACCGCATGCGCGCGGCCCTGGCCGCGGGCCGCGCCGGTGATGAACGCGACCTTTCCCTGCAGTGCGCCCGTCATCGGTGTCTTCGCTTCCTCGCTCGAGAGCTCGTCAGGCCCGCAGCTGACCCTTGGCCGGGTCGCCCGCGACGATCGGGGTCAGCATCTTGATATCGGGTGCGCCGTCGAGGTGCTCGCCGATCTCGCCGAACAGCGTGCCGATTGCGGGCGCGGTGCTGTGGGCTTGAAGCGCGTCCGCGTCGGCCCACTGCTCGACGAACACGAACGTCCCGTTGGCCTCGTGCAGGGAGTACAGCTGGCAACCCGGTTCGTCATGGACGGCCTCGATGGCCTTCTTGCACGATGCGCGCACCGCGTCGACCGACTCCGGCTTGGCGGTGAATGAGGCGACGACGACGACGGGCATGCTGGCTCCTCGCTCGGAAGGTGTGTGACGGCGCTTACATTAGACGTGCTTCATACTGCGGTTCGATGCTGGTCGGGTTCTCGGTTGCCGGCGTATGTCGCAGGTTGGCAACAGCCGCCCTGGAATTAGTGTGGCGGATGGTGCAGATGGGGCAGTTGCGACTAGTCTTGCGCGCATGGCTAACAAGACGGCCGCTCGCTCTGGCGCGCGTACGACCAGGTCAAAGGCTGCTTCAAAGCCGACGAAGGCGGCCAAGACAGCCGGGCCGCGCCGTAAGCCAGTCGCCAAGAAGCGCACCGCCTCGCCGGTCGCCACCACAGCCGCAGCGGGTGGCCGCGCGGCGCGGGCGACGTGGCTGATGCTGGCCAGGGGAGCGGGCTCCACGGCGCGCTCGGTGGGCCGGGCCCGCGAGATCGAGCCGGGACACCGCCGCGACGGCATCGCGCTCGCGCTGCTGGGCCTGGCGGTGGTGATCGCGGCCAGTTCGTGGTTCGACGCCGCCCGCCCGGTCGGCGCCTGGATCGACTCGGTGTTGCGGACCTTCGTCGGCGGCGCCGTGGTGCTGCTGCCCGTCCTGATCGCTTTCGTCGGCATCCTGCTGATGCGCACCGAGCCCAACCCGGAGGCGCGCCCACGGCTGATCGTCGGAACCGCGATGATCGCGCTGCCGGTGCTGGGGCTGTGGCACCTGTGGTCCGGCGCCCCGTCGGGTCCGGCCGAGCGTCAGCGGGCGGCCGGTTTCATCGGCTTCGCGATCGGCGGCCCGCTGTCGGACGGGGTCACCCCGTGGATCGCCACCCCGCTACTGATCATCGCCGTGCTTTTCGGGGTGTTGCTACTGTCCGGCACCACGATCCGGGAACTGCCCGAAACGCTGTATGCGATGTTCGGCACCCGCGGCCACTGCGCCGAGTACGCCGACTATTACGACGACCACGATGAGTCCGACACCCGGTATGACGGCAATGTCGAAGGGCCCGAAGACTTCTCCGACGGCTACTACGACGACCCGCGGGCCTACACCGAGGACGAGCCGCCGGCGTGGCCCGGCGCGGCCGGCCCGGTCGGCACGCCGTACGACAACTACCCGCTCGACGAGGACGTCACCGGCGCCGCCGCGGTCACCGTGCCGACGAAAACCCGCCGCAAGAAGCCGGCCGCGGCCAAGCAGGACACCGTCGCGATCGACCGGGTTGTCGAGGGCCCCTACACGCTGCCCGCGCTGGACCTGCTGATCCCCGGTGACCCGCCCAAGCGGCGCAGCGCCGCCAATGAGCAAATGGCGGAAGCCATTTCGTCGGTGCTGCAGCAGTTCAAGGTCGACGCCGCGGTCACCGGCTGCACCCGCGGACCGACGGTCACCCGCTACGAGGTGGAGCTCGGACCCGGCGTGAAGGTGGAGAAGATCACCGCGCTGCAGCGCAACATCGCCTACGCGGTGGCCACCGAGAGCGTCCGCATGCTGGCGCCGATCCCCGGCAAGTCCGCCGTCGGTATCGAGGTGCCCAACACCGACCGCGAAATGGTCCGTCTCGCCGACGTTCTCACCGCGCCGTCGACCCGCCGCGACCACCACCCGCTGGTGATCGGTTTGGGCAAGGACATCGAGGGCGACTTCATCTCCGCCAACCTGGCCAAGATGCCGCACCTGTTGGTGGCCGGCTCCACCGGTTCGGGCAAGTCGAGCTTCGTCAATTCGATGCTGGTGTCGCTGCTGGCCCGCGCCACGCCGGAAGAGGTGCGGATGATCC
>CAZHUU010000110.1:0-15617 GCA_964535335.1 uncultured Mycobacterium sp.
CTGATCGCCTACACCTCGATCAGCCACTTCGGCTTCATCATCCTGGGCATCTTCGTGATGACCAGCCAGGGTCAGTCCGGCTCCACGCTCTACATGGTCAACCACGGCATCTCGACGGCGGCGCTGTTCCTGATCGCCGGGTTCCTGGTGAGCCGGCGCGGCACCCGCGCGATCGCCGCCTACGGCGGGGTGCAGAAGGTCGCCCCGATCCTGGCCGGCACCTTCCTCATCTCCGGGCTGGCCACCCTGTCGCTGCCCGGGCTGGCGCCGTTCATCAGCGAATTCCTGGTCCTCATCGGCACATTCACCCGCTACCCCGGCTTCGCGGTGTGCGCCACGATCGCCCTGGTGCTCTCCGCGGTCTACGTGCTGTGGACGTACCAGCGGATGATGACCGGCCCGGTCACCGAGGGCAACGAGGACGTGCGCGACCTGCGGCCCCGCGAGATGCTGGTGGTCGCGCCGCTGATCGCGTTGCTGCTGGTGCTCGGGATCTACCCGAAGATCGCACTGGACGTCATCAATCCCGCGGTCACCGCGACCCTGACGTCGATCCACCAACCCGATCCGGCACCCACGGTCGCGGAAGGGGCCCGCCCATGACCGCGCCCAGCATCGCCTACGGCCAACTGGCGCCGATGCTCATCGTGTTCGGCGTCGCCGTCATCGGTGTGCTCGTCGAAGCGTTCCTGCCGCGCAAGGCGCGCTACCGCACGCAGCTCACCCTGAGCCTGGCCGGGTTGTTCGTCGCGCTCATCTGGGTGCTGCGGGTCACGCTGCAACTGCGTGGTGGCATCGGGAACTCGGTGGTGGCCGGCGCCGTCGTCATCGACCGGCCGACGCTGTTCCTGCAAGCCACCATCCTGCTGATCGGCGTACTCAGCGTGCTGCTGATCGCCGAACGCCGAACGCCGGCCGAATCCCCCGACGGCGCAGTGGCGTTGGACGCCTTCACCCCGGACGCCTCGGCGGTACCGGGAAGTGTGGCCGAGAAGGTGGCCACCAAGGCCGCGCTGATCCAAACCGAGGTGTTCCCGCTGACGATGTTCGCCATCGGCGGCATGATGCTGTTCCCGGCGGCCGGTGACCTGCTTACGATGTTCATCGCACTCGAGGTGCTCTCGCTGCCGCTGTACCTGATGTGCGGGCTGGCCCGCCGACAGCGGCTGCTGTCCCAGGAAGCGGCGCTGAAGTACTTCCTGCTCGGCGCGTTCTCGTCGGCGTTCTTCCTGTTCGGCATCGCGATGCTCTACGGCTTCGCCGGGACCATGAGCCTGGCCGGGATCGCGCAGGCAGTGGACTTGAAGTCGGGCAGCATCACGCTGGCGCTGATCGGCGCCGGGCTGGTCACCGTCGGATTGCTGTTCAAAGTCGGTGCGGTGCCGTTCCATTCCTGGGTGCCCGACGTCTACCAGGGTGCGCCCACCCCGATCACCGGGTTCATGGCCGCCGCGACCAAGGTGGCGGCGTTCGGGGCGATGCTGCGGGTGTTCTACGTCGCGCTGCCGGGACTGAGTTACGGATGGCGCCCGGTGCTGTGGGTGGTGGCGATCCTGACCATGGTGGTCGGCACGGTGACCGCGGTGACGCAGACCGACGTCAAGCGGATGCTGGCGTACTCGGCGGTGGCGCACGCCGGGTTCATCCTCACCGGCGTGATCGCCGGCAACACCCCCGGCCTGTCGGCCACGCTGTTCTATCTGTTCGCCTACGCCTTCTCCACGCTGGGTGCGTTCGCGGTCGTCAGCGTGGTGCGCGACGCCGACGGCGCCGAGGAGACGACGATGGCACGCTGGGCCGGTCTGGGCCGGCGTTATCCCCTGGTGGGCGTGGTGTTCTCGCTGTTCCTGCTGGCGTTCGCCGGTATCCCGCTCACCAGCGGGTTCGTCTCCAAGTTTGCGGTGTTCAAGGCGGCCGGTCAGGGCGGGGCCATCCCGCTGGTGATCGTCGGCGTGCTGGCCTCGGCGATCGCCGCCTACTTCTACGTCCGGGTGATCGTGCTGATGTTCTTCACCGACCCGCCCGAGGACGCCCCGGAGGTCATCACGCCGAGCTCGTTGAGCGTCGCCACGATCACGCTGACCGCCGCGATCACCTTCGCGCTCGGCGCGTTGCCGCAACCGCTGTTGGACCTGGCCGACAACGCGGCTAGATTCTTGCCCTGATGATCCTTCTCAGCGATGACCACGGCGCGGTCCGGGTCCTGACGATGAACCGTCCCGAGGTACGAAACGCGTTGAGCACCGAGCTGTTCGAGGCGCTCTACGCCGCGCTGGAACAGGCCGACGCCGACGACGCGGTGCGCGCAGTGGTGCTCACCGGCGCCGACCCGGCCTTCTGCGCGGGTGTGGACCTCAAGCAGGCGCAAAGCCTCGGGATGGATTACTTCGGCCGCTTCGACAAGATGAACTGCATGAACCGCATTGTCGCGCTGGGCAAGCCGGTGATCGGCGCGATCAACGGCGCGACGTTCACCGGCGGGCTGGAGATCGCGCTGGCTTGCGACTTCCTGATCGCCTCGGAGCGCGCGGTGTTCGCCGACACCCACGCCCGGGTGGGCATCCTGCCCGGCGGCGGAATGACGGCCCGGCTGCCGCGGTTGGTGGGCTCCGGGATGGCGCGGCGGCTGTCGATGACCGGTGAGGTGGTCGACGCGGCGCGCGCCGAGAAGATCGGCCTGGTGACCGAAGTGGTTGCCCACGAACGGCTTCTGGAGCGCGCCATGGAGTTGGCCGGCCAGATCGCCGAGGTGCCCGGGCCGGTGATGTCGGGCCTCAAGGAGATCTACCGAACCGGCACCGCCGCGGTCACAGACCCGGCGCTGAAGGCCGAGCGGTCGGTGTCGGCCAACTCGCACGTCCGCACAGAGGACCTGGCCGCGCGGCAGCGTGAGGTCGCCGAGCGCAACAAGCGCCAGATCAACTAACCCGTTTGCGACCGAACCCTAGCCCAGCGCGGTCTCGATGTTGGTGAACGGGCTGAAGCTGCCGTCGAGCACCTCGTGATGACCGATCGTGCGCCCCGTGACCACGTTCGGGTCCACCAACGCGAGTTCGACTGCCGCACGGGCGAACTCGTCATCCGGCGAGACGCTGGCGAACTCGCTGCGGTAGTAGGACAGGCCGGGAGTCGGGATCGGCCGTGACGGCGCGAGCGCGTTGACCGCGATATTGCGGCGCTGCAAATCGTAGGCCGCACACCAGGTCAGGTGCTCCAGGGCCGCCTTGGATCCGCCGTAGCCGGGCAGCACACCGCCGGCGAAGTTGCGATACGGGCCGTCACCGGGAACCCGCGAGGCCACCGAGGTGATGTTGATGATCGAGCCGTGGCCCGCGTCGAACATGTCCGGGCAGACCAGCTGCATCAGTTCGTAGGACGCGAACACGCCGATCTCGAAGTGCCTGCGGTAGGCCGAGAGCGGGACGGCCAGGAAGCCCGGCCAGTCGGCGTTGGCGGCCACCTTCGCGCCTCCCGACGGCTTGGGCGCCTTGGGTGCGGCGTCCGGCTTGGGCGGGCGTCCCGGCGCGGTGAAGGCGGCGTTGTTGACCAGGATGGTGATCGGCCCGAGGGCGTCGCGGGCCTGCGCCACCAGCCGCGGAATGTCCTCGCGCTCGAGCAGATCGGCCTGGATGGCAACGGCCGTTCCGCCGGCCTCCTCGATGGCCGCGACGGTCTCGCCGATGGTGCCCGGCAGCCGTTCGTCCCACTGCTGCTGGGTGCGCGCCACCACCGCCACCGCGGCGCCCTCCGCCGCCAGTGCCAGTGCCGTCGCGCGGCCCAGGCCGCGGCTGGCGCCGGTCACGATCGCCGTGCGCCCCGCCAAACGTCCAGTCACAGTCTCGTCCTCTCGCTCACAGGGCCACGCCGTGCACCAGAATGGCCGTCGTCTGATCCACCCAGCTGTCGTCGAGATCGCCTTCTGGCACCAGCAGCATCCGCATCATGGTCGCACCACCGATCAACTCGATGAGGCGGTCCGGGTCGACGTCGGCGTGCACCTCGCGGCAGTGCACGGCCTCCACCAGGCGGTCGCGCACCGCGGCGAACAGGTCGGTGAAGCGCGACATCACCCGCGCGTTGAGTTCGCTGTCCGCGCCCATGTCGGCGATCAGGCCCGGCAGCGCCGCACGCACCGTCGGACTGGTGAACACGTCGCGGGTGGCGGCCAGCATGGCCCGGACGTCGGCCGCCACGTCCCCCGCCGGGGCGTCCAGCGCCGTCGGAGCCGTCGGGAACGCGGCCTCGTGGACCAGCTCGGCCTTGCTCGACCACCGGCGGTACAGCGCGGTCTTGGTGGTGCCGGCCCGTTCGGCGACGGCGGCCAAAGTCAGATTCGCGTAACCGATCTCGACAAGAAGGTCCGCCGTCGCACGCAGTATGGCAGCGTCGATACGCGGATCGCGGGGACGGCCCGCGACTCCGGCCTTGTCAACCGATGACGGGTCTGCTTTCATAACGCTACCCACCGTATCGTAATGGGGTTGGAGGACAAAGGTGACCAACCAACCGAACGTCGAAACCGATGTCGATCGCCTACAGCGCTCGGGTCGAGACGTCAGCACCGTTCCCGCGGTGCTCTCGGAATGGCTGTCGACGGTCATGCCCGAGGGGGTCAAGCCGGAGGTGAGCGTCGAGAGCGGCATCGACTCCAACGGCATGTCGTCGGAGACCATCATCCTGACCGGACGGTGGGAGGACAACGGCAAGCAGGTCGAGGAGAAGTGGGTGGCCCGGGTGGCGCCCACCACCGAAGACGTGCCGGTGTTCACCCAGTACCGGATGGACCACCAGTACGACGTCATCCGCCTGGTCGAGGAACTGACCGACGTGCCGGTGCCGAAGGTGCGCTGGATCGACGCCGAGGGCGGCGTGCTGGGCAGCCCGTTCTTCCTGATGGATCACGTCTCGGGCATCGTGCCGCCCGACGTGATGCCCTACACCTTCGGCGGCAACTGGTTCGCCGACGCCGCACCCGAACAGCAGCGAGCACTGCAGGACGCCACCCTCGAGGTGCTGGCCAAGCTGCACTCGATTCCCAACGCGGAGAAGACGTTCGGCTTCCTCGCCGACGCCGTGCCGGCCGGTGACACCCCGCTGCGCCGGCAGCTCAACTGGCTCAAGGAGTGGTACGACTTCGCCGTTCCCGACATCGGCCGCTCACCACTGGTGGAGAAGGCGCTGACGTGGCTGGAGGACAACTTCCCCACCGACGTCGCCGCGTCCGAGCCCGTCCTGGCATGGGGTGACTCCCGGATCGGCAATGTGCTCTATGACGACTTCCGGCCCGTCGCCGTGCTGGACTGGGAGATGGCGACACTGGGCCCGCGCGAGATGGACGTGGCCTGGATTATTTTCGCGCACATGGTCTTTCAAGAGCTCGCCGGCCTGGCCGGTATGCCCGGCCTACCCGATGTGCTGCGCGAGGAGGACGTCCGCGCCACCTATCAGGAACTGACCGGCGTGGAACTCGGCGATCTGAAGTGGTTCTACGTCTACTCCGGGGTGATCTGGTGCTGCGTGTTCATGCGCACCGGTGCGCGGCGGGTGCACTTCGGTGAAATCGAGAAGCCCGAGGACGTGGAGTCGATGTTCTATCACGCCGGCCTGCTGCGCCGTCTCATTGAGGAGGACTAAGCCCATGCTCGGACCGATGGACGAATACCCCGTCCACCAAGTGCCCCAGCCGATCGCCTGGCCGGGATCCTCGGACCGCAACTTCTACGACCGGTCCTACTTCAACGCCCACGACCGCAGCGGCGACATCTTCGTCATCACGGGCATCGGGTATTACCCCAACCTCGGGGTGAAGGACGCGTTCTTCCTCGTCAGGCGCGGCGACACCCAGACGGCGGTGCACCTATCCGACGCGATCGACCAGAACCGGCTCAACCAGCACGTCAACGGCTACCGCCTCGAGGTGGTCGAACCGCTGCAGAAGCTGCGGATCGTGATGGACGAAACCGAGGGAATCGCAGCCGATCTCACCTGGGAGGGTCTGTTCCCAGTAGTGCAGGAGCAGCCGCACATCATGCGTCAGGGCAATCGGGTGACGCTGGACGCGCAACGCTTCGCCCAGGTGGGGTCGTGGGCCGGACACATCGCGATCGACGGCGAGGAGATCACCGTCGATCCGTCGGTGTGGATCGGCAGCCGCGACCGCTCCTGGGGCATCCGGCCGATCGGTGAGGCCGAGCCGCCCGGCCGGCCGGCCGACCCGCCGTTCGAGGGCATGTGGTGGCTGTACGTTCCGATGGCCTTCGACGACTTCGGGATCGTGGTGATCATCCAGGAGGCGCCCGACGGCTTCCGCTCGCTCAACGACTGCACGCGGATCTGGCGCGACGGCCGGGTCGAGCAGCTGGGCTGGCCGCGGGTGAAGATCCACTACCGCTCGGGCACCCGTATCCCGACCGGGGCGACCATCGAGGCCACCGACAGTGCGGGTGCGATGCTCCGTTTTGACGTGGAGTCCAAACTGCCGGTACCGATCCACGTCGGCGGCGGCTACGGCGGGGACTCGGACTGGATCCACGGGACGTGGAAGGGCGAGAAGTTCACCGAGCGCCTGACGTACGACATGAACGACCCGGCGATCATCGGGCGCTCCGGCTTCGGCGTGATCGACCACGTCGGCCGCGCGGTCTGCCACGACGGCGGCAAGACTTCCGAGGGTTGGGGACTGTTCGAGCACGGCGCACTCGGCCGGCACGACCCGTCGGGCTTCGCGGATTGGCTCACTGTCGCGCCGTAGGCTCCATCCGCCGCTCACGTTCATTCAGACGCCACGCACACCGCCACTCGCACTTCGTGTGCGAGAGTTCTGAATCAACGCAGGAAGCGCTACCCCAATTCGTCGACGATGGCGGCCAGCACGTCCAGCGCGATCGGCCCCGGCTGATACAGGCACACCGTGTCGGCCACCCCGTCGACCCGCGAACGGATATGCGCGGCAATCTCTTTCGGGCTGCCGCACGCCGCGATGGTGTGCAGCATCTCGTCGGTGATCAGCCCGGCCATTTCCTGCCACAATCCCTGCTTGGACATCGCGTTGAGCTCGGGCTGCAGATCACCCCACCCGTGGATGTCGAGCACCGGGCGATATGCCGGGGTGGACCCGTAGAACGACAGCAGCCGCCGGGCCGCGGAGTGGTCCTCCCCCGCCGACAGGATGATCTCGGGCACGATCGCGAAGTCAGCCTCCGAGCGTCCAGCCGCGGCCAGCCCCGCACGCACCGCGGGCAGGGTCGACTCGCGCAGGAACTTCGCCGAACCGAACGGCATCACCAGTAGCCCGTCGGCCACCTCGGCGGTGGCCCGGGTCAGCCGCGGACCCAGCGCGCCGACGTAGATAGGCGGCGGCCCAAAGGGATTGGGCCCCGGGTTGAACGTCGGCGTCATCAGGGTGTGCCGGTAGAACTCGCCGCGAAAGTCCAGCCGCTCGCCGGTCTCCCACGTCGTGAAGATCGCCCGCAGTGCGCGCACCAGTTCGCTCATCCGCGCCACCGGCTTGTCGAACGCGGCGCCGTAACGCTTCTCGATCTGCGCGCGCACCTGGGTGCCCAGCCCGAGGGTGAACCGGCCCTGCGCCAGCAGCTGGTGGTCGTAGGCCTGATGCGCCAGCTGAATCGGGTTACGCGGGAACGCGATTGCCACATTCGTCAACAGGTCCAGGCCGCCGACTCCGGCGGCCAGTGTCAGCGGAGCGAAAACGTCGTGCGGCCCCTCGAAAGTGAACACCCCGGCCGCGCCGGCCTCCTTAAGCGCGCGGGCACGATCGACGGCATCGGTGGGCCCGAACAGGGCGGTGAGCACCTTCATGGTGGGATCACCCTAGCCAACTCGGGCACGCTGACGAGCGCAGGGCGCACGTGAACACGCCCAAGTCGGGGAAGATGGATCCATGGCATACGACGTCGTGGTGATCGGTGCGGGGTTCGCGGGCCTGGCGGCCGCGCGCGACCTCGTGAAGAGCGGACTGAACCCGGTGGTACTGGAGGGCCGCGACCGGGTCGGCGGACGCTCCAGCACCACCACGCTCGCCGGAATCCCCGTCGACCTCGGTGGCACGTTCGTCGGCCCCACCCAGGACGCCGTGCTGGCACTGGCCGCCGAACTCGGCTGCCCCACCACCCCGACCTACGGCGACGGCACCAACCTGATCCGCTGGCGTGGCCGGGTGCGCTCCTACCGCGGCACCATCCCGCGGCTCTCGCCGGCCGGGCTGCTCGACATCGGCCGGATCCAGTGGCAGTTCGAACGCCTCGCCCGCGGTGTCGACATCACCGCCCCATGGAAGGCCTCCAACGCGAAGAAGCTGGATGCCCAGTCGCTGGGCGACTGGCTGCGCTCAGCCCGCGCGTCGGCCTCCTCCCGCGACCTGATGGCCATCATGGCCCGGGTCACTTGGGGCGCCGAGCCCGACGAGGTGTCCATACTGCACGCGGTGCGCTACGTCAAGGCCGCCGGCGGTATCAACCGCATGCTCGACGTGGCCGGCGGCGCCCAGCAGGACCACTTCCCCGGCGGCACCCAGCAGATCGCCGACAAGATGGCCGCCGAACTGGGCGATCGCGTCCGACTGGGTGCCGTCGTCTCCCGCATCGAATGGTCCGACGACGCGGTGGCGGTCACCTCGAGCGCCGGGGTGGTCGAGGCCCGCCGGGCGATCATCGCGATCCCGCCGGCGCACCGGCTGGCCGTCGACATCGCCCCGGCCCCGCCGATCGAGTACCAGCAGCTGGCGCAGCGCTGGCCGCAGGGCGCGCTGAGCAAGGCCTATGCGGTCTACCCGCGCCCGTTCTGGCGCGACGCCGGGCACTCCGGTCAGGCGCTGTCCGACGAAGGCCCGGTGTTCATCACCTTTGACGTCAGCCCCGGTGACGATGGTCCGGGTGTCCTGCTGGGCTTTGTCGACTCCCGACACTTCGACGCACTGCCGCCCGAGCAGCGCCGCGACAAAGCCGTCACGTGCTTCGCCGCGCTGTTCGGGGTGGATGCCGAGAACCCGACCGACTACCTCGATCATTGTTGGGGCGCAGAGACTTTCGCACCCGGTGGCCCGACCGCCGCGGTACCCCCGGGCTCCTGGACCCAGTTCGGGCCGCTGCTGCGAACGCCGGTGGGCCCGTTGCACTGGGCGGGCACCGAAACCGCCGACGAGTGGACGGGATTCCTGGACGGGGCGGTCCGTTCAGGTCAGCGCGCGGCCGCCGAGGTCATCGCCGCCCTCAGGAGCTGATCCGCCGCTCCAATCCTTTTCCAATCTCCATCTCTACGTTCGACGACATGCGACGCACGTTCGTAGCGGTGATAGCTGCCCTCGCCACGGCCGGATGCGGCGGTGCGCCCCGCGCGGTGGAGGCCGGCACGCCCACTCAGCAGACCACACCTCCGTCGTCTGAGGTCAGCATCTACGGGGACGCCTCCGCACCCGTTAACGAAATCGCGATCAAGGCCATCGCAGACCTCCAGCAATACTGGTCAGAGCAGTTTCCCCAGCTCTATGGCGGCAACTATCGGCCGGTCGAGGGCGGCTTTTACGCTGTGCGGCCCACCGAGGATGACGCCCCGCCGTGTACTCAGCACGCCGACGAGGTCGCCGGGAACGCCTTCTACTGCGCCACCAAGGACGTCGTCGCCTGGGACGCCGAGGGCCTGCTGCCCGACCTGCAGTCGAAGTTCGGCGACTTCGTCATTCCGATCGTCCTCGCACACGAGTGGGGCCATGCGATCCAGGCGCGCTCGAACTTCACCGCCCGCACTGTCACATCCGAACTGCAGGCAGACTGCTTCGCCGGCAGCTGGGCTAAGCACGCCACCGACTCGGGGGCCTTTACCGCCGACAGCGCGCAGCTCGACGCCGCCCTCGCGGGGATCCTGCAACTGCGTGACACCCCCGGGACGAGCAAGGTCGAACCCAACGCACACGGAAGCGGGTTCGATCGGGTCAGTGCTTTCCAGGACGGCTTCGACAACGGCAACAAGAAGTGCAAGGCTTACCGCGACGACGATCCCGTGGTGGTCGAGCTGCCCTTCAACGACGAGGAGGACGCAGCCCGCGGCGGAGACGCCGACTACGCCGCCATCGTCAACGGCGTCCCGTACGACCTGGAAGATTACTGGTCTCAGGTCTATCCCGAGCTCACCGACGGCAGTCCGTGGATTCCGGTGAAGGGCCTGAAACCGTTCGACCCTTCAGATCCTCCCGCCTGCGGTGGCGCAGACACGTCCGGATACGTGCTGTTCTACTGCGTCCCAGACGATTACGTCGGCTGGGACAACGTCGACACCATGCCGGAGATCTACCGGCAGGGCGGTGACTTCGCCGTCGCCACCCTGCTGGCGACGCAGTACGCCCTGGCGGCGATGTCGCGGGCCGGCGACCAGTCCGACGAACGCACCCAATCGCTGCGCGGAGACTGCTTCGCCGGCGCCTACACCGCGAGTGTCGTTCTCGGAAACCGTTCTGCCACAAGCTCGTACCGAATCTCCCCCGGCGATCTCGACGAAGCGATCACCGCGCTGCTGGTCTTCCGCGGCGACGGCGATGCCCAGCGGCAGGGCAGCGGATTCGCACGTATCCGCAGCTACCGCAATGGCGTGATCAACGGGGCGCCCGCATGCCTGTCCGACTCGTGAACCAATCAAGCCCCATCAACCATGAGGAGAGAATCACCACCATGCAGCGAACGATGAAATATGCGGCTGTGAGTATCGCTGTCAGCCTGGGCATCACACTCGCAGGTTGCTCGAAAGCGGACAAGGCCGCGACGGCGGAGTCAAAGACATCGTCGAGCACCAGTACGTCCGCCACCACATCGACGAAATCGTCGTCGACATCGAAGACCCAGGCCCCGAAGTCAGCGCGGCCGACGATCCAGGACTATATCGCCCAGAACGGCATCACCGAAACCCCGATCAGGCGCGGTGATCCAGGCCCGGCGATCGACCTACCGGTGCCCGACGGTTGGGAGACGACGGACAAGTTCGCAGACACGGCCCCTTATGGTGCGATCGTGTACACCGAGACCGCCGTCCCGGCGAATCCACCGCGGATCCTCGCCGTCTTGTCGAAGTTGACCGGCAACGTCGACCCGCAGAAGGTCTTGGACCTCGCTTCCGGCGAACTCAACAACATTCCCGGATTCGACGGGCCGAGTGAGGGTGATCGCACAAGCCTCAGCGGATTCGAGGCAGTGCAACTCGGTGGCCCATACGACACCGACGGCAAGCAAGGCATGATCGCCCAGAAAACCGTGGTGATCCCCGGCCAGGACGGACTGTACGTGCTGCAACTCAACGCCTACTCCGACGAATCGGAGGCCAGTATCCTCACCACCGCAACCGATCTCGTCGATGAGAAGACGACGATCACAAGCTGATCGGAACCGCCGCCACGCTGGCGGTGCGCACCCGACCGATGCGCACCGCCAGCTGCCGGTCCCACACTCGCTCGCCGGTGGCCTCGGCTACTGCCTTCCCCAATTCCACTGCGGCCGCAGCACACTGGCTGCGGCCCTGCGCCAACTCCGCGTCTGCGAGTAGCGCGTAGTACATCGGCAGAAAGATGCGTGTCCCGTCAACGGAATGCCGATCGATCGCCGTACGGATCTGATCGGCGGTATCGAGCCCGGGAGAATCGAGTGCCAGGGCCCACCCTTCGATGATCTGCGCCGATGTGGCTAATTGCACCACACCGAGTTCGGTCAGCTCGTCGTAGACCGTCCTGGCCAGTGCGGCAACGCCCTCTGACTCACCCAGGATCGCCTGGCCCTGCAGTGCCGATAACCGCACCAGAGCCCGACCGAACAGATCTCCGCGGGAGTCGGCCAGTCCGAGTCCGTGTTGCACCCAGGAGTCTGTCGCCTCACGATCACCCGATACCGCGGACATCCACGCCGCGATTCCGTAACCACGCACGTCGAACGCAGCCAAGTGTCCGAGTGCACGCCAGTCGACCACCGGCACGTCATCAAGCAGATACGCTATTGAAGAACGGGATTCTTCGAGGTGGCCGAGGAAGAAGTCCACCAGGCCACGCAGGTAGTAGCCAGCTGATCCTGCTGGCGGGTCCGACGAGTGACGGTACATCGCGATGAGGCCATCCGCTAAGCTCCCAGCCTCCCGATATCGACCCGAGCCACTGGCTTCCAGGCTGCTGAAGGCCGCCTCGAGAGTGAACTGATCTCGGCCCGAACGTGTTTCGGCGAGCTGTTGCAGTGCAGCTCGCACTGCGGTGGAGTTCTGTCCCTCGGTGACCGCCAACGCCGTCACCAATTGAACGCGCAGTTGCACCTCGCGATCTGTTGACTTGTCGCCTGGCTCCAGCCGAGAGCACACCTGAAGGGCTCGCTTGCACAGAGTGGCAACAACGCCGTAGGCGGATCGGTGCCATGCCGCCGATCGCGCTTGATCGAGCAGCAGCAATGCCGTGTCGGCCCGCAGGGCGACGCCCGCGTGCCAGGCGTGATCTGCCGCGGCGAGTTGTTCTTCGATCGTCGTCGGCCGCCGTGCTGCGTAGGCGCGAGCGATATCGGCGTGCAGCGGCTCGCGTGCCGCGCCGGTCGACTGTGCGGAGATCGCATCGCGCACGATGCCGTGGCTGAATCTCTGGCGACCCGGACCGTCCCCGGCGACGAGTCCGAGCCGCTGCGCCGGTTCCAGCACCCGCGCCGCCTGCGCGTCTGACAGACCCAGCGCGGCAGCCACTACCGCGGTGGAGAACTCGGTACCCACCATCGACGCCACCACCATCGCCGATCTCGTGTCGGCATCCAGGGCCGCTGTGCGGCGCCGGACAACACCGAGGACTGCATCGGGAACATTGATCTCGGGAATGGTGCTCGTCGAGGTGTCCAGCAGACCACTGTCGCGCAACAGCTTGGTCAACTCCTTGATGTATAGCGGGTTTCCGCCTGTACGGCTCTCGATCTCCGCGACCAGGCGCGGATCGGGAACGATGCCCGCAACACTCTCGATCAGCCGGCCGGCCGCAGTACGCGCGATGCCGCGAAGGTGGATCCCGGCGGCATCGCTTCGACCCACCACCCGGTCGAAGTCGGACTGTTGATCGGCTAGCGGCCTCTCCCCGCTCCCGTCCTGCCAGGTCGCGAGAACCAGCAGAGGCAACCGCGGGACGAGCGAGGCGATAATCTCGAGGACGTCGAACGTCGCCGGGTCGCCGCGCTGGAGATCGTCGAGCACAACAAACGTCGGACGCTTCCTCGCTAGCTCTACCACCCTGTTGGCGATCGCCTCGGTACGGGCGAACCCCTCCTCGACTGCCTGGCCGAACGTGTGGTCGACAGAGTCGCTCTCGCCGTCGAGCCCGCGCATCACTTGAGACCACTCCCACGCCGGCGGCGTACACAGCCCGGCGGCATGCCCGACCCAGGCCGTCTGGAATCCGAGATGATCTGCCAGGTGCGCGATTTCAAGAGCGATCGCCGTCTTGCCGACACCGCTCTCCCCTGCCAACACGGCGATGTGGCCATGGCCGCGACGAGCGGTCAGCAGCGTATCCCTGAGCTGGTGGAGTTCGCGGTCTCGACCGTAGACCGTGCCTCCGAGCGTGCGCTGCCTCAGGACGGAGACCGCCGCTTGTGACGGCTTCCACTCCAGCTCCACCGATTCCGCCTGGACGGCCTCCGCCAGCCGCTGCATCGTCGCGCTCGGCGAGACCCCGAGTTCGTCGGCCAGCGTCTCGCGGAGACGCTGAAACGTCTGTACGGCGTCGGCTCGGCGTCCTGCTCGATGCAGGGCAACCATCAGTTGGCCCCACAACGCTTCGCGCAGCGGGTCGGCGTCAATCTCAGATTGCAGGCCGCTGACAAGTTCAGCACCGCCGCCCATCAGAAGTTCGGCCTCATAATGGGTCTCCACCACGTCGGTCCGCACCGCCTCGAGGCGACGAATCTCATCCTGCACCCAGTCGTGGTCGCGACAGTCTGCGAGTGGCGCGCCTCGCCACAGACCGAGCGCCTGGGCCGAGATCATGCTGGCGCCGTGGTGGTCCCCGTTGTCGAGCAAGCGCCTACTGTGAGCACTCAGCCTCTCGAAGACATCGGTGTCAACAGTGTCCGTCCCCAGCGTGAGCCGATAGCCGCCGCCGTCGGTGACAACCCGGTCGGATCGACGATCGTCGGCCAAAATGCGCCGCAGGTTGGCGATATAGGACCGCACCGATGCGATGGGCTTTGCAGGCGGTGAGTGCGGCCACACGCGATCGACGAGGGTGTCCACGTCGATCGGCCGATCCGACGACAGCAGCAGGGCGGCAAGAACAGTCCGCTGGAGTAGCCCGCCGAGCGCGAGTGACTTTCCGTCTCGCACAACGGCTGTCGGGCCCAGTAGCAGGTACTGCATGCGGCGCCATCCTAGTGGTTCGGTGCAGGCCGTACAGGGCCACGGCACAACGACTCAGTATCGTGCCAACCGACCTCGTCTGCTCGGCTAGGCCACCGCGTGCCCGCCCTCAGGAGCTGATGCGCCGTTCGGCCAGCACGGACTCCACCAGCGAGCGCAGGTGGCCGTTGACGACCTCGGGGTGCTCGAGGATGGCGCAGTGACCGCCGGGAACCTCGACCAGGTCCACCAGGTTGGGTGCGGCCTCCGCGATCTTGCGCGCCTGGCACATCGGCAGCAGCCGGTCCTTCTGGGAGCCGATCACCAGCGTGGGAACACTGAGACCGGACAGGTCGATGTGGCGGGGTCCCATCTCCTCGACCAGCACCCGGGCCCAGGCGCCGCGACCGGCGGGCGGGGTGGTGGCGAAAAGCTCGTGGACGAAGTCGGCGATCGCCGGGTCGGCTTCGGCGCCGACGGCCATCAGCGTCACGAACCAGCGGCTGCCGGGCTGCGCGCCACGGAACAGCGGCGCCCCACCGAAGGTCTTGATCATCCGCCGCGCGGCGTTCGAGCGACCGGCGGACAGCATGGACGGCACCCGCAGCAGGTTGATCTTCTCCAGCAGATCCCCGGTGGTGGTGTTGATCAGAGCCACGGCGTCGGCGCGCTCGGCGACGCGGTCGCGGTGCCGCTCGGCCCACGAGCTGATCGCGATACCGCCCATCGAGTGCCCCGCGATGACCGCGCGCTCCCCCGGCCGCAGCGTGGCCGCCAGCACGGCGTCGAGGTCGGAGGCCAGGTGGTCCAGGCTGTAGGCCGACCGGTGCGGCAGCCCGCTGCGACCGTGTCCGCGGTGGTCGTAGGCGATCACCCGGTGGTCGCGGGACAGATCGTTGATCTGTTCGTGCCAGACCCGGATCGCGCAGGTGATGCCGTGGGCCAGGACGATCGGGTAGCCGTCCTCCGGCCCGAAGACCTCGGTGTTCAGGCGGGTTCCGTCGGCCGCCCGGACCTTGATGGTCCGGCTGGGTGGCAGCTTCGGGCCACTGATGGTGGCCACACGAGACGCGGACATGGTGACTCCTAGTCGGTGCGGCGACGCTGCCGCACCGGAGCATCAGGGTAACCGGTAGGTCGCCTAGAAAACTCGATTCTGAGTCGCGTCGTTATCACTCCGTGCCCGTTCAGGCTTCGTCTCTAGGATGACCCGGTGACCGACCACGCCTTCCCCCGTGACCAGCGCGAAGCGGTCTACCGCGTCATCGCCGAGC
>CAZHUU010000110.1:15627-16740 GCA_964535335.1 uncultured Mycobacterium sp.
CTGCGCGACTGGTGGCGCGCCCCGGCCCGCCCCGAGTTCGAGCAGCGCGCGCGGTGCGTCGCGGACCAGTACGCCCAGTACACGGTCGTGGACGACATCACGATCACCCGCCGCCTCCCGCTCGGCGAGGACGTGGCCGACGTCTCGCGCGAAGCGGCCTACCGCGTCATCGCCGAGCGTCGCGACATGCGGCGATTCAGCCCAGGATCGGCGGTGTCCGACGAGGTGCTGGCACGGCTTCTGAGCGCTGCGCATGCCGCCCCGAGTGTCGGTCTGATGCAGCCCTGGCGGTTCATCCGGGTGACCGACGACGGGTTACGGCGCCGCATCCACGCGCTGGTGGACGAGGAGCGCCGGAACACCGCCGAAGCGCTGGGCGAACGCGCCGAAGAATTCCTGGCGTTGAAGGTCGAGGGCGTACTGGACTGCGCCGAACTGTTGGTGGTCGCGCTCGGCGACGGCCGGGAAGCCCACGTGTTCGGCCGCCGGACGATGCCGTACATGGATCTGGCGTCGGTGTCGTGCGCCATCCAGAACCTCTGGCTGGCCGCGCGTGCCGAGGGTCTGGGCATGGGCTGGGTTTCGCTGTTCGACCCGGACCGCCTCGCCCACCTGCTCGCGATGCCGGCCGGTGCCGCGCCCGTGGCCATCCTGTGCCTGGGGCCGGTGCCGGATTTCCCGGACCGGCCCGCACTGGAACTCGACCAGTGGACGTACGGACGCCCGCTGGCCGAGTTCGTCAGTGAGAACGGTTGGGCCGACTGAGGGCCTGGGCTGCCTACGTGAACTTCTCGGCGTGGATCTGCTCGCGCGGCACCCCTGCGGCGGTCAGCGCGGCGTAGGCGGCGTCGACCATCGGCGGCGGCCCGCAGACGTAGACGTCGGGGGCCTCGGCCAGCACCGTCGCCTCAGCCGCCGCCAGTTCGACGGGATTGCCGGTGGCGCCGTCCCATGCGGGGTCGGGGTGCCACACCACGGTGTCGTACCGGAACTCGGGCAGCGTCTCGGCGAGCGCCTGCAACTCCTCCTGGGCGAACACCTCGGCGTGCCGGGTGACGCCGAAGAACAGCCGGGCCGGCTGCGGGTCGCCCCACTCGGCCATCCGGCGCAGCA
>CAZHUU010000111.1:0-12887 GCA_964535335.1 uncultured Mycobacterium sp.
CTAGAGAGGGACATCTAACTCTTCCCACGCGCCCCTAGCGGCCGACGGTAAGGCCGACCTTCTGGAATTCCTTGAGATCGCAGTACCCGGCCTTGGCCATCGACCGGCGCAGGCCACCGACGAGGTTGAGCGAGCCGAACGGATCATCGGACGGGCCGTTGAGCACCTGATCCAGCGAGGGCCGTTCGCCGAGCGCGACCTGCAGCAGCGCGCCGCGCGGCAGCGACGGGTGAGCGGCGGCGACGGGCCAGAACCAACCGCCGGCCAACGCCTCGGCCGACACCGCCAGCGGCGTGCCCAGCACCACCGCGTCGGCGCCGCACGCGATGGCCTTCGCCAGGTCGCCGGAGGTGTGGATGTCGCCGTCGGCGAGCACGTGCACATACCGGCCGCCGGTCTCGTCGAGGTATTCACGGCGGGCGGCGGCGGCGTCGGCGATCGCGGTGGCCATCGGCACGCTGATACCCAGCACCTCGTCGCTGGTGGTCGCCCCGGTGGTCGAGCCGTAGCCGACGATCACCCCGGCGGCGCCGGTACGCATCAGGTGTAGCGCCGTGCGATGGTCCAGGACACCGCCGGCCACGACGGGCACGTCGAGCTCGGAGATGAAGGTCTTCAGGTTCAACGGCTCACCGTCGCTGGCGACCCGTTCGGCGGAGATGATGGTGCCCTGGATGACCAGCAGATCGATACCGGCCGACACCAGCACCGGGGTGAGCGCCTGGGCGTTCTGCGGGCTGACCCGCACCGCGGTGGTGACACCCGCATCGCGGATCCGGGCGACCGCCGCGCCCAACAGGTCGGGGTCCAGCGGGGCGGCATGCAACTGCTGTAGCAATCGGATCGCCGCCGACGGCTCGGGCTCGTTCTCGGCGGCCTCGATCACCTGGGCGATCTTGGCCCCGACATCGGCGTGCCTGCCGATCAGTCCCTCGCCGTTGAGCACGCCGAGACCGCCGAGGCGGCCCAGTTCGATGGCGAACTCCGGGGACACCAGGGCGTCGGTCGGATGAGCGATGACCGGGACCTCGAAGCGATACGCATCCAGCTGCCAGGCCGTCGAGACGTCCTTGGACGACCGTGTGCGCCGCGAGGGAACGATGTTGATGTCGTTGAGTTCATACGTCCGGCGGGCAGTCCGGCCCATGCCGATTTCGACCATGTCGCGCATTTGGGCTTCTAGCGGGCGGAGTAGTTGGGAGCTTCGACGGTCATGGTGATGTCGTGCGGGTGGCTCTCCTTGAGCCCCGAGGCGGTGATCCGCACGAACTGCGCCCGTTGTAGGTCCTCGATGGTGGGCGAACCGGTATAGCCCATCGCGGCCCGCAGGCCGCCGGTGAGCTGATGGATCACGGTGGACAGCGGCCCGCGGAACGGCACCCGGCCCTCGATGCCCTCGGGCACCAGCTTGTCCTCGGAGAGCACGTCGTCCTGGAAGTAGCGGTCCTTGGAGTAGGACTTGGCGGCACCACGGCCCTGCATGGCGCCCAGCGAGCCCATGCCGCGGTAGCTCTTGAACTGCTTACCGTTGACGAAAATCAGGTCACCGGGGGCCTCGGCGGTGCCGGCCAGCAGCGAGCCCAGCATCGTCGTCGACGCCCCGGCAGCCAGTGCCTTGGCGATGTCGCCGGAGTACTGCAGCCCGCCGTCGGCGATCACCGGCACCCCGTGCGGAGAGCACGCCGCCGTGGCCTCCAAGATCGCGGTGATCTGCGGGGCACCTACGCCGGCCACCACGCGGGTGGTGCAGATGGAGCCGGGGCCCACCCCGACCTTGACCGCGTCGGCGCCGGCCTCGACCAGCGCGGCGGCCGCGCTGCGGGTGGCGACGTTGCCGCCGACGACCTCGACCTTGTGTCCCACCTCGGCCTTGACCTTGCCGACCAGCTCGAGCACCAGGCGGTTGTGGGCGTGCGCGGTGTCGACCACCAGCACGTCGACCCCGGCGTCGGCCAGCGCCATGGCCCGTTCCCAGGCGTCGTCGCCGACACCGACGGCCGCGCCGACCAGCAGCCGGCCGTCGCTGTCCTTGGTTGCCAACGGGTGCTGCTCGGTCTTGACGAAGTCTTTGACCGTGATCAGCCCGGTGAGCCTGCCGCGGCCGTCGACGATGGGCAGCTTCTCGATCTTGTTGCGCCGCAACAGCCCTAGCGCGGCATCGGCGGTGACGCCCTCCTGCGCGGTGATGAGCGGCGACTTGCTCATCACCTCCGAGACAGGCTTGCTCATGTCGACTTCGAAGCGCATGTCGCGGTTGGTGATGATGCCCACCAGGGAGCCGACCTCATCGACCACCGGCAGACCCGAGATGCGGAACCGGGCGCACATCGCGTCGACCTCGGCCAGCGTGTTGTCCGGCGAGCAGGTCACCGGGTCGGTGACCATGCCGGCCTCAGAACGCTTGACCATCTCGACCTGGCCGGCCTGCTCGGCGATGGACAGGTTGCGATGCAGCACGCCCATCCCGCCGGAGCGGGCCATGGCGATCGCCATCCGGGCCTCGGTCACGGTGTCCATCGCCGAGCTGACCAGCGGCACCTTGAGCCGGATCTTCTTGGTGAGCTGGCTGGAGGTGTCGGCGGCGGCGGGCACCACGTCGGAGGCCGCGGGCAGCAACAGCACGTCGTCGAACGTCAGGCCCAGCATCGCGATCTTGTTGGGGTCATCGCCTCCGGTCAGGACCTGTTCGCCGGGCATGTCGAGCAGACGCGCAGACAGGCCGTCGATGCGGCCGGTGCTGCCTTCGGCAATGGTCATCGGTGGGCCCCAATCAGCAGGCGGATCAAGGACCCCATCCTATCGGCTCGCGGTCTCGATACCTGGCGCGATACCTACCCTGCTGCGTAGGGTGGTGTCGTGCGCGACCACCTTCCACCAGGCCTGCCACCGGACCCCTTCGCTGACGACCCGTGCGATCCCACGGCCGCTCTCGACGCGCTGGAGCCCGGTCAGCCACTGGACCCGCAGGAGCGCTCGGCGGTCGAGGCCGACCTTGCCGACCTGGCGGTCTACGAGGCGCTGCTGGCCCACAAGGGCATCCGCGGACTGGTGGTCTGCTGCGACGAGTGTCAGCAGGACCATTATCACGACTGGGACATGTTGCGCGCCAACCTACTTCAGCTTCTGGTCGACGGAACGGTGCGCCCGCACGAGCCGGCCTACGATCCCGAGCCGGACGCCTACGTCACCTGGGACTACTGCCGCGGGTACGCCGACGCCTCGCTCAACGAGGCGACCACGGACTACGACGGCTTGCGCTGACCGGCTGACGGTTCGGACGCGATCAACCGCCCGCGCCGGTTTGCGGCGCGGGGACCGGAACGATCACCGCAGTGGTGACAACCGGCGCCTGCTGGCGTGTCGGTTCCGCGGTCGGCTGCACGGCGGTCGCCGGTTGCTGGACAGCTGTGGTGGGCACCACAGCGGTGGTCAGCACGGGGGCGGCGGGGGTGGCCGTCGGCGGTGCTGCCGTCGGCGGTGCCGTGGCGACTGACTGCTGAACAACCGCCGTGCTGGTCACGGCCGGCGCCGCGGTGCTGACGGGCGGCGCCGCTGTTGTGGTGGCGGGGGCCGCCGTGGTGGTGGCAGCCCGGGCCGAGGTGCTGGTGCTGGCCGGCGCGGCCGTCGTGGAGGCCGGCGCGGCGTTAGTGGAGGCCGGCGCGGCCGACGTGCTGGCCGGCGGCGTGGTACTGCTCGCCGGCGGCGCGCTCGTCGGGGTGGTTCCCGGGGTGGAGGTCGGGGCGACCGGACTGCTGGTGGTGGCGCTCGGTGACGGCACGGCCGAGGTCGGCTCGGTGGTCGTCGACGGCGCCGTCTGCTGGACCGGCGACGTGGAGGCCGGGGCCGACGGTGACGTCGTGACCTCCGACGGCGACGGACTGGGGCTGCTCGAGCCCGGGGACGGCGAGTCCGGTGTGGTCGAGACGGTGATCGGCGGGATCGGGGTGTTCGGCACCGTGGTCGCGGCCGGGGTCGGCACCAGTTCGGTTGCCGACGGTGGCACGGTGTAGGTGATGCCGGGTGCGACGGTGGCCTCCGGATTGCGCTCCACAACCTTGGCCGACAACTGGTTCCACTGATCGAACAGCTGCTGCTTCTGATCGGCATCGCCGACGGACGCCACCTGGCTGCTGACCGCGACCAGTTTGTCCTGTGCGGCCTGCCAGTCACCCTGGGCGATCAGATTCTGCACCTGATTGAGCTCGGTCTGGGCTGCCAACGCAACCTGGTCGGTGCGGACCTGTTTGGGCGCCCCGAAGAACATGGTGCGCAGCCCGTACAACGCGTCGCCGGGACCGGCGCCGGAGACGACCGCCCCGAACCCACCGATACCCAACACTGCGGCGGCGACGGCACCGACCACGCTCAGGCCGCGGCGGCTGCGTCCGCTGCTCTGCTTCTCGGCCAGCCCGGCCCGCAGTGCGGTGACGGCGTCCTGCTCGGTGACCAGACCGGTGGCCGGGGGCCAGCGCATCTCGTCCCGCCAGCCGCCGAGCAGCGCGGCCAATGTGGCGTCGGCCTCGTCCTGCGCGGGCACCGGCTGTCCGGCGGCCAGCGCGTCGACCAATCGGTCGCTGCGCAGCACGGCATCCAGCGACGGATCGTCGTTGCCGGGGGTGCGTCCGAAGTCAGACATGGTCGGGTCCTGCCGCGGTGATCTCCGACTTCAGCCTCGCCAGGGCGCGGTGCTGGGCGACCCGCACCGCGCCGGGAGTGCTGCCGACCGCTTCGGCGGTCTCTTCGGCCGACATCCCCACCACGATGCGCAGGATCAGGATCTCCCGCTGCTTCTCGGGGAGGATCTCCAGCAGCTTGTTCATTCGGCTCGCCGAGTCGGCTTGCAATGCCATCTGCTCGGGCCCCGACTCGAGCGAGTACCGCTCCGGCACCGAATCGGTGGGCTCGGAGCGATTCCGGCCCGCGGCGCGATGCGCGTCGGCGACCTTGTGAGCAGCGATGCCGTACACGAAGGCCAGGAAGGGGCGTCCCTGATCCTGGTAGCGCGGCAACGCCTGAATGGCGGCCATGCAAACCTCCTGAGCGACGTCATCTGCTGACAGACCGACTCGCTCCGCGGTCCCCAGGCGAGCCCGGATGTAGCGGACCACGATGGGACGAATGGTCTCCAGCACTTCCCGGAGCGCATCACGACTGCCGGCCACGGCCTCAGCAACGGCGGCGTCGAGACGATCTCCTGGAATTGTCATCGACGGCGATATCTCCAACGTTACGAACGGCGCTCTGCACGACGGCGTGGTCCCAGCTAGACAATATCTGTCTGCGCTGGGTATCGGCGTTAGCCGCCGCTCCAGCGCCCGCCGCGCCGTGTCACCTCGGCGGCGGTTTGTTCTCGGATCGTTATCACTTCGTGCGTTGCGCGTGTCGCGCTGCCGATGTCGGACAGCAGGCAGGCCAGCGCCCAGCGCAACGGCACCAGACCGTAGGTGGCGGTGTCGGTCAGCGCCCGGTCGGCGACCTCGCGGGCCCGGTCGGTGGCCCCGATGCTGCAAAGTGCCGCGGCGAGCACGACGTCGCTTTTGACCCGGTGCCGGCGCAGCGCCGGCAGGGCCCCCTCGGCAAGGGCCACACCGCGCTCAGCCAACTCCACGGCCCGGCTTCCGTCGCCGGCGGCCATCGCCAGTTCGGCGCCCACCCAGGCCCGCCGGATGGCCAGCCGGGCGGGCGCAGCGTCCGCGCGTGCCAGCAGTCCGTCCGACCGCTCCAGCAGCGTGGCCGACGCCGCCAGCCGACCGATCCCGAGGGCGTCGGCCGCGAGCCCGACGACCGCGTCGACGGCCGCTTCGACGGTTGCGGCGTCGCCCGCCGCGGTGCCGACAAGTGCAAGCGCCCGGCCATCCCAGCCGCGGGCCGACCGGTGACCCCCGAGCTGGCGCAGGAACGAGGCGCGGATGCTCAGGGCCTTCGAGGCGAGCGGTCCGGTGGGCACCGCGCGCAGCAGCGCGGCGAGGTCGGCGTGGGCGCTTCCGTAGCGGCCCTGGCCGCCGGCGGCAACGGCGCGCAACCACAGATCGGCCGGAGAATGGGCGGCGGGCAGGGGCCACATTCCGGGATCGTCACCGAATGCCGCGGCCCACAGTCGGGTGGAAGTCATCTGATTCGCGACGCTACCAAGGCCGACAACGGCCAATGTGACGAGAAGGTCAGTTAACAGTTTGTGGTCGCAGTGTTACGGCCATGTCAACTGACGATCCAGCGCTATGAATTCAAGGTGGTTGCTGCCGATGGTCTTCTGCGGAAATGGGCTGCCACTGCTGCTGTTTTCGTCCCGCTAGCACCCCGGCCGGCGGTGCGGATGCGCAATGATGAACGTGATGTAAATTCTCGGCCTGCGGTTATGTGATTACGCACATGAGCGGACTATTGACCACCTCGGCGACGACCCCATAGCTTGTGTGCCACGAGTAGTCACCGGCGACAAATCTCGGATCGGTTCCACAACTCACGCGTGAAAGATGCGCGGAGAGAGGGGTTTTCCCAATGCCACAGCCGCAACAGCTACCCGGGCCCAACGCAGACATCTGGGATTGGCAGATGGCCGGACTCTGCCGGGGCGTCGACTCATCGATGTTCTTCCACCCCGATGGTGAACGGGGCCGGGCGCGCGCCCAGCGCGAGATGCGCGCCAAGGAAATGTGCCGGCGTTGCCCGGTGATCACTCAATGCCGCTCCCATGCGCTGGCCGTCGGCGAGCCCTATGGAATCTGGGGCGGGCTGAGCGAGTCCGAGCGCGAGTTGCTCCTCAAACGCGGCATCCGCCGCACCGCCTGACCGCCCGCGAAGATACGACCGAAGAGGCCCACCCCGATGCGGGGTGGGCCTCTTCGCTGTCGCGGTATGTTGCGGCGATGAACGAGTCACCGACGTTGGAACGGCGCGGCAAGGTCGCGATTCTGACCATCAATGACCCGCCCCACAACCCGATGTCGATGGCGTTCATGGACCGGCTCGAGTCGCTGGTCGCGGAGATCGCCGCCGACCCCGCGATCCGGGCCGTGGTGTTCACCGCCGCGGACGACACGAATTTCTCGGTGGGGATGAACCTCAAGGAGATCAGCGGATCCCTGGGCGACCGCGATGCACTGGATGCGATCTTCGACCAGCGACTGCGGGTGCTGGCGGCCATCGAGAACATGGACAAGCCCTGGATTGCCACGTTGTTCGGCAACTGCCTCGGGGGCGGGTTGGAGCTTCCGCTGGCCTGCCACTTCCGCCTGGCCGCCCACGACGGGGCACGCATCGGTCTGCCGGAGCTGCACCTCGGCACTGTGCCCGCCTGGGGTGGCAGCGCGCGGCTGGCACGGCGGGTGGGACGCGACCGGGCGATCGACCTCATCCTGCGCGCCAAGACGGTGTCGGGCCCGGAGGCGCTGAACATCGGACTGGTGACCGAGGTCTGGCCCAACACCGAACTCAAGCAGCGCGCCGTCGAACTGGCCGAGGAGCTCGCCGCCATGCCGCGACTCGCAGTGGCGGCGATGCTCCGTTGTCTGGTGACGAGTGAAGAGAAGACCCTGGCGGAGTCGCTAGTCGATGAGCGCGCCGCCGTTCACGCGACCCTGGCCAGCCCCGATGCCATGGAAGGCATGGTGGCGTTCCTGGAGAAGCGCAAACCGGTCTTCGGCTAGCCCCTCGACGAGCGCGCGGACGACCAGTCGGGCGGGCGCTTCTCGATGAAGGCCTGCACGCCCTCGAGCGCGCACGGGTCCATCATGTTGCAGGCCATCGTGGCGCCCGCATCGGCGTAGGCGGAGTCGATGCCGACCTCGATTTGGCGGTAGAAAAGCGCCTTGCCCATCGCCACGGCGACGCCCGGCTTGGCGACGATGCGCGCCACCAGTGCCTCGATCTCGTCGTCGAGGTCCTCAGGTGCGGCCACCCGGTTCACCAGGCCCAACTCCCGGGCCTGCTCGGCGGAGACGAAGTCACCGGTGACCAGCATCTCGAAGGCGGCCTTGCGGGGCACATTGCGCGAAAGCGCCACCCCGGGAGTGGCGCAGAACAGCCCGACGTTGATGCCGCTGACCGCGAAGCGGGCGTCCCGGCCGGCCACGGCTAGGTCACACATCGCGACGAGTTGGCAGCCGGCCGCGGTGGCCAGGCCGTGGACCCGGGCGATGACCGGGACCGGCAGACGCTGGATGGCGAGCATCACCGCGGTGCACTGGGCGAACAGCCGCTGGTAGTACGGCAGCGAGGGTTCGGCCCGCATCTCCTTCAGGTCGTGACCGGCGCAGAAGGCCTTCCCGGCCGCCCCGAGCACGACGGCGCGCACGGTGTCGTCCTCGGCGAGGACGTCCAGGGTTTCGGCCAGTGTGGTGAGCATGGCCTGCGACAGCGCGTTGAAGGCCTCGGGTCGGTTCAGGGTCAGCGTGACGACGCCGCGGTCATCGCGGTCCTGGAGCAGCAGCGATTCATCCATCACGGTCCGATCCTGCCGGGGGATGTTGGCGGGGCGCTAGTCCCCGGTCCGTCGCATCCTCCGATTGGAGGATGTGGAATCGTCAACCACATCCTCGAAACGCTCGATTTTGCGCGGCCGACGATTCCGGCAACGTAGCTGTCAGCAAGCCGGAGACACCGGTTACTGACAGAAAGAGAAGATCATGAAGCGTTTCGCGATTTCGACCGTCCTCGCCGGTGGCATGTTCGCCGGGCTGATGGGAATGGCCGGCGCCGCACACGCCGACCTCAGCGATGTCATCTGGAATCAGCAGCACCAGCAGCAGGTCTACGTTCCGCACGTCGACACCACGGTTCGCCACAGCCGCTGATACGCGCCCCACTGGATCGGCCCGCCACCCCACGGTGGCGGGCCGATCAGTCGTTGGGGAGGCCGAAGATCTGTACGCCTGACGACTTGCCTTTCAGTTCGTGCGATCCCCGGTCGACGAGTCCGACAGGCCGGGACACGAGCGCACCGACGGTCTGCGCGGTGAGCAGGATGCCGTCGCCGGTGGTTTTGGTGAGTTGTTCGACCCGGGCGGCGACGTTGACACTGTCTCCGATGAGGGTGAACTCGAGCTTGCCACCGCCGCCGATGGTGCCGGCAATCACCGGACCGGTGTTGATCCCGATGCCGATCCGAAGCGCGCCGTCGAACCTGTCGGCGACCATGCGTTGAATCAGAACCGCGACCTTTACCGCCGCGTCGGCATGGTCGGCGAGATCGTTCGGCGCCCCGAAAACAGCGAGCGCGCCGTCACCGAGGAACTTATTGATATGTCCGCCGGCGTCGACAACGGCGGGCACCACGATCTCGAACAGGGCGTTGAGTCGCGCGACGGTCTCCTCAGCGGAATGCGCCTCCGCGAAAGGCGTGAAATCACGGATGTCGATGAACATCACGGTCACTTCCCGTCGCTCGCCGGTGAATACGTCGTCGCCCTGCTCGAGCAGCCGGGCCGCCAGCGCTGGATCGACGTAGGTGCCGAAGGCCGCCTGAAGCCGTTGCCGCTCGGCCAATCCGGTCTGCATGCGATTGAAGGATGCGGCAAGTGCTCCAAGGTCGTCGTCCTGAACCACCGGCAGGCGTCTGGTGTAGTCACCCGCTGCAACCCGTTTAGTGGCCGCGGCAAGATCCGCGATAGGTGTCAGTGACGGTGCGAACACGCTGCCGACCGTAATGGGGGCTCCGAGGACGAGGGTCAGCCAACTGGCGAGCACCACCCACATTGCCGGATTTCGGCTCACCCCGTCGAATCGGGCCGTCACCACGGCAGCCGCGATGGAAAACGCAAACGCGACAGCGAGGATGGACAAGTTGGACCACGCGGCGAACCTCGGACTGGACCGCGGCAGCGAATCGCCGATCCCGGTCTCACCCACGAGCGCCACGCGTGCCGGACGCATGGATGTCTCGGCGACGCTGTGCACTCCGATCAGGTGGCTGCCCGCCCCCACCGCGATACCCAGAAGCGCGTATTGAAGCAGTCGCGGTCCGCCAGCACCGGCAATGCCCCCGGCAACGACCGCCAGGAACGCCCCGCAGACCCCGCAGATCGCCGTACCCCGAACCAGTGCACCGCGACCCCAGGTGTAGGTAGCTTGCAGCGCCGTTGCCGCGTCGATCGCTTCACCAGCAGCCCAGCGTTCGACGTGCCGCAAGGGACCGATGCTGGGAAGCACAAACACGAACGCGAGCACCAACATCGACACGCCAGTGGCACCGGCCGCGGCGAGGTAGCGATCAGAATGCTCAAAGGCCAGGATGCCCAGAGCCAGGTACAAATAGATCGGCATTGGCACCACGCAGCAGATTGCGCACAACGCCCACGAGAAGATCGGCCCATGGTGGTCCCATGCCCACTGAACGAGGCGGTTCATGGCGTGAGAGTAGGCGCAAAGTTTGTAACCCCCGGGTCCAACGGGCCGAATAAAGTTCAAGGTTGACGGCTTCGAAGGAGGAAACGTGATGACGATGCTTCGCGGCTTTCCGACCGCTGCCATCGGCGCCAGCCTCACTGCGGTCGTGTTGCCGACAATCGCCCACGCTTCGCCGCTACCCGACGTCTGCACACCTGCCACGGTCATCGACAACGTCTGCACCCTCCGGCTGACATCGGTGACTGCCGATGCCATCGACGGGACGATCACCGGCACGCCGGTCGGTGGCGGTGCGGCCATCACCCTGGCCGGACCGCTGGGCGCCTACCAGAGGTCGGAGGGGTTCGGTGACGTGCCGCCGGCCCCGATTCAGCGCTGGGACACCGAGATCGACAGCATGAGCGCACTGAGCGTCGACCCGAACGATCCCAGCTGGTACGGCAATGCCAAGTCCCTGACGTTCATGCCGCGGACGCTCAACGACCTGGCCACCCAATTCCCCCCGAACACCCTGACGGTCCGGTTCACCTCTGACGACGCCCGCTCGGGCACCTTCCAACTGGTGTCCATCAAGCCGACGCTCGGGTAGGGCGCGGCTACCTCAGGACCGCCGCCTCACCAGCCGGACGATCCCGTAGCCGATGCCGCTGGCGACGGCCAGCACCCCCAACCACGGGAGCAGCAGCCCGAACAGTAGAACCAGGTCACTGGCCAGGGAAACCAAAGCGTCCCAACCTCTTTCGACCTGACCGAAGAAGCCGCGGTAGTTGTCGGGCGATGGGCCGCCGATGGTCTGGGCGACGAACGTGACGTTGACGGTGCTGTAGGCGATCTGATCGCCGAGCGCATCCCGCTGGGCCCGCAGGCTGTCCAGCTCGGCCTGCCGTTCGGACAGCGCGTCCTCGGCCTTGATGAGGGCGTCGGGGTCGCGGGCGTCCCGCATGATGGCCAGCAGTCGGTCAACCGAGGTCTGCAGTGCCTTGATCCGGGCGTCGAGGTCCACCCGCTGGGCGGTGACGTCGTCGGTGTTGACCTCGGAGTGTTCGACCGTGCCGAGCGCCGCGAGATCCCGCATCACCTCGTCGAGCTTGGCGGCGGGCACCCGCAGCACCATCGAGGTGCGGGCCCGGCCCGCACCCGACCCCGCGTCCTGGGATCGGTTGTCGACCCGGCCCTGCGCCTGGTCGACGGTGGCGGTGGCTGTGTCGGCGGCCGCGGCGGGGTCGCGCACCGTGATGGTCATCGAGGCGGTCTTGACGATGTCGCGCTTGACCGGCGGCGGCGCCTTCGGCGCGTCCTGGGGCGCGGGCGCCTGCACCGCATCGGCCGGGCCGGCGGGCATCTCCGGGGCCCGTACGTGCCCGCCGGCACAAGCGGTCAGCAGGCTCAGCGCGGCCAGCATCGCGACCAGCCAGGCCGAGATCCGCGCCCGCGGCATCCGAATCATGTAGCGAATCTAGCGCGGCGGCGGAGTCGGCCACCGAAAACGCGGGATGACCTGGTGCTCGTCAGGTCTTGAGCAGATCGTCGGTGACGCGCCCGCCGGACTGCTCCGGGGTGATCCAGTTCCTGAGGTCGAACCCCTGCCGGGTCGCCTCCGCCAGGTACGCGTCCTTCGTGGCGTCGTCGATCCGAGGTTCGCGGGCCAGCAACCACAGGTACTTGCGGTCGGGTGAACCGACCAGGGCGACCGTGTAGGCCTCATCGATCTTCAGCACCCAGTAGTCACCCTTGGTGAACGGGATCCACCGGATCAACCCCGGAAGGAAGGAGACCTCCAACCGGCCCGGCCTTCCGCTCACGGCAGTTGCCCGGCCGATCGCCTGTGACGGTGCGCCCCGCTTGTCACGGCACCGGTTGTCCACCCGCAGACTTCCGTCATCCTCGAGCGTGTAGTAGGCGGTGATGTCGGCGGCGTCGGCGTCCTCCCATCTGAGCGGTAGCCTGCCGATCTCGTACCACAAGCCGCAATAGCGTTGTATATCAAGCGATTCCACGGATGTGACCGGCTCTTGGGCCATTGCGTATCCCCTCACTCTCACTGAATGCGCGAATCGCCCCCGGCCGTGTGGGCCGGGGGCGATTCTGCGACTACCTAGTGCGCGTGGCCGTGATGCCCGTGGCCGGCGTGCTCGTCGGCCTCGACGGGCTCCGCGACCACCGCGGTTTCGGTGGTGAGCAGCATTCGGGCCACCGAACCGGCGTTGACCACCGCGGAGCGGGTGACCTTGACCGGATCGATGACGCCGTCGGCGATCAGGTCACCGAAGCTCAGGGTGGCGGCGTTGAAGCCGTGGCCTGAGGGCAGTTCGCTGACCTTGTTCACCACGACCGCGCCGTCCAGGCCGGCGTTGGTGGCGATCCAGAACAGCGGTGCCGACAGCGCCGCGGAGAACACGTCGACGCCCAGCGCCTCGTCCCCGGATAACGACTCGCGCAGCTTGGCCAGCGCCGTGCGGGTCTGCACCAGCGCGCTGCCGCCGCCGGCGACGATGCCCTCCTCGACCGCGGCCTTGGCCGCCGACACCGCATCCTCGACGCGG
>CAZHUU010000111.1:12937-13231 GCA_964535335.1 uncultured Mycobacterium sp.
CCCAGTCGGACTCGGACGCCTCGATCTCGCTCTTGAGCTGCTTGACCCGATCCGCGATGGCCTCGTGGGTGCCGCCGCCGTCGACGATCACGGTGGCGTCCTTGCTCACCACGACCCGTCGGGCCGAGCCCAGCACCTCCAGCCCGACCTCACGCAGCATCAGCCCCACATCGGGGTTGACCACCTGGGCGCCGGTCACGATGGCCAGATCCTCGAGGAACGCCTTGCGGCGATCACCGAAGAACGGCGCCTTGACCGCGACGGCCTTCAGCGTCTTGCGGATGGCGTTGACCA
>CAZHUU010000111.1:13241-15453 GCA_964535335.1 uncultured Mycobacterium sp.
CACCTTCTCCAGCAGCGGCAGCAGGTCGGGCAGCGAGCTGATCTTGTCGCGGTGCAGCAGCACCAGAGCGTCCTCGAGGACGGCTTCCTGCAGGTCGAAGTCGGTGACGAAGTAGGCCGACAGGAAGCCCTTGTCGAAGCCGATGCCCTCGGTGATCTCCAGCTCGGTGTTCAGCGTCGAGGACTCCTCCACGCTGACCACGCCGTCGCCACCGACCTTGGTCATCGCCTCCCCGACCATCTCGCCGATCTCCTCGTCACGGCATGAGACGGTGGCGACCTGGGCGATGCCGGTCTTGCCCGACACCGGGGTGGCGGCGGCCAGCAGCGCCTCGGAGACCGCGTCGGCGGCCTTGCCGATGCCCGAGCCCAGCGCGATCGGGTTGGCCCCGGCGGCGACGTTGCGCAGGCCGTTCTTGATCAGCGCCTGGGCCAGCACGGTGGCCGTGGTGGTGCCGTCGCCGGCGACGTCGTTGGTCTTGGTGGCCACGGACTTGACCAGCTGCGCGCCCAGGTTCTCGAACGGGTCCTCGAGCTCGATCTCGCGGGCGATGGTGACGCCGTCATTGGTGACCGTCGGTCCGCCGAAGGCCTTGGCGAGCACGACGTGGCGGCCGCGCGGGCCGAGCGTGACGCGTACGACGTCGGCGAGCTTGTCGACACCGGCTTCCATGGCGCGACGGGCGGTCTCGTCGAATTCAATCAATTTGCTCATAAATCCCTGACTCTCGCTTCAGCGCGTTCCGCCCCGGAAACGTCCGCGATCAGACGCGGTGTTTCCGGGGCGGTTCACGGGTGCTACTTGTTGACGACCGCCAGCACGTCACGGGCCGACAGGATCAGGTACTCCTCGCCGTTGTACTTGATCTCGGTGCCGCCGTACTTGCTGTAGATGACGGTGTCGCCCTCGGCGACGTCGAGCGGGATCCGCTTCTCGCCGTCCTCATCCCACCGGCCGGGGCCGACGGCGACGACAGTGCCTTCCTGCGGCTTCTCCTTGGCGGTGTCCGGGATGACCAGACCCGACGCGGTGGTCGTCTCGGCCTCGTTGGCCTGAACGAGGATCTTGTCCTCGAGTGGCTTGATGTTGACGCTCGCCACGATGGAGCCCTCCACTGTTATGGGTGCAGGTCCGGGGCTGTCCCCGGACCAATTCGGATTAACCAGGTGTTCGGCATACGTCCGTGCCCTCGCGCCGTCGTCGCGGGTGCCGACACAGGGGTTGTCCGCCTGCCACCTAGCACTCTATACATGAGAGTGCTAGCACTCAAGGGCCACACCCTGCGAATTCGCGCTCAGCGGACAACACCGGTCAGCCGGAGCGGTCGCCCGCAGCGCGCAGGTCCCCGAAAAACGCGATGACCAGCCCATTGAACAGGTCGGCACGCTCCCACTGCAGAAAGTGCCCGGCGCCGGGCAGCACCACCGGCCCGGTCCGGTTGGTGAAGGCCACCTCGCAGGTGTGCAGGAACTCCGGGCCGACGACGTGGTCATCCATCCCGTAGAGGATCAGGGTCGGGACGTCGACCTTGCGGTCCATGATCGGCGGCTCGCTGACCGGCCGGCCGTAGGCCAGCTGGTAGACGGCCCAGCCGGCGCGCAGCCGCTCCTCGGTGCCGAACGGTTCGGTCATGAAGTCGACGTCGGCCGGGCCGAAGGTGCCCGGCGAGGCCCACAGCCGATGCCCGTACATCTCCCCGACGTAGCGGCGGCGTTTGGCGGCGGTGTCGAGTTCGGCGGCCAGCTCGTCGGGGGTCTCGCCCTGGCGCCGGCGGTAGTCGCCGGTCGGTCCGTCGCTCAGGACGGCGGTCGGGTCGATGCCCGCGGCGACGAAATCGTCGAACACCAGGGGCGGCACGGTGTCGAAGAACACCAGCTTCTCGACGAACCCCGGATAGCGGTGCAGCAGGTCCACCGCGACCACACCGCCGACGTCGCCGCCGACGACCCCAAAGCGCCGATGGCCGAGGACGTCCTGCACCAGGAGGAAGACGTCCCGGCTGTAGGCCGCGATGTCGTAGACGTCGGCCTGCGACAGATCCGAGTCGCCGTGCCCGCGCAGATCCGGGGCGATCACCTCGTAGCCCGCCTCGGCGAGCGCGGTGATGTTGCGCCACCAGATGCGCTTGGTCTCCGGATAGCCGTGCAGCAGGAGCAGCGGATAGCCGGTCCCGTCTTTCGGCCCCTCATGGATGAACGCCAGCGTGAGCCCG
>CAZHUU010000111.1:15463-16235 GCA_964535335.1 uncultured Mycobacterium sp.
GTCCCGACCGGGGGTGGCGGGCACTTCGCGACGGTGGATGGTGAACGCGTCGGGCGCCGGGGTGGCCGGCTGGGCGGGCCGCAGCCGCACGTCGTAGTGCATCAGCGGCCGGACCTGCTCACGCCACCTGCCCGGCGATCACGGGCAGGCCCGGGTCACTGGCCACGTCCAGCCGCGACGGCGTGGCACCGGCCGCGATCAGATGCGCCGCAAACGAGGCGATCATCGCGCCGTTGTCGGTGCACAGCCGGGGCCGCGGCACGCGCAGCGTCAAACCCGCTTCGGCGCAGCGTATTTCGGCCAGCTCGCGCAATCGGGAGTTGGCCGCCACCCCGCCGGCGATCAGCAGCGTGGAGACCTCCATCTCCACCGCGGCCCGCACCGCCTTGGCGGTCAGCACGTCGGCCACCGCCTCCTGGAAGCCGGCCGCGACGTCGGCGGTCGACGCGTCCGGGTGACTCTCGACGTAGCGGGCGACCGCGGTCTTGAGTCCGGAGAAGCTGAACGCGAAGCGATGGTCGTGCGGGCCGGTCATCCCGCGCGGGAAGGCGATGGCGTTGCGGTCGCCGGTGCGGGCCAGGTCGTCGAGTGCCTTGCCGCCGGGATAGCCGAGGCCGAGCAGGCGGGCCACCTTGTCGTAGGCCTCACCGGCGGCGTCGTCGACGGTGCTGCCGAGCTCCTCGATCGGCTCACCCAGCGAGCGCACGTACAGCAGATGGGTGTGCCCGCCGGAGACCAGGAGGGCGCCAAGGTTGTCGGGCAGGGCTGCCGG
>CAZHUU010000111.1:16245-16670 GCA_964535335.1 uncultured Mycobacterium sp.
CGGCAGCCCGACACTTTCGGGCAGTGGGCCGTGGTCGTAGACGTCGGCGGCCAGGTGCCCGCCGAGGTGGTTGGCCGCGTAGAACGGCACCCCCCAGGCGGCGGCGTAGGCCTTGGCGGCGGCGACGCCGACGAGGAGCGCACCGGCCAGTCCGGGGCCGATGGTGGCCGCGACGATGTCGGGTGCCGGGACGCCCGCGGTGGCCAGGGCACGGCGCATGGTCGGGCCCAGCGATTCCAGATGGGCGCGGGAGGCGATCTCGGGCACCACCCCGCCGTAGCGGGTGTGCTCGTCGACGCTGGAGGCCACCTCGTCGGCCAGCAGTGTCACGGTGCCCTCGGGGTCCAGGCGGGCGATGCCGACACCCGTTTCGTCGCAGGAGGCTTCGATGGCCAGAACGATCATGACACCGAATCCCGTCGCAT
>CAZHUU010000112.1:0-16636 GCA_964535335.1 uncultured Mycobacterium sp.
CGGACGCTGCAAGCGGACGCTGCAAGCGGACGCTGCAAGCGGACGCTGCAAGCGGACGCTGCAAGCGGACGCTGCAAGCGGACGCTGCAAGCGGACGCTGCAAGCGGACGCTGCAAGCGGACGCTGCAAGCGGACGCTGCAAGCGGACGCTGCAAGCGGACGCTGCAAGCGGACGCTGCAAGCGGACGCTGCAAGCGGACGCTGCAAGCGGACGCTGCAAGCGGACGCTGCAAGCGGCCGCTGAGAGCGGTGATTCCCGGCGCTTGTTGGAGGAGTTGAAGCCCCGTTTGGCTGCCGACATCGACGCGTGTTCCAGTGCCCGCGATGTGGCGTCGTTGTCGGCGCGGCTGGCTGATGTGGTGCGCCTGCTGGATGCCATGCCCAGCGGTATTCAAGTCGAAAACCCGTTGAGGGAGCTGGCACGCAGGCGTGCGCAGCATTCGACTGGCCGGTCGGGCTGATTGAGCATGTTCTTGGTCGCCGTTGGGAGTTCGCCTTTCGGATGGCGGCGGCCAGGGAGGATGGTGCGCCCGAGGTGAACTCAACGCCACCTGTGGAGTCACACATCCTCAAAGGGTCGGGGTGCATTCATTCTTCGGTGGCGGGATGCACCCCGACCCGACCTCAAATCTTCCGGCGTGTTCCTCCCCAGGCGCGACCGGAAGGTGCCGCCGACCCGTCCATCCACCGGGTCGGCGGCACGCCCCAACTTCGGGGCGGTGTTGTCGGGCATGAACGCACGGGCGCTAGCGGCCCGTGCGACGCCCCGGAGAAGAAGGTGGTCCGGTCCTAGCTCCTGGTTATTCGGTTGAGCCGGGGCCGGGCCACCGCTAACAACAACTGCCGCATGCGAAACATATTGCACTACAGCATAATTGCCGAGCGCGTAATTAAATATTGACTTGGTCAAGTACTTGTGCCGGGTACCACTGCTTGCGTACGGTAATTGCGTTCGGGGGTCCGTGCTGATAACTCCAAAGGGAGATCGGACCAATGCCCAGTCTCAGGCCATTTTCGCTTGGGTACGACAAGCTCAAGTTACTAGCGGAGGGCGGCGCTGGTTCTGCGGCTCTCTGGCAGACGCTGGTTTGGCCTATCCAGGAGGCGCGCCTGCTACTCCACGGCGACGTAGTCGTTCCAGATGTATTCCGCCCGGGGTCGCCTGGTTGAGCCGGGACCGGGCCACCGCTAGTTACGCCGTCTGTCCAAAACGGACCGACCGTCGGTATTTCGCTCCTGGTGATCCGCTGCTAACTTCCTGTGGATACCACGAGGGATCGGCTACACCGGGGAGAAGAAGTGAAGGTAGCGGGCGGCTTGGGGCTTGTCGCACTAGCGGTCGGCGCATCCGTGCTTGTCGCAAGATTCCTTCGTGTGCCGATTGACGAATTCGAACGTATGCGGGAGTTGTAGAGCGGAAGGGCAAATAGCTTCGCCGTCGCCACGGGTTACTGTCGGCGCATGATCGGGGAACTGCACCCCGTCGCGGTGGCTCGGCGTTGGGAAGCGCCAACCGAATGCGTCAACGGCCATCCGCTTGGCCCCGACCTAGCAGGGCCGCGTCAACAGGAAATCAGTGGCCGAACCAGCTCTTCAAGACGCTCTTTATTCCTGTTGCCACCGTCGCTGCTACTGCTGTTACTGCCTTCACTACTACTGGTGCTACTACCTTCGCTATTACGGCTGTTGCTAACGTCGCTGCCGCTGCCGCTACCTTTGGTACTGCGGCCACTATCTTCGCCTGCGTCTGAGCGATCGCCACAGGAGCGTGAGCTATCACCGCAGGAAGCGAACGGGTCACTTGATTGACGGAAGAAAGGGTCGGCTTTACTGCTTGGGTGATCGCCGATTGAGTCTTCGAGGGTAAGCCTAAACTGGTCAAGGCCTTTGAAAGCGGCGTCGATTTCGCCTGCGACTCCTCCGCTTTCTTCATCGCGTCTGCCGCCAACTTCTGCTGCTGCGATACTGCTAACTTCTTCTGAGATGTCTGGGCCGCTGCTGCCAGGCTTGAAGTTGAAGGCCGGGCTTGGCTTTCCGCAGCGCGGGCTTGGTTAACTTGGTTTACGAGGCTTTGTACGTCGTCGTATGAGTTTTGCTGAGCAGTCGTCAATTGCTGCTGCGTGGATTTGATTGCATTCAGCACGCCCTGCAGGGTCTGCTGTGCGTTTTCTGCAGTGTGCTGCAGTATCTGCTCATCGCTTTGCGGGGGGTCTGGAGTGGGGCAGTCTGAACACGACGAGCTAGGCGTGGCGGATGCAACTGCCGGGGTAGTGCCCATCGCGAACCCCACCGCCAGGCCGGCAGCGATCACGACTCCTTGAACCCGTCCAGCTCGTCGTCCTTGACTCACCGTGACACCCCCTCGTTTGTGACCCACGCCACACTATGGCAGACCTCCCAGGAAATTGACAGGATCGACAAATCGGCGCGTCACAGAATGTCTACCGGCGGGTTTAGCGTCGGCGCATGATCGGGGAACTGCACCCCACCCGTCGCGGCGGCTGGGCGTTGGAAGCCCCAATCGAATGCATCAATGGGCATCCGCTCGGACCCGGTCAGGTGCTTGTCGGGCACCAACCGTGTTCGTGCCGGGGCAGCCATATAGGTAGCCATATGGGTTGGATATGCCGGGTGTGAGGCGAGGTCGGTTCTGCCTGATCACCTCATTCCGCCAACACCGAGGTTTACTCTCTGGCGTACAAGCACCTGACGCGAGCAGATGTGATCGGAGGCAGTTCCATGTCGAACAAGGCAGTGATCAGCCTGGCCACCGGGCTTGAGGATCCAGAGAAAGTAACAGTTGCCTTTCTGATGGCCGTCGGAGCGGCCGAAACGGGCCGCCCGACGATGATGTTCCTTGCCAAAGAGGCGGTCCGACTTGCGACCGCGGGCACCGCAGTTGGAGTTGCCTGCGACGGTTGCCCCCCTCTGGCGGATCTACTGAAACGCTACGAGAAAGCGGGCGGGCGGTACTTTGTCTGTCCGATCTGCTTCAACGGGAAGAAGCTTGACGCCAATTCGCTCATCGCCGGGGCGGAACTTGAGGGAACGATACCGTTGTGGCAGTGGATCGGCGACGACGCCGCCACCACCTTCAGCTACTAACCCTCTTTGACGTCCCACCGACTGACCCAGGGCTGCTCGATTCTGTCCGGTGCGGCTGCGGTGCGATGAACGGCCCTGACTAACGGCGAATCCACCGTTTATCCGGCGTTTATAAATGAAATTCGACGCGAACCGTCGACACGCGCCCAAATCGGTCGACGTCTGTAGGCCCTGATCAGGGCCAGGAAATGACAACCAACGGAACCCGTGAATAACCCCCGGCTGCAAAAGCCGGTGTCGCAGGTTCGAATCCTGCCGGGGGCACCAGCTATCTCCCCTTCGGACGGGGCCAAAACCCGCGCGGTCGGGGGCCGGAGTCATAAACTCCGACGATGCAACTACGACCGCTCCGCCTGGTACCGGGCCTGATACCGGTTGTCGCCGTGACCGCGGCCGGCGTCGGGATCGCGCTCGCCGCGCCCGCCGCCGCCGACTGCAACTACAGCGGCGGTTCCACGCTGTGCTCCAGCACCGGCACCGTGCGCGGCGGTTCCGCTCCCCCGCGCCCCACCTACAACCCGTATCCGTGCAACGGCTATACCTGCAACTACTACGACAACTACGACCCGGGCCTCTATCTGGACTTCGGTCGCGGCGGCGGGATCAGCATCGGCGGCGGCAGAAACTAGCCGGCCTTCGGTCCCCGTCCCCCAACTACTTTCGAGGAGTCCCAACGTGTTTCGTCTCACCCATCGAACGCTCGTCCGGATACTCGCGCTGGGCGGTGCCGCGGGCGCGTTCATCGCTTCGCCCGCCGCACTCGCCGATCCCGCGCCGAACTGCTCGGCCGCCGAACGAGCCGGCATCAACGCCGGTGTGCAGGCGGCGACCTCCGCCTACCTGTTCGCCCATCCCGACGTCAACGCGTTCATGACCGGCCTCACCGGCCAGCCGGTGGACCAGGTGCCTGCCGTCGTGCAGGACTACCTGAACGCCAACCCGCAGATCAAGGCCGAGGTCCAGAGCATCCGCCAGCCCCTGGTCGATATGCGGGAGCGCTGCGGGCCCCCGCTCCTCGACCAGCCGTTCAGCGCCCAGCCCGGCTAGGCGCCGCTGGTCTCGATCACCCGGTTGGCGATGTCCACCAGTCGGGTGTTGCTGGTCTGGGAGAGCTCGCGCAGCATCTCGAATGCGCGCATCGCATCGACGTTGTAGCGCTCCATGATCACGCCCTTGGCCTGCCCGATGGTGTCGCGGGTGTTCAGCGCCGACTCGAGTTGCTCGCCGTGCCGGCTGGCCAGGATCGCCGCGGCGGCGTGGGCGGCAAGCACCGAGCCGATGGCCTCGGACTCGCCATTGAAGGCGTGCGGCTGCAGGCCGAACAGATTCAGCGCGCCGGCGGTCTGGGCACCGGTGTACAGCTTGAACGACAGCCCACTGCGCACCCCGAGGTCGGCGATCGCCGCGCTGTACTTGGGCCAGCGCCGCTCGTGGGTGAAGTCGTCGGTGCGCACGATGAGTTCGTCGATGGCCGCCGTGATACAGGGCCCCTCATTGCACTGCTCCTGGAGTGCGTCGAGCTTGTAGATCAAATCCGAAGTGCCGAAGAGTGATTCGAACTTGCCGCCCTTGCCGATCAGCAGTACGCCGCAGGTGTCGGTGCCGGGGATCATCTCGACGGCGGCCGCCGTGACGCCGGCGAGGACCTCGTCGATGCTGCGCGGCGGGGCTGTGGCTCGGGCCAAGTCGGCCATCCGGACCGCGAGTTCATGATTGGGCTCTCCATGATTGGGCTCTTCATGATTGGGCTCTTCATGATTGGGCAGAGTCATGAGACCTGTGTTCCTCACCTGCTTCCAGCTGGTCCCCGCCACCGGCCGCCATCATGACCGGGCGCGAGACAACATGTGTTTGCAGACCCCCGGGCCGGGCAATGCTCCGGTCCAAGCCAGCGTGATTGTCGACAATCACGCTTGCCCAGGTCCCATCGGTTCAGACCAAGAGCCGACGGGACCGCCCCCGCTGTACATAATGCCTCATCCGTAAATAGCCCACTCCGCCAATTCCGGTTCTCTTACTCTCTTAGCTGTAGTAACTTCGGGGCGTGGCTGGAAACGTCTGGATCCTCGGCGGCTATCAGAGCGACTTCGCACGCAACCTCACCCGCGAGGGTGCCGACTTCGCCGCGCTCGCCACCGAGGTCGTCGACCTCACCCTGACCGAGTCGATGATCGACGCATCCGACATCGAGGTCGTGCACGTCGCCAACGCGTTCGGGGAGTTGTTCGCCCGCCAGGGTCACCTCGGCGCGATGCCGGCCACCGTGCACGACGGGCTGTGGGACACCCCGTCCACTCGGCACGAGGCCGCCTGCGCATCGGGCAGTGTCGCGATCCTCGCGGCGATGGCCGACCTGCGGGCAGGCAACTACGACACCGCCCTGGTGGTCGGGCTCGAGTTGGAGAAGACGGTGTCCGGCGACACCGGGGCCCAGTACCTCGGCGCGGCGGCCTGGACCGGCCACGAGGGTGCCGACGCCACGTTCCTCTGGCCGTCGATGTTCTCCGATATCGCCGACGAGTACGACCGGCGGTTCGGCATCGACGAGGCCCACCTGCACGCGATCGCCGCGCTGAACTTCGCCAACGCCCGCCGCAACCCGAACGCACAAACCCGCGATTGGGACGTCCCCGACCTGAAGGCTCGCGGCGGCGACGACGAGATCAACCCGCCCACCGAGGGCCGCATCCGCCGCTACGACTGCAGCCAGATGACCGACGGCGGCTCGGGACTGGTGCTGGTCAACGACGACTTCCTGCGCGAGCACCCGGGGGTGCGACCGATCGGGCTGATCGAGGGGTGGGGACATCACACCGTCGGCCTGGGCCTACGCCAGAAACTCGACCGCGATCCCGACAACCCCTACGTGATGCCGCACCTGCGCGCCACGGTGCAGGATGCGCTGGGCCGCGCCCAGGCCGGCCTCGAGGACATCGGCGGCTTCGAGGTCCACGACTGCTTCACCCCCACCGAGTACCTCGCCATCGACCACATCGGGCTGACCGGACCCGGCGAGTCCTGGAAGGCCATCGAGAACGGCGAGATCGAAATCGGTGGCCGGTTGCCGATCAACCCCAGTGGCGGCCTGATCGGCGGCGGCCACCCGGTCGGCGCCACCGGAATCAGGATGGTGCTCGACGCCGCCAAGCAGGTCAGCGGCCTCGCCGGTGAGTACCAGGTCGAGGGCGCACGCCGGTTCGGCACGCTCAACGTCGGCGGCAGCACCGCCACCTCTGTCAGCTTTGTCATCGGACCCGGAGAGGCCGCCTAATGCATGTCGAGGTTGTCGGCAAGTTTCTGTCCACGCTGCCCGAAGACGACGATCATCCCTACCGCACCGGGCCGTGGCGGCCGCAGAACACCGAGTGGCGCGCCGACGACCTGATCGCCCTCGAGGGTGAGATCCCCGCCGATCTCGACGGGGTGTACCTGCGCAACACCGAGAACTCACTGCACCCCGCGCTGAAGTCCTACCACCCTTTTGACGGTGACGGCATGCTCCACGTCGTCGGCTTCCGCGACGGAAAGGCGTTCTACCGCAACAGGTTCGTGCGCACCGACGGCTTCGAGGCCGAGAACGCCGCGGGCGGTCCGCTGTGGCCCGGCCTGGCCGAATCGCTCTCGCTGGCCAAGGTGGACCACGGCTGGGGCGCCCGCACGCTGCTCAAGGACGCCTCCAGCACCGACGTCGTCGTGCACCGGGGCACCGCGCTGAGCAGCTTCTACCAGTGCGGCGATCTGTACCGGATCAACCCGCTGACCGCCGAGACGCTGGGCAAGGAGAGCTGGAACGGGCGTTTCCCGTTCGACTGGGGCGTGTCGGCGCACCCCAAGGTCGACGAGCGCACCGACGAGCTGCTGTTCTTCAACTACTCGAAGTCGGCGCCGTACATGCACTACGGGGTGGTGGACGCCAACAACGACCTGGTGCACTACGTCGACGTCCCGCTGCCCGGGCCGCGGCTGCCGCACGATATGGCGTTCACCCGAAACTATGTGATCCTCAACGACTTCCCGCTGTTCTGGGAACCGGAAATGCTCGAGCGCGACATCCACATGGCCCGGTTTCATCGCGACCTGCCATCGCGGTTCGCGGTGCTTCCCCGCCGCGGAGGCGGTGAGGTCCAGTGGTTCGAGGCCGATCCCACCTACGTGCTGCACTTCGTCAACGCCTACGAGGACGGCGACGAGATCGTGCTCGACGGCTTCTTCCAGGGCGATCCCGAGCCGACCGACAACGGCACCGGCACCAAGTGGCAGCGGGCGTTCCGGTTCCTGGCCCTCGACGCGATGCAGACCCGGCTGCACCGCTGGCGGCTCAACCTGGTCACCGGTGGGCTCACCGAGGAGCCGCTGTCCGAGCGCATTACCGAGTTCGGCATGATCAATGCCGACCACGGCGGCGAGCCGTACCGCTACACCTATGCAGCCACCGGGAAGCCCGGCTGGTTCCTCTTCGACGGCCTGGTCCGCCACGACGTGATGACCGGTGCCGAGCAACACATCTCCTTCGGCGACGGCGTCTACGGCAGCGAGACCGCGATGGCGCCCAGGGTGGGCAGCGCCGCCGAGGACGACGGCTATCTGGTCACCCTGACCACCGACATGAACGCCGACGCGTCTTACTGCCTGGTGTTCGACGCCGCCCGCCTCGAGGACGGTCCGGTGTGCAAACTGCAACTGCCGGAACGTATTTCCAGCGGCACTCACTCGACGTGGGTCGCCGGGTCGGCGCTCCGCCGCTGGCACGCCACCGACTCGGCGGCCGAGTCGATAGGGCTCTAGTGCCCGAGGCCACCGACACCGGCACGCCGACCGATCTGGCGCCGGGTGGCACCAATGCGATCGGCCGGATGCTGGGGTTGCTCGGCGACGAGTGGAACCTGCTGATCATCCAGCAGGCGCTGCTCGGGGCCACCCGCTACAGCCAGTTCATGGCCCGGCTGCCGATCTCGAACTCGGTGCTCACCAATCGACTCGACACGCTGGTTCGGGACGGACTGCTGGTGCGCCAGGTGCACACCTCCACGCGGGCCCGCACCGAGTACCTGATCACCCCGCGCAGCGCCTCGCTGTGGCCGGCCTTGCTGTCGATCTGGGAGTGGGAGCGCAACTGGGTCGCCGAACACCGGGCGCAACTACCCGCGATGCAGCACGAATCCTGCGGCCGGCCGTTCGCCCCGCTGTTGCGTTGCGAGAGCTGCTATTCCGCGGTGACCGATGCCGACGTCGCCTTGGCGTTGGGCCCCAGCGGTGCATGGTCGCGCTTCGCGCCTGCCGCGGCGACCCGGCGGCGGTCGGATTCCGACAGCGTGGGCAGGCAGGCCGGGATGTTCCCCGAGACCATGAGCGTGTTCGGCAACCGTTGGGCCGCAGCGCTTCTGGTGGCGGCGTTCCTGCAGACCACCCGTTTCACCGACTTCCAGACACAGCTGGGCGCCCCGCCCAGCCTGCTGGCCGAACGGCTGCAGACGTTCTGCGCCATCGGCGTTCTGAGCACCTCGCCGGCGGAGCGCAGCGGCTCGGAGCGCAGCAGCTACCTGCTGACGGACAAAGGCCGGGCGCTGTTCCCGGTCCTGGTGGCCGCGTTGCAGTGGGCGCAGCAGTGGTTCCGGGCCCCCGAGGGCCCGGCCATCGAACTGACCCACCGCGGATGCGGCGCGCCCTTCGCCGGCGAGCTCGCCTGCGATCAGTGCACCGCCGTGCTGGCCGGTTCGCAGATCAGCCTGCTGCCCGGCTAACGGGCCTCACTTCTTGGGTGGCAGGATCTGGAAGCCCTTGATGATCGCGGCGGAGTCCTTGGCGTAGGTGGGATCGTCCGCCTTGACGGTCTGCACGGTGACAGTGGCGATGTAGCTCGCGTCGCCGGCCTGGAGGACCGTCGCCAGCGAGGTGGCCCGGCGGGCCGGGATCTTGCCCGTCTTCGGGGCGGTGTAGGTGATGGCCTGCGCGGGCGCGCCGCACACCTGCCCCGGCGTCGCCTTCATATCGGTGACCTTCAGCTTCTTGACCAGTTGCTGGCTCTGCGCGTCAAGGATCTGCTGCGGGGTGCGGGTGTCGGCGCCGACCTTCTGCAGGGTCACCACCGCGTTCGGGGTGAATCCGTCGGCGGCCAGCTTGGGGTCCCGGATCGCGTACCGGATCGAGTCGGAATCGAACTGGGTAGCGCGTTCCCACCCGTCCGGCTGCGGCAGGCGCAGTCGCGGCTCCTGGTCGGACCGGGCGGGAATGTCGGTCAGCGGCACCGAGACCTCGGCGCATGCGGCGGCGGGCGCGGCGGTGTCGTTGGAGCCGGAACACCCCGCCATCGCCACCGCCAGCGCGGCCGCCATCAGGGCCGAGACCGGTGCGTTCACTCTGCGCAATGTGCTCCCTTCAAAACCGCGATCAGCGTACCGGTGGGGCACCGATCGGCGCCGAAAAAGCATTAGCACTCTCCATGGCCGAGTGCTAATCTAGGCGGTGCACAGTGATTGCCGCCCGCCAGGGTGGTGGGCGCCGGGAACAACAGGAGGTGGGTTGCTGTGCTCCGTTTTGATCCGTTCAGTGATATCGACGCCATGGCACGCGGCTTGCTGAGCCAATCCGGAACAAGTCGCAGTCCTCGGTTCATGCCGATGGACCTCTACAAGGTCGACGACCACTACGTGCTGACCGCCGATCTGCCCGGGGTGGATCCGGGCTCGGTCGACGTCAGCGTCGACAACGGCACGCTGACCCTGACGGCCCATCGGTCCGCCCGGTCCGAGGACTCGGTGCAATGGCTGGCCAGTGAGAGATTCTTCGGCACCTACCGGCGCCAGCTCTCCCTCGGCGAGGGCATCGACCCGACGAAGATCTCCGCGACCTACGAGAACGGCGTGCTGACGGTGACGATCCCGCTCGCCGAGCGCGCCAAGGCGCGGCGCATCGAGGTCACCCACGGCGGTCGCGCCAAGTCCATCCAGCCGACGACCGTCGAAGCCGAGTAACCGCAACCGTTTTCCGGCTCGGTCGCCTCGGCGGCCGAGCCGGAAAACGCGGTTCAATGTGCTGGGCGCCCGCCGAGCAGGGCGGCCAGCAGCGCCCACACCGAGCAGGCCAGCGCAGCCAGGGCGCATCCGGCGCCGATGTAGATGCCATACCCGGCGGCGACCGGCGGGCTGACGTTGAGGTGGTAGTAGAACCACGTCAGGAACGCCAGCAACATCGAAATCACCAGGGCCGTAGCGGAAGCCAGCCGGGGTGAGAGGTTGCGGGCCGCCATCGCGCCGGCCACGATCAATACCGCGGACAGCAGCACGATCAGCTGCCCGGCCCCGAATCGGGCCGGCAACACCAGGCTTCCGACGGTGCCCCCGATCGCACTGGCACGGCCACCGCCGTGGGCCGGGGTGGTCAGCCACGGCAGCCAGGCGCTGCCGCCGAGCAGCGCCGCGCACAGCGCGACGAACCAACCCGGACGCAGGCGTGCCATCCTCCGACCCTAACCCGCCTCGGTCAGTACGCCGGGGAGCCGCTCGCGAGCGTCCGGGTCACCTCGAGCCGGCGCAGGAACTCGTCACCGTGACTGACGACGATCAACGCCCCGCGGTGGACGCGCAGGGCAGGCACGAGGTGCCCGACGCTGGTGCTGTCCAGGTGCCACGCTACGGAGCCGGTGGCAGGGCAGGTAACCGATTTGGCTCTAGGCTGGTCGGAACGAAAACCGAGGACGGCAGATGACACAACTCCCCGACTGGGTTGCCCGGCTCGACCTGGCGCCGCATCCCGAGGGCGGCTGGTTCCGGGAGACCTGGCGCAGCGACCTGGCGCTGGCCGAGTCGGTGCTGCCACCCGACTACACCGGGCCGCGCAGTGCCGGTACCGCGATCCTGTTCGTCCTGATGGGCGACCAGCAGTCTGCGTGGCACACGGTGCGCAGCGCCGAGCTGTGGCTGCACCACCGGGGCAGCCCGCTGCTGCTCGAATTCGGGCGCGAAAAGGACAGCGCCACAACCTATGTCCTGGGCTCGGACGTGTTGGCAGGCCAGCACCCCCAGTTGGTGGTACCGCCGGGCTATTGGCAGCGGGCCCGGCCGCGAGACGACGAGCCCGCCCTGGTGAGCTGCGTCGTGGTGCCCGGCTTCGACTTCGCCGACTTCACCCTGGGGGCCAGCGGTGACGATGCCGACCGGGTTCCACCAGGTGAGCCGGGGTGAAAACGGACGGCCCCGGGCCGGACACACTTCGCGGTGAGCCGTCGCGGCGGCGGATTCCGCAGTAGCGTTTCCCCATGCACGGCCACACCATCGTCTGCGGGGACGACGCGCTCGCGATTCGCATCATCGACGAGCTGAACAACGCCGAGCTCAGCGTGGTCCCGCTGCAGTCCCCCGAGGGCCTGGCGGCCGCGCGCATCGCGGTGGCAGACGCGGTGATCTGCGTCGCCGACGACGACGCGCTGAACCTCGAGATCGCGCTGCTGGCCCGGCAGGCCAACCCGCGGGTGCGGGTGGTCGCCCGGCTCGCCAACACGGTGTTGCGCGAGGCGATGGCGGACGGGAACGGGCCAGGGGCCATCCTCGACGTCGCGGACCTGGCTGCCCCGTCGGTGGTGGAGGCGCTGCTGGAGCTGACCACCCACACCATCACGGTGGCCGGCATCGACTTCGTCGTCTCCGGCGCGTTCGCCACCGAGGAGGCGACGCTCCGGCAGATGTACGGCGGCCTGGCCCCGGTCGCCATCATTCGCTCCGACGCCTCGGACCATCCCGGTGAGGTGATCGCCTGCCCCGGCCGGGACGTCGTGGTGCACAGGGGCGACTGGACCGCGATGATCGGCACCGCCGACGAGCTGGCCGAGTCCGGCATCAAGATCGCCAAGCCGTTACCGGTGTCCCCGCGGGAGCGCCCCCTGGTCGCCCGCATCTCCGATACCGTCCGGGCCTTCCGCGACGACATGAACCCGATGTTCTACCGGGCCCTGGCCGCGGCCACCACATTGCTGCTGGGCTCGATGGTGGTGCTGCGGTTCGGCTACAACCATCCGGGCATGACCTGGGTGGACGCCCTCTACTTCTCCACCGAGACCATCGCGACGGTCGGCTACGGCGACTTCAACTTCTCCGACCAGCCGACGTGGCTGCGGCTGTGGGGCGTGGTGATGATGCTGGCGGGCGTCGCCACGATGGCGATCCTGGTGGCGTTCGTGGCCGACGTGCTGCTCTCCCAGCGCCTCTCTCAGGCGGCGAGCCGGCAGAAGATCCGCCATCTGCGCAGGCACGTCGTGGTGGTGGGGCTCGGTTCGTTCGGTATCCGGGTCGCCAGCATGCTCAAGGCGGCCGGGCAGCAGGTCGCGGTCATCGAGCGCAACGAGAACAACCGCTACCTGGCCGGGGCGAAGGAACTGGACGTGCCGGTGATCTTCGGCGACGCCACCCTGCGCCAGACGCTGGAGGCGGCCCGGGTGGAGGGCGCCAGGGCGGTTGCGGTGCTCACCCAGGACGACATGGTCAACATCGAGGCCGGGGTCGTGATCCGCGAGATGGTCGGCAATCCGCGGGTGGTGCCAGAATTGCACAGCCCGCACGTTCCGGTGGTGCTGCGGATCTACGACCAGCAGCTCGGCCACGCGGTCGGCCACCGATTCGGCTTCGAGTTCGTGCGCTCCACCGTCGACCTCGCCACCCCGTGGTTCATCGGCGCGGCCATGGGGCTCGACGTACTGGGCACCTTCTCGGTGGGCCAGCGCTCGTTCATGGTCGGCGGCGTCAAGGTGCGCCGGGGCAGCGAGCTGGACGGCCTGCGGATGTTCGAGTTGTCCACCCAGACCCGGGTGATCGCCATCGAGCGGGACGGCGCACCGGTGCGGCTGCATCCGCGCCGGGAGACCCAGCTGGCCGCGGGCGACACCGCCTATCTGGTCGGGCCCTACCGGGAGTTGATCGACACCCTGCGCAAGGGTCAGCGGGCTTCCCAGCCCGGCCGGATCAGGCCGCGAGCGAGGACACGCTGAACATCCCGATCGGAACGAACCCACGCGGGTATCGGTTCTGAATTCAGCTGTGGCATAGCGACTTTCGTCGCTTTATTACTGCGCACGGTGGCAGCCGAACACCAGCCGGTCGGCAAGAGAGTGAGCCGGCGGACGGGGGAGAACTCCGTCCGCCGGCTCGGTGACGCGCGCCGTGGGGTGCTAGTGCCGGCGCGCGACAATCGTGGGGATGGTGACGGTGTGCACCAGGGCGGTGCTAACCGAGCCGAGCAGCATTCCGGCGAACCCGCCGCGCCCGTGGCTACCGACGACCAGCAGCTGGGCGTTGGAGGCCTGCTCGGCCAGGTACCGGGCCGGCTGATCGCGCACCACCACGCGATGCACCGTAACGTCCGGATAATCCGCGGCGGTACCGGCCAGCCGCTCCGCCAGGACTTCCTCTTCTCCGCCGGCCACCGCCGACCAGTCGACCCCGGGCACGGTGAACAGGCTGTCGTCGCTCCAGGCGTGCACGGCGACCAGATCGACACCGCGCCGGGATGCCTCGTCGAACGCGATCTCGGTGGCCCCGACCGAGGCCGGGGAACCGTCGACCCCCACCACCACCGGCAGGTGGGTGGGCGGGACCGGCCCGTCGTGGATGATCGCGACCGGGCAGTGTCCGTGGTGGACCAGACCGGTGCTGACCGAACCCAGCAGACCGCGGCGGAACGCACCCATGCCGCGGCTGCCGACCACCACCATCTCGGCGTCCTTGGACAGGTCGATCAGGGTGGGGACCGGGGCCGCGTGGTAGATGTCGGCGTCCGCGATGCGGACAGCCACACCCGTCTCGGTGCCGATCTCCGCGACCAATTCGGTCGCCTCGGCCAGCACCTGGCGGGCCTGCTTGTCCTGCCATTCCTCGAACTCGGTGGGAACCGGCCGCATCACGTTGATCACCGCGGGTGCGGCGCCGATGTGGACCAGCCGCAGCGCCAGGTTGCGCATCCCCGCCGCGTGGGCCGCCCAGCGGATCGCGGAGCGTGAGGACGCGGACCCGTCGCAGCCGACGACCAACTCCGGGGCGGTCATCGTCACCTCCATGGGTCCCCACCGCGCGTCTCGCGATACCGCCTACGACAATCCCTGCCGGCGCGGCCGCGCGCCAGTCGTGTAGGACCCCTTGACACAAGGCGTTGGTCAGGTCTTTTTGGGACCAAAGTCCCTAGATGGCGCGCCCGTTGGGGGGCTGTATTGCCCTGTGATCAAGGTGTTCCTGGTCGATGACCACGAGGTGGTTCGGCGAGGTCTCGCCGAGCTACTGAGCAGCGACCCCGAACTCCGGGTCGTGGGCGAGGCGGGCACCTTCACCGAGGCCCTCGCCCGCATTCCGGCGGCCCGCCAGGACGTCGCGGTACTGGACATCCGGCTGCCCGACGGCAGCGGCATCGACCTCTGCCGCGAACTGCTCGCGACCAACGACGAACTGCGCTGCCTGATCCTCACCTCGTTCACCGACGAACAGTCGATGCTCGACGCGATCGTCGCGGGCGCCAGCGGCTACGTGGTCAAGGACATCCGCGGCATGGAACTCGCCGAGGCCATCAAGGCGGTCGGCTCCGGAAAGTCGTTGCTGGACAACCGCGCCGCCGAAGTCCTGATGTCGCGGTTGCGCAAGGACACCCAACAGGACGAGCGGCTGCGCGACCTGTCCCCGACCGAGCGCACCCTGCTGCAGCTGCTCGGTGAGGGGCTGACCAACCGCGAGATCGGCCAGCGGATGTTCCTCGCGGAGAAGACCGTCAAGAACTACGTGTCCCGGCTGCTGACCAAGCTCGGGCTGTCCGGGCGCACCCAGGCCGCGTTGTTCGCCGCCGAAACGATGCGCCGGTCCGATGGTTGACGTCGCGGTCCGCGATGGCCTGCTCGACGCGATGCTGGCCGTCACGGCCGGCCTCGACCTCGAACGGACCCTGCGCACCATCGTGCGCACCGCCATGGACCTGGTCGACGCCCGCTACGGCGCGCTGGGTGTGATTGGCTCCGAGCCGCAGCCCACGCTGGAGCGGTTCGTCTACGAAGGCGTCGACGCACCGACCGCCGAGCTGATCGGCCCGCTGCCGACCGGTCACGGCATGCTGGGCGTTCTGCTGAACACCCCCAAGGCAATTCGGGTCGAGGACATCTCCCAGCATCCCGCCTCGGTGGGATATCCGCCGCACCACCCACCGATGCGCACATTCCTCGGGGTGCCGATCCGGATCCGCGACCAGGTCTACGGCAACCTGTACCTGACCGAGAAGGCCGACGGCGCGGTGTTCACCGAGGACGACGAGGCGCTGGTGCTCGGCCTCGCCGGAGCGGCGGGCATCGCGATCGACAACGCGAGGCTCTACCAGGCCGCCCGGTCGCGTCAGCTGTGGATCGAGGCCACCCGGGACATCAGCACCAACCTGCTGGCCGGCGACGACCCGGCGGTGGTGCACCTGGAGATCGCCGCCAAGGTGTCGACGCTGACCGACAGTGGGTTCGCGTTCCTGCTCACCCCGGACGGCGCGGGCAACCTGGTGGTCACGGCATCCAACCGCGACGAACTGCAGGGCCGCTCGGTGCCGATCTCCGGAACCACCGCCGGACTGGCCTTTGCCGACCGAATACCGTTGCGGGCCAACGACTTTCATGACCTCGGCGGCGAACCACTGGCGGCTCTGGTGTTACCGGTCTGCGACCCGAAGGCGGTCATCGGAGTACTGGTGTGCGTGGCCAAGCCGGGTAGGACTTTCAGCGAGAATCAGCTGGAGATGGCCGCCGCGTTCGCCATGCAGGCCGGCCTGGTGCTGCACCTGGCGACCGCACAGCGCCGGATGCGCGAGCTCGACGTGCTCACCGATCGCGACCGGATCGCCCGGGACCTGCACGACCACGTCATCCAGCGGCTGTTCGCGGTGGGCCTGTCGCTGCAGGGCGCGCTCGGGGCCGACGGCCCCGAGGGCACCCGCCGCATCACCGGTGCGCTCGACGACCTGCAGGAGGTGGTGCAGGAGATCCGCACCGCGATCTTCGACCTGCACGGTGGGACGGTGACCCGGCTGCGTCAGCGCATCGAACAGGCGGTGACCCGGATGACCGCCGACTCCCCGGTGCGGCCCACCGTGCACATCAGCGGGCCACTGTCGGTGGTCGACGCGTCGCTGGCCGACCACGCCGAGGCGGTCGTGCGGGAGGCGATCAGCAATGTGGTGCGCCACGCGGGCGCGCGCACGGTGAGCATCTCGGTCACCGTCGACGACGATCTCACCATCGGTGTGACCGACGCAGCGTGCCGTCCCTGCAGCGCCTGCTGGGCCATCTCGAGACTTCGCTGAAGGACCTGGAACGCGCGGTGGGCGTCTAGCGAATCGCGGCCGTACGGGCACGGCCGCGCGGACCCGTGAGGCATCCCGTCGTGCTTTCGGTATACGGTCGCCGGTATGAGTCGAGTGTCGATAATCACTGGCGGCGCGGGCGGCATGGGTCAGGCCACGGCCCGGATCGTCGGCCAAGACCACACCGTCGTCCTCTGCGACGTCAGAAAGGACCGGCTTGACACCGCCG
>CAZHUU010000113.1:0-231 GCA_964535335.1 uncultured Mycobacterium sp.
TCAAGCTGAAATCAGCAGCCGGCGTGCTCGAACAGTTCCCGCATGTGGTGGCCAGTGTCAGCAACCTCGGCGATGAACGCCACCTTGTCGGCCGCATGTATGAGGCGCTGGAAGGCGAGCTTGATCGTCGCGGCGCGCTGTGCAACGCCGCCGGCCCGGACGTGGTGGATCTGACGGTCTACAACCAACGGCGGCTCACTTATCCCTCGCTGCCGCCGGTGCCGGTGCTGT
>CAZHUU010000113.1:296-13244 GCA_964535335.1 uncultured Mycobacterium sp.
CTACCACATGTTTTTGCAGCTGGTCGGCCAGACCGTCGACACCCAGAAGCTGCGCGACATCCGCAAGCTGCTCGGCTTCACCATCGCCGGCCGTACCGGCACCGAGGAAGATTCCCGCGAGGCCCTCGGTGTGGGGATCGCCGCCAAGATTGACGAAAAAGGCGCGGCGGGTACTGCGTTCCTGCGGGTGGCGCAGCGCCAGCCACGCCAGTTCCGATTCTTCTATTCCTCGGCTGATTTCGTTCCGCAGACCGGGCCCGACGACAGCCGTCCACTGGAGGCCGGCACCTGGTTCGAGCCCCGCGCTTTCACGGCCGAAGAGGCCGCCGACATCGATGGCCTGCTGGCCGAGCCGGTCGAACGTGACGCTGCCCCGGCGCCGGTCCCGGAGGCCGCCAGCGTGAAGATCATCGACGCCGTGATTGGTTCCCTGCAGGCCACGGGGGCCGCCCCGCCACGCCAGCTGTGGCTGCCCCCACTGGGCGCCCCACCGGCCGCCGACGATCTGGTGGCTCGACTGCGCGGCAAGCCGTGGGATGTCGACTACGGCCAGAACCCGGGCCTGGTGTTGCCGGTGGCGCTGGAGGATCGCCCACGTCAGCACCGCCAGGATGTCTGCTACCTGAACATGCTGGAAAGCAGCGCACTCATCGTCGGCGCCCCCCGTATGGGTCATACCAACGCGGTCATGACCATGATCACCGCGGGTGCGTTGATGTACCGTCCGGAGCGGGTGCAGTTCTACTGCATTGCTGCCAGCGGCCCACAATTGGCAGCGTTGAACGATCTTCCGCATGTGGCGGCGGTGGCGGCTCTGCACGACACCGAGGGCGTCACCCGCTTGTTGGCCACCGTGCGCGGCATCGTCGAGGAGCGTGAACGGCTATTCGCCACCCGCGGCCTGGATATGGAGCAGGTGCGGGCTGCGAAGTTCGGCCCGAACCCGACCGATATCGGCGTCTCCGGCGGTGATGTGGTGCTGGTCATCGACGGCTGGGGCAACTTCAACGACGCCAACCAAAAATGGGTTGACCAGGTTATGTCGCTGATGCGCGCGGGCAACTACGGGGTGCGCACGATCGTCACCCACACCAGCTATCTGTCGAAGATCAACACCCAGGTCAAGAACCTGTCCACGGAGCGCATCGAGTTGCGGATGACCGATGAGCGGGAATCCGAGCTGGGCCGGCGCGACCCCACGGTCAACCGGGGCAAGGAGGTTCCGAATAAGCCAGGACACGGCCTCAGCGCCGCCGGGTTCCACATCATGATCGGCGAGCCGGTGCTGGCTAATGATCCGTCGGGCCACATCGACGCTCGCGGTGTCGGCGCAGTGGTGCGCCGGGTGGCCGGAGTGGAGAAATTCGCCGAGGTGAAGCGCCTGCCGGAGATGGTGCCGCTTTCTGATGTGTTGGCGCGGGTCAACGGCGGCGCGCAGCGCGACCTGGTTCCGTTCGGTCTGTCGGAGTCCGATCTGGGCCCGGCGTACGTCGACTTCGCTGAGAACCCCCACGCGGTGGTCGTGGGCCGCGCGCAATCGGGACGCTCGGCGTTCCTGCGCACGATGATGCACAGCGTCATGGCCCACTACAGTCCCGATGAGGCCACCATTGTGTTGATTGATCCGCGCCGCCGCCACATGGGCGTGGTGCCGGAGGAGACGTGGCTGTCGCGCTACGCCTACACCCTCAACGACATCAAAAAGGCTGCGGGGGAGTTGAAGGAGTTGTTCGACAAGCGCACCCCGCCGCCGGGCACCAGTCCCTCGGAGATGCTGAAACGCCAGTTCTGGACCGGCCGCAAGATCTTCGTGTTCGCCGATGACGTCACGTCGTGGAACTCGGCGCAGAATCCGCTGATGGAGTTGGCCGACTACGTTGAAACGGCCGACCAGCTGGGCATGCACATCATCGCGGCGGCCGACATCAAGCTGTGGAGTTTCCAGGCGTCGGGCAACAGCATGCTCGGCCGACTGGCCGGCGCCCTGCAACCGACGATCATTCTGGACGGCCGCCGAGAACACGGCCCGATCATCAGCGGTGTCTACGCCGAGCCTCAACGTCAAGGAAAGGGCATCTACGTGCACCCCGGCGGCACCACCGATGGTGTGCTGGTGGCCTGGACACCCGAACCGGTGCGCTCCACACCTCCTCGGCATTCCTCCCCGATGGGCCAGAGCTAATGCAATCACCAATGACTCAAGCGGGCGATTGGGCTACGGAATTAGTGGCCCAAGCACCGGAATCAGAGATTTTGAGCTTTCTCAACGGCCATTCATCGAGGTCATCGGTGGTGATGCGTGCCGTGCGGAATTTAGCGCAGGTAGCCCCCTAACACTGGGCTTAAACTGAGTTCAGATCACCCCCACGAAGGGAGAGGCAAACAAATGTCCGTTCCAATCATTGGTGTCGAGCCGGCGCTTGTCGGAATGCTGTCGGCTGCCGAGAGCGCGGGCGCGGCGACCATGGCCGCCGGGACGTCCGGGGCTGCCCCGGTGATGACGACGGTGCTACCCCCGGGTAGCGATCCAGCGTCGATGGCGGTGGCGGCGGCGCTCAACGCGCGCGGCGCGGCAGCGGTCGCCGCGCTGACGCAGCTGACGATGACGCGGGCCATGTTCGCCGGCAACGTCGGGGTCAACGGCACCAGCTACGCAGCCATGGATGTGCTGCAGCAGAGCGCTCTGGCGATCTAGAACCGCTTTCGGGCAATGCCAGGCTTCGGGGATTCGGCGCTCAATCCGCCGCAGGTGAACTACTACCAGTTGGTCACCGGCGATGAGGCGGCTACCGCGGCGGCAGCCGCAGCGGCTCATCAGGCGACCGCGGCGATGCTGACCGCCGAGATTGCCACCATGACCACCAGTACGACCAGCACGGCCGCGGTCGGCTGGCAGGGCGCCGGTGGTGCGGCGATGACGATGACCGCTCAAGCGTTCGCGGGAATCTTGGGCATGGCGGTGGCCTGGTTTGAGGAAGCTGTCGTGCAGGCGACGGCCATCGTGGATGCCTATCACCTGGCCAAAACCACCATGGTGCCTGGACCGGTGTCGGATCAGAACCTCGTCGACACTGAGGCGCTGGTCGCCACGAATTTCATCGGGCAGAACAGTCCGGCGATCGCGGCCCTGGTCGCCGAGTATGAGCGGCAGTGGATTCAGAACGCCACGATCATGTCGAGTTATCAAGGTGTGGTCACCGCGGCGCTGGGCGTGCTGGCGACGCCGCCGCCGTTCGCACCGATGGCACCCAATCCGGCCGCAGCATTGGCCGCCCTGGGCAACGCCGGGGCACAAGCCGGTGTGCAGGGCGCATTGCAGGCCAGCTCACAAAGCATGCAGCAGGCCAGCACCGCGGCCGTGCCGGCCGCTGAAGCGGTCTCGGCACCCGCCGATGCAATGTCGGCGATGGGCGGGCCGATGGGGATGATGGGGCAGCTCTCGTCGGTCACCGGCATGATGGGCCAGGCTCCGCAGATGCTGGGCCAGGCCCCGCAGATGCTCAGCCAGTTCATGCAGATGCCCATGGGCATGCTCGGCCCGCTGTCGTCGAGCATGGGCGGTCTCGGTGGCGCCCCGGGGGCCGCGTCAGCGGCTCCGCTGACCGGTACACCGGTGGCGACGCCGGGGTTGGCCAGTGCGCTCAGCGGCGGCGGCGGTGGTGGCGGCGGCGGCATCGGTGCCGGCGGCAGCGGGGTCGTTCCCACCAGTTCCTACACCCGCCCGGTGGGGAGTTTCAGCACCCCGAATGCCCCCAAACTGCCCGGCGGATTCGGAGGTGCCATCGAACCGGTTGCCACCGGACCGAGCCCGTCAGGGGGTGCAGGCACTGGTGGTCTGTACGGCGCTCCGGCCTCGGCGATGGGGCGCGACGGCGGGGCAGCGACCGAGCAGCGGCAGGGACGGACGATGCAGGTCACGCTTGCCCGATCGGCTGCTGACAGGGGGGACAGGTAACAAAAAATTAGCGCACGGAGGGGTGTGTAGGCGCCCATAGACTTTGTCTAGAACCAAACATCTTCCAGAACAGGAGTTTCCATGGCACAGCAAGTTGTTGGTGCGGCGCAGATCCAGTCCACCGCCGACCAGCTCGACGATCTCAAGATGCGGGCGCTCGACGTGCTCAGCCGCTACCAGCAGCACTCGACCGAACTGCAGGCATCCGGTGGCCTCGACGGGCAGGCCGGTGTCGCCAACGTGGCCACGGCAGAGGAGATCTCGCAGGCGCAGCGCGAGATGAACATGCGGTGGGAGTCGCTGATCGCGGCGCTGCGCAACAGCGCGCCGGACTTCACCAACATCGACAGCCAGAGCGCCCAGCAGATCCAGTCGGTCTCCGGCGGCCTGCGCTTCACCTGACCCTTCCACCACCACAGACATTCGAAAGGATTCCACCACTATGGACGGAATGATCAAGGTCAATCCCGGCGCGATCGTCGATTACAACGCCGCCCTGGGCACGTTCAGCGGCGAGCTGGACAACATCGCCTCCGAGGCGCAGAACCTGCTGGGCGGCATCGCCGAGTACTTCACCACCGATCAGGCGTCGGTCACCTACGCCCAGGCGCAGCAGATGATCATCGACGCCACCAACGAGGGCAAGGAAGTCATCCACCGCCACGGCCAGGCCGCCGACCAGGCTGGTGTGGACTTCGTGTCCCAGGACGGGGCTTCTGCCCAGACATTCATGGTCTAGGACGGCCCACCAGGGGTGCTGTAGCGACACTGCCAAAAGGGGGGCCAACTGGAGTTGGCCCCCCTTTTTGCTGCTCGAAACAACAGAAGGGATAGGACATGGCGCTGACGACAACCGTCGGGGGCGTATGGGTACTGCAGGCACTGCTGGGTGTGGAATCCATGCCAACGGCGTTGCGGCTCAAGCCATTTATTCCGTCAGTGCATCACGAACTGATTGTTGAGACCACAGCGGGGCCGGTCCCGATCGCCGAAACCGCCGAGTATCTGAGCCTGGTTCAGGCCGGCGCCATTTCCCCTAGTGGCGCGGTCGACGAACCGGTGCGCGACTGGATGACCGTACTGGGGCGGCCTGATCGGCAGGCCGTCCTGACCATTCGGCGACCGTCAGGACAGGCCGTCCACAACGGTGAACTCCCGACGGTGGAGGAGCGGGTGGTCGTGGTGTGCCGGTACCGGCGGTGGCTGGCGATGGCTGCGCGCGACGGCAACGACATGGTCGTTGACGCGGTGGGGGAGACCGATGACCCCGCAGTCCAGGCGGACTTGATGTGCCAAACCTTGATGCCGGCACTGGGCGTGGCTGCACCTGCTGATATCGACGGCGTCAACATCCCCGCCGACCTGATGCAATCGACGCTGGAAGCCGCTGTCCCGCAAGGGCGAGACGCCACGATCGCCGCGATGAGCCGGCTGGGACTGCAACCCCAGCAGGCCGAGGTCCTGGCTGCGGCGACACGCTTGGACGACTCGGCCATGGCCGTCGCCATGGTGATTGACCACGACATCGCCCAGCATGTCCATCCCCGGGTGGTCACGGTGGCCGACACCGAGTTTGGCCGCGTGAGCATCACCACGAGCACGTCGGCAGACGGTAAGCAGTGGCTGAGCTTGTGGCCGGCCACCACCGACGCCGTGCGCGAGGACCTCTACGGGCTGCTTTCCGCGCCACGGGCGGCCGCGTAAAACGCCATGCGTACATATGTCGGGGGGCATGAAATTGGTGCCGATTTAGGGTCATTGTCCCTAGTAGGGTGGGCAATATGGCGCTGAATTTGACGTCGCGGCTGCAGGTGACGGCCCACTATTTCTGGAACCGCCGCAACGCCGCGGCACTGAGCCATCACGGCGTTCGGCTCGAATACGACCCCGAACAGCGCCGCAGCGCTGCCCTCATCCTCGGGGTCATGTTCACACTGCTGGCCATGGCGCTGATGTTCGTGCTGTCGTGGTTCAAGCCGGCCGGCCAGGTCGGCCAGTCGGCCATTTTGGCCGACCGCGACACCGGCGCGGTCTACGTGATGGTCGACGGTCGACTACACCCGGCGCTGAACCTGATGAGCGCCCGGCTGATCGCCGGCCAGCCGAATAATCCGACGTTCGTCAAGGCCGCAGAGCTGGAGAAATACCCGCAAGGGCCGCTGGTGGGCATCGTGGGCGCTCCCGCGGCGATGCCCATCCGTACGGCGTCGTCCTCGGACTGGACCGTGTGCGACACCGCACCGACACCGACGTCGACGACCTCGGCCGCCTCGGAACCTGTGGTCACGGCGATCGCCGGCCAGCTGACGCTAGGCCAGCGCTCAGCGCCGCTGCAGATGCCCGATGCCATCTTGGGCCGCTACGGCGATCGGACCTATGTGATCTGGGAGGGACACCGCTCCGAGATTGACCTCAGCAATAAGGCGGTCGCTTTAGCCTTGGGCGTCGATTCGACTGCGCCGGAACCGATTCCGTTGTCCCGACCGCTTTTTGACGCCCTTCCGGCGACCGACCCGCTGGTGAGCCCGGCCATCCCGGGGGCCGGGGAACCGTCACGATGGAATGTCGCCGACGGCGCGGTGATCGGGTCAGTGCTGACCGTGCGCGACCTCGGCCAGCCCAACGCTGCCGAATCGCTGTACGTGCTGTTACGTGATGGTGTGCAACGGGTTTCGCCGTTCGTCGCCTCACTCCTGCGATCGGCGAACTCGTTCGGTGATGTGGCCCCGATTCAGGTGGCCCCCGACAAACTCGCTCCGATACCGGTGGTGGATAAGCTGCCGGTGTCGTTCTACCCGGCCACTCGGCTGCGCCTGGTGGACACTGCCGTCAACGCCACCACCTGCCTGGCGTGGTCGAAGGGCGCTACAGACCGCGCTGCCGAAGTCACGATCTTGTCGGGGCAAGGGTTGCCGATCCCGCTCGGCTCCGCCGATAACCGCCTGGTCAAACTCCCGAAGGGCGTGCGCGATCCCGAATCGGTGGAGGCTGACCAGGTGTACATCGGCCCCGGTGCCACGAACTTGGTCATGACGACCAGTGCGGCCCCAGCGGCGTCCTCGCGCGAAGCGATGTGGTGGATTTCAGATCAAGGGGTCCGCTACGGCATCGAGTTGTCCGACGACGCGTTCACGGCCCTCGGGGTGTCCCCGGATCGGTCGCAGCAGGCACCGTGGCCGCTGATCCGGGCATTTGCGCCAGGGCCAGCACTCACCCGCGCCGACGCACTGGTCCAGCACGACTCGCTCGCTCCCGTCGGGGGCGCCGAAGCGCTCCCCACCAGGTCGCCGGGAAGCTAGTTGTTAAAAATCGAGGGTTGAAAAACTAGTGCCGATATACGACATACACGCTGATAGGATCAGATTGTGACTGACCGCGATCTCCCCCCTGAGCAGACGGGCTACCCTTCGAGCGAGGGCGACACCCGCGACACCGGTGCGCACGCCGCAGAGCCGCCGGCACCGCCGGCGGTGCCGGGCTGGCCCCCACTACCGGCGAGCGGTGGGGAATCCGCGGGCGCTCACGCCCAATCCTCAGTGCCGCCCCCACCCCCGCCGTGGCCGGGCCGCACCCCGGATGTGCCCAGTCCAGCATCGCGATCCGACGCAGCTCCGCCGTGGGGTCAGCACGCACAACCCAGCGAGTCGGAGGTTGTGGAGTCGACCACGGAGCAACCCGCGGCGGCCCCGCAAGATCCTGACCCGGGCGCGCCGTACCGCCCGTCGGATGTTGAGACCACAACGTTTTTCGACCGCCGCGACTTCCCGCCCCCGCCGCTACGCGAAAGCCCCTCCCGCGGCGGCAGTTTCGGCGACACCGGTGCGGGCCAGCAGGCGGTGCCGCCCACCTCCTCTCAGTGGGGTGGCGAGCCTCCACGGCATCAGGCCCCACCGTTTCCGCAGCAATCCGGCCCGCAGCGTCCCCCGTCGCCCGCCCAAGGCTGGCCCGGCGAGCGTTCTGCGCCTCCTGCCGGTGACCCGCGCCAGTGGGGCGAGCCCGCCCCGGCAGCCACGGGGCCGGCGAACTACTCCTACGTCGACTCGATTCGGCCTACTGAACTCGTGCCGACCCGCAAGATTCCCCCCGGCAAGGGGTGGCGGAAAGTGCTGTACAAGAGCACCTTCGGGCTGCTGAACTTCGGGCAGTCACCCGATGAACGGCTTTTGGCGGAGCTGGAGGCCAAGATCCGCTCCCTACTGCGGGGCCGCTACAAGATCGGGGTGCTCGGCAAAGGCGGCGTCGGCAAGACCACGATTGCCGCCGGGGTGGGGTCGATCTTCGCCGAGCTCCGCCAGGATGACCGGGTAGTGGCCATCGACGCCGATACCGCGTTCGGCAAGCTGGGCCTGCGCGTGGACCCCAACGCCAAGGGTTCCTATTGGGAGCTCGCCGCCGATCAGGACTTGCGCACCTTCGCCGACGTGCGTTCCCGCGTGGGTAACAACACCGCCGGCCTGTTCGTGCTGGCCGGCGAATCTGCCACCGCCCGCCGCCGAATACTCGAGCCGAACATCTACCGTGAGGCGACCGGCCGGCTGGACAACCACTTCACGCTGTCGATCATCGACTGTGGCTCCACGATGGATTCCCCGGTGACCCGGGAGGTCCTGCGCGATCTTGACGCACTGATCGTGGTGTCCTCGATGTGGGTGGACGGGGCCTCCGCGGCGGCACAGACCATGGAGCTGCTCGCCAACACCGGCCATACCGGGCTGCTGCATCGCACGGTGGTCGTGCTCAACGACGGTGACGGGCACGCCGACAAGCGCACCCGCGAGGTGCTTCATGAGCAGTTCAGCCAGCGCGGCCAGCGCGTGGTGGAAGTGCCGTTCGATCGACATCTGCGGCCCGGCGGTGTGATTGACGTGCAGAACGAAATCGACAAGGTGACGCGTCGACGGTTCATCGAGATCGCCGCGGCGATCGCCGAGCACTTTCCCACAACCAGCGACAGTCTGCGGGGGCGCCGGTGACCACGGTGAGCCCGTCGACTCCCACGTCAGGATCGTCAGCCCCCGGTGGGCCGCTGGTGCCCTCGTCGTGCAGGGTGTCGCTGTTGGTCGGCGACGCTCACCAGATTGACCTGGTGTTACCGGCCGCAGTCCCGCTCTCGGCGTTGACCGACTCGACTCTCGGGGCGGTCAATCGGCTGCTGCGCAGCAAGGGTGAAGACGAACTCCCTGTAGGGACATATGAATTCGCCCGCGCGGTGGGGATGACACGGCTCTCGGAGGAGGTGTCGTTGTCGGCGCAGGGTGTCGCCGACGGTGACCTGTTGGCGTTCGTGCCCGAGAAGACAGCCCGCCGGTACACGCCACTGATCGAGAATGTCTCGACTGCGCTGGCCCGCTGGGCCCATGCCCACTTTCCTCCGGTGTCGACCCACGACGCGGTGGTGGTCGCCGGGGCGCTCACCGCGGCGGCACTGATTGGGGCGGCCCTGCTGGTGTGGCGACTGCGGTGGGCGGCCCAGCCGTTCTGGCTGAGCCCCGCGATCTTCGCCGTCACCGCGGGCATCCTGTTGGCCACCGCGATGCTGTCGGCGCGCGCTGGGGCCAGCCGCGTCATCGTCGACGGCGCCGCCTGGGCGGCGTTGGTCGGCCTCGTCCTGGCTGGCGCGAGCGCGCCGTATGGCAACCAGCCCGGGGCCCCGCATGCTTTCCTGGCCGCCGTGGTGGCCACCGTCGGGGTGCTGCTGTTGGCGCGGATGACGGGCCGCCACTGGACCGCGGCGGCGGCGATCGTCACCGTGACCACGGCCGTCATCGCCGCCGGTCTGACCCGCATGTTCTTCGACGTTCCCGCTCAACGCATCGCCATTGTCATGTTGATGGCGGTGCTCATCGCTTCTCGGGCGGCGACCGCGATCGGGCTGTGGATGTCCAAAGTTCCGCGCCAAAGCTTCGAGTCCATCACCGGGCGCGACATGTTCACCCGCGCGCCAGGTCAGCCCGAGGACACGCTGACACCTGTGGAGTCGGCCGCCCATGACGTGACGCTGCGCGGTGAGCAGGTCGCCGAGGTGGCCCGCCGGTCCAACCGGGTGCTCACCGGCACCCTGCTCGGGATCGCCGTGGTGCAGCTGGCAGCCTCCTGGTGGGCGATCGCCCCGGGGTCGGGCTCGCAGTGGCCCTCGATCGTCGTCGTCGTGGTGACGGCGCTGTGCCTGATTCTGCGGGCCCGCGGATTGCGGCACCGCCGTCATGCGGTGACCATCGTCAGCGGGTCGGCACTGTCGCTGATGGCGATCCCGCTGCACTACGGCCTCAGCGCTCCGGCCTCGGCGACCGTCTCGGTGGCGGTGTCGGCGGCCGTGGTGTTGGCCGTGGCCGTGGCCGGGCTGCTGGCCGGGGCGGTCATTCCCTCCCGCAGCTTCTCTGAACCCATCCGCCAAGTCGTGGAATGGCTGGAGTACCTCGGCTATGCCCTGATCGTGCCGTTCGCCGCGTGGGCGATCGGGCTGCTGCAATACATCAGGTTGCACTGATGCGGGGCAAAAGTGTGGCGGCCGGCCTGGCCGCATTCGGACTGCTCAGCGCCAACGTGTTGGCGCCCCCGGCGGCGCTGGCGGTGGCCCCGCCGGTGATCGACCCGGGCGCACTGCCGCCGGACGAGACTCCGGGCCCGCCCCAGGAGATGCGCCAAACCAAAGCGTGCGTGACCCCGGTGGTGGTGGGCGATCCCAACGTGGCGCAACCCGACCCGGGCAACACCATGCTCAACATCGAACAGGCCTGGCAGTACTCGACGGGCGCTGGAGTGACGGTGGCCATCATCGACACCGGCGTCACCCCCAACCCACGGTTCCCGCGGCTGTTTCCCGGCGGCGACTTCGTGCAGGGACTACCCGACGGCGGGCTGACCGATTGCGAAAGCCACGGCACCATTGTCGCCTCGATCATCGGCGCCGCGCCGGCTAACCCGGCCGACCGCCCCACGCCGCGTCCTGCGGGAGCAGGGGCGCCCCCTCCACCCCCGGGCGTGCCGGCCAATCCCGCGCCGCCAGCGTTTCCCCCGCCGCCGACGATCACCGCGACCGCGACAGTGACCGCGCCCGCGCCGCCGCCCGAGCCGCCGCCACCTCCTGCTGAGCCGCCGCCGGGGGGACCGCCGCCCGGTGGACCGCCCCCGGCGGGACCTCCGCCCGCGCAGGGCCCGGGAGACACCGGCGCCGCGCAGCCGTTGGTACCGGGGCCGCCGCCGGCGGGACCGGACGGCGTGGTCGGCGTGGCCCCCGATGTCTCGCTGATTTCGATTCGGCAGTCCTCGACGGCGTTCACCCCGGCACGACCAGCCCCCGGCGACATCGAGGGTCAACGCAAGGCCGGCGACATTGCGACCCTGGCCAAGGCGATTCGCCATGCCGCAGACCTGCCCGGCGTTCAGGTGATCAACGTGTCGTTGGCGTCGTGCATCAACGCCGCCGCCCCGGTCAACCAGGACGCTCTGGGCGCGGCGGTGCGCTACGCCGCGGTGGACAAGGACATCGTGATCGTGGCCGCCGCCGGCAATCAGGGCGGCGGTGACCAGGGACAGGACTGCGGACAGAACCCCGCCTTCAATGCGCTGGACCCCAACGATCCCCGGGACTGGGCTGGGGTGCGCACGATCGTGACTCCGGCGTGGTTCTCCGACTACGTGCTCACCGTCGGCGCGGTGACCCCCGAGGGGCTGCCGCTGCCGGATTCGATCAACGGCCCGTGGGTGTCGGTGGCCGCCCCTGGCTGGCGGATCATGGGCCTGTCGAACACCAACGGCGCCGCGGTCAACGCCCGACCCGATGAACCCGGCTTGGGTGCCGGTTTCTGGGGGACCAGCTTCTCGGCCGCCTACGTCAGCGGCGTGGTCGCGCTGGTGCGGGCCAAATTCCCCGATCTCACCGCGGCCCAAGTCATGCGGCGCATCACCGAGACCGCCCACAATCCGGCCCGCGGGGTCGACAACCAGGTCGGCTACGGCGTGGTCGATCCGGTAGCGGCGCTGACCTTCGATGTGCCGCTGGGCGATCCGAAACCAGTCGAGCGGCTCAGCACCGACCTGTATGTACCTCCGCCCCCGCCGGGACCGGATCATCGCCCGCGCAACAGCGCCCTGCTCGCCGGCGCCGCGGTCCTGCTCGTCGCCGCGGTCGCCGTGGCGGTCGTCGGCATGCGACGGAGGCTGCGATGAAGGCCCGCACCGTGGGCGTGCGCGCCGGAACACCGGTGGTAGTCGCGCTCGAAGTCGTTGCCCTGGTGGCATTCATCGGTCTGCCGCCGGCGCGGTTTGGATGGTGGCCGGCCGCGGTGATCACCGCCGTGGCGCTGCTGCTGCTGGTACCCACTGTGCACCGCCGCAACGTGCCGGGCTGGCTGGCGGCCGTGCGGCGCTGGCGTCGTTCCCGGCGCGGGAAATACCCGGCGGCGGCTGCGGCCGTGGATGTGCCCCACGGCAACATCGTGTGCGGTGTGCGCGTCGAGGCCTACGAAGCCCTCACGATGATCGAGGTGACCGGAAAGCCCTACTCGCTGACGTTCCTGCGCGGCTCCACAGTGTCGCTGACCCGCAACCTGCTGCCGCTGGAGGTGCTGACCGAGCTGCTCGACCAGCCCGGCGGGATTCAGCTGGCGGCCATTGACGTCGTGCCCGCCAGACACCTCGTGCGCCGCGGCAACGAATACCCCCCGCTGTACAGCACTCTGCTGGCCGACCGGCCCGCGGCCGGGCAGCGCACCATGCAGTTCGTGGTGCGCCTCGACATCCGAAACTCGGCGCCCGGCTTGCAGTATCGGCAATCGGTCGGGGCTGCCGCCGCCGCCGCCACCGAGCGAATCATCAATGCCCTCTTAGAGCGCGACATCCGCGCCACCGCCCTGACCGCCGCCGAGCTCGACACCGCGCTCGACCGGTTGGGCGCACGGCTGCAGCCGGCGCCGGCGCCCCCGGTCATCGAGGGCACCGACAGCCCGGCCGACCCGGTGCCCTTTCGCTCCACCAGCCCAGCGCAGCGGCGC
>CAZHUU010000113.1:13254-15045 GCA_964535335.1 uncultured Mycobacterium sp.
CGTACTACTTCTCGCCCGAGGACATCACCACCGCGTCACTGCATCAGATGTGGGCGCTGCGCAGCGACGAGGTGGTGTTGACGCTGAGCTTGTTCAAACGCCGCTACGTGGAGGCCCCTGATGGCGATGGCCCGGTGATGATCGCGGCCACGGTGCGCACCAACGATCCGCAGCCCCCTCAGCAGCCACCGACGCTGTATCTCAACACGTTGCCCGGTGACCAGTTTTCCGCCGCACTGCGGCCGGCCCCGACGGCGCGTCCGGGCCACCTCGACATCCCCGCGCGCCCGCTGGGGGAGCCCAGCGCGTTGGAGATCCCGATCGGCTCGACGGGCATTCTGGTGGGAGCTGCACTGCGCGATGACCGCCGCGCAGACCCGCCGGTGCAGCGCGACGATCTGGTCATGTTGTCGCTGACCGATCCGCAGCAGGCCACCCGCATCGCCATGGACACCAGCGAGTATTACGTGCGCCAGCTGCTCATCCGCGCCGCCGCGGTGGGGGAGCGGATCGCTATCTATTCCAGCCAACCCAACCGGTGGGCGAGGTTGGCCCAACACAATATCGCCGTGGTCGACCGCCGCCGGCCCGCAGAGTTCGTGCCCTCGATCATCGTCAACGACCGGCCCCTCATTGCGCCGCCCACCGGATTGTCGGCCACCGTGATCACCCTCGGGCGTGCCCAGCCTGGCGGGCAGCAACCCGACATCCGCTTCCAGCAGATCTCGCGGGAATCGGTGCGGATCAGCACCGCCCGCGACACCGTCGAGGTCGCCATCGTGGCCTTCAACCAGGAACAGGCCTGGCTTGGCCTATGAGCGCTGCGCAGACACATTCTCCGGCCTGGCCGGGTAGGCGTCTTCTGGACGCCCTGGGCGTCACTGAGCTCCACACGTTCGACCCGCGCGCGGGGTGGCGACGCCGCGCCGACGATGACGTGCTGGTGATCCCGGTCGGTGTGCCAGTGGACGCGCCCGACTCGGTGGTGTCGATTGAGCTCGGCGATCACGCCAACGTCGCGCTCTGCGTGGGCATCGCTGGGAAAACCACAGCGCTGCAGTCGCTTGCGCTGAGCGTGTGCACCTTGTATCCGCCGACCCGCGTGCAGCTCGCGATCGCCGACACACAGAACGGCATCGCCAGCGCAAACGCCACTACCGGCCCTCCTCCTCACGTTGTCGCCCACTGCGCGGGCTACCGGCGCGCAGCCGACCCTCCGGCGGACTGGGACACCTGGTGCGCCCAGGTCGAGGCCGCGCTGAATGAGCGCACAGGGCAGTCCCAGCCCGAGCTGCTCGTCGTCGTCGATGCCGTCGACGAGCTGCTGGGGTCGCACCCACAAGTGGCGGGCACGCTGCAGCGCATCGCCGACGAAGGCCGCGACAAGCGCGTCCGGCTCCTCATGTCGAGCACTGAGCCGACCTCGACGTTCGCGGTTGGCGCCCGGGTGGGTCGGCCCGTTGAGGCAACCAGCGACGTCGTGATCGCGCTGAGGACCGCGACAGCACAAACGTCCATAGATGCCCTCGGTGGACCCCAGGCGTGGCAGCTGCCGATGTCCCCTCCGGGTCTTGGCTATGTCCGACCACGTGACGGTGCGATCACCGGACCCGTGCGGCTGTTCACCGCTGCCGACGTGGCGCCCGCGCTCTCGTCTCGACTCATGACGATCTGATGGTCGTTCGGCATTTTGTGCCTGTCGGGCACCCCGGTCGGCCGTAGCCTTATATCCATGCCCGATGAGCAGCTCGCCGCGCCGCTGTGTTTGGAGTCGTTTCGCCGCCGCAAAGC
>CAZHUU010000113.1:15055-15790 GCA_964535335.1 uncultured Mycobacterium sp.
CCGGTCAATAGCGAGCACGCTCAGTTCACGATCGCTGATGTCGCCGCCGCGTGCGGTCTTCCACACCCTGTTGTGGCGCAACTAGTTCCGCGCACCTGGACCGATGCGGGCTGGATGTACACCGCCGACCAACTGCAGTTCGCAGTCCAGATCGGGCCTGACGTGCGCGCCGGGGAGTACGTCTCACCGCGGCAGGACTAACCAGCGCCCGAAAATAGTGCACGGAGCACCCCTGCGACAGCCCTACTGTTCCAACTATGAGTGCGACACCGGCCGCCTCCGTCATCTCCCTATCGTGATCGTCATTGCCCCGCAGGGCACCGGCAAGACCCGCAAGTGGCTGGCGCAGTCGGCGGTGCTGTGGCCGGGCCCAGCAGTGGTGTCGTCCTCCAAGGACGACCTCATGCAGATGGTGGCCTCGCGGCGCTACGGGCCTGCCGCGCTGCTGGATCTGCGGCCTATCGCTGCGCCGTACTATCCGGCTGACCTGCGTCCGTACCGGTTCGATCCCACCGCATGGATCACCGGACTTGAGGATGCTAAGGCCGTCGCTCGCACGCTGTTGAGCACCTCGGCGGTCGCGCTGTCGGGCAGCTCCTTTCGCGGCAGCGACCCCGGCCCGTGGGATGACCTGGCGTTCGCCCCGCTGACCTGCCTACTGTTGGCCGCGAGTCCGCAAGGGCTGGGGCTGGGAATCGACTGGGTGATCGAGGCTGCCGAGGACGTGACCCTGCC
>CAZHUU010000114.1:0-679 GCA_964535335.1 uncultured Mycobacterium sp.
ATCCGCAGCATCGATTCCGCGCCGCTCCTTAACCTGCTTGAGCCAGATGTTCGAAACCGCGTCGAGCTTCTTCTGCATGGTGGCCGTGAAGGCAGCGTCGGCAACGTGAACAGCAACGCCATCTTTCTTCATGGCATCGACCGCGGCAGCTTCGACAGCGACGTTCAACCCTTGCTGCACCGCTACGCCGCCTACGTGCACCTGCTGCCCGCCACCGCCGACAACTACTTCAGCGCACCCGGCGGGCTGCTGAGGTTGGGTCTCGAGGTTGCCTTCTTCAGCCTGCAGGGCACGGACGCCCACATCTTCTCCGGCCGCTCGACGATCTCGGCGCAATTGGAGCCGCGCTGGCGTCAGGCCACGTTCATCGGCGGCCTGTGCTGCGAGCTGCACCGGGTACTCAGCCACACCATCGTGACCGACGCGGGGGGCGACGAATGGCCGGCGTACCTGCAGCCACTCGCCGACTGGCTCGGGACGCGTAGCGCCGATCGCTACTTCGTGCGGTGGCGTCCGAACGCCATCGAGTCCCGCGGTCTGGGCGTCTTTGCCCTGCCGCATGTGGTGCCGACGGCCACGCTGCAGTTCCTGAGCGACGACAACGCGGTCATCGTGCCCCACCTGCTGGCCAGCATCGGCGGCACACCGGTCTACCGGGATCACAACGTGCTCGACAGCC
>CAZHUU010000114.1:689-15756 GCA_964535335.1 uncultured Mycobacterium sp.
TCTTGCCACCCCCGCGCGAAGGGGGGCCGCCACGGCCATCAAAGAATTTGGCTTTGATATCGTATTTGCGGGAAATAGCGGTCAGGTGTTCTTTGGCAGTATAAATACTCCAGTTGGCCTGCAGGTAACCGCCATCTTTGGTGCCATCCCGCTGGCGCTGGTCATCGACCGCAACCTGCAGGCGAACGCCGACCGCTATGGCGCGCCGCAGTTCGGATCGCACCTGGAACGCTACCTGGTCGACGCATTGCGGCGGCTGGCCATCAGTCACTCGGGCTGGGTGCCCAACCGCGAGAAGTCGCGTGTCTGGTTCGGCCGCGAAGGCCTGTTCCTGCTGTGGCCCCAGTCCGCCGGCGACGTGCAGGCCCTGCTGGAAGCCGACCAGTTGCCGGGCATCCCGAAAGCCCCCGAGACCGTGCTCGAGCTACTGCTGGCCGCGGGTGTCTTTGAACGCCAGGACAGCGAGCACGCGACCTGGACGATCCTGCCGCCCGAGGCCAAGACGCCGCTGGAGGCCGTCAAGCTCGCGTCGGCGATGGGCGCAGAGGTGACCGTGCTGTCCCAGAGCCTCAAGAAGATGGAAGACGGTCTGCGGCTCGGCGCGAATCACTACTACGCGACCGCCGACCGCGACACGTTCAAGAACCTGCGCAACTCCTTCGACCTGATCCTCAACACCGTCTCGGCCGATCTGGATCTGCGCCGCTTCATGAGCATGTTGGATCTCGACGGCACGTTCGTCGAGCTGGGCCTGCCCGAGAACCCGCTGGTGGTGCCGTCTTTCAGCGTCATCGGCATGCGCCGCAACCTGTCCGGGTCGGCAATCGGCGGTATCGCCGAGACCCAGGAGATGCTGGACTTCTGCGCCCAGCACGGTGTCGCCCCGGAGATCGAGGTGATCGAGCCGGACTACATCAACGAGGCGTTCGACCGGGTGGTCGCCAGCGACGTCCGCTACCGCTTCGTGATCGACACGGCGTCGCTACGCGAGGCGTAGCGACGAGCGGGAGCGTCGGACAGCGCACGGCGTCGCTGCGCGAGTACTAACTCTCCCCGGCGTCCAACTCGATGCCGGCCAACGGCCAGCCGGCCGCCGCAAGTTTGGCGGCGACCCGCTGGATGTTCTCCGGGCCGCCATCGTGATGCGCCACGTCCGCGATGAACTCGGCGATCTCGTCGTGGTCGATCTGGTGGCCCGCGGGGACGTTCGTCTCCGCCGCGATGATCTCGCGGACCACCTCCTTGACCTGCTCCTCGCTCAGCGGGGTGTTGCGCAGCAGGGCCAGGAGCGGCACCCGGTCCGGGCCGGGCACCCCGCTCGGGTATCCGGCACGCAGCCAGTTGACGACCTTCTTGACGAGCGAGGGAGCGGTCACGCAGATCAGTGTCGCGGTCGCGACCCGCACACGCCACCACCCGGCGCACAGTTTTCTGCTGGTTCACCGCGCGTTCACCGCATAACCTGGCTGAATGCGGCTCATATCGGTGCGGACACTGGGCGTACTGCTGGCGGCGCTCGGCATGCTCGCCGTGCCCGGCACCGCGAGGTCGTCGGCCAGTGGGGCGCTGCCCGCCGAGCAGATCGTCTTCATGGTCGACGCGGGCGGCGGCCTGATACCGCCGGTGGTCTACGCCATGGAGTCGCCGGCGCTGGTGATGTACGGCGACGGCCGGATCCTGTCGATCGTCAAGGACAACACGACCGGCGCGGTTCCGGCGCGCTACGAGCTCAGCCGGGTCGACCCGCTCGCGGTGGCGGCGTTCGTCTCCGCGATCGAGGAACGCGGAATCATCAACTCCGCGCAGGACTTCGGTATGCCGGGCGTCACCGACATGGACGCGACCACGGTCCTCGTGCACGGCGAGGGCGCCCCGGCCAAGGTGGGGGTCTACGCCTTCTACGAGTCGTTCGACAAGGACCTCGCCGCCGACCAGCAGCGGGCCCGGGCAACGCTGCGGCAGGTCATCGACGCGGCGTACAACCTGGCCGCGGTCGGCAACAAGAGCCCCTACACCCCGGACCGGATCGCGGTGTACGACATCGGAACGGCCTCGTCGAACCAGTCCGCGAGCACCCCGTGGCCCGGTCCACCACCCACCGACTTCCTGAAGCCCAGCCCGCAGGGACCGGCCCAGTCCTGCGGCTACCTCACCGGCGCTCCGGCCACCACGGTCTACAAGGCGGCGCTGACCAACCCCGGGGCGCTGTGGCTGGTCGACGGGACGGCCCGGGTGCTGGCGGTGAACGCGCTGCCGGTCGACGTCTCCTGCCCGTGACGGGAGGCCGCACTGACCTGCGGCGGATACCATCCGAAGATGCGAGTCGCGATCGTCGGTGGCGGGGCTGCCGGGGTGCTCACCGCGGCCCACCTGCGCCGCACCCGTCCCGACGCGCAGATCACCCTGATCGACGCGTCCGGTCGCCCGGGCACCGGCGCGGCGTACGGGACCAGCGACCCGGTCCACCTGCTCAACGTGCCCGCCCAGCGGATGTCCGCCTGGCCGGATGACCCGGACCACTTCTGCCGGTGGCTGGACGACCACGGCGTGACCGCGCCCGCGGGTTTCGCACCCCGACTCGCCTACCGCCGCTACCTGCAGGACCAACTCGCGGGCGCCGAGGTGCGGATGGAGGCCGCCGAGGTGGTCGGGCTGGTGCCGGGCGCTTCCACCCAGGTGAAACTCAACGACGGCCGGTCGCTGTCGGCCGATACCGTCGTACTCGCCTCGGGGCGTCCCGAGGGCGGTATGCCGGAGTCGCTGGAGCGGGCCTTCGCGCCGGTGCTCGCCGCGGGCGCCGACGGCAAGGTGGTGGTGGATCCCTGGGCGCCGGGCGCGCTGGCCGCACTCGGGGCGCGCCGATTCGAGACCGTCCTGGTGATCGGCTCCGGTCTCACCGGCGTCGACGTGGCGCTGCATCTGATCGCGCGGGGCGCCACGGTCACCCTGCTGTCGCGCCACGGCGCACTGTCGCACCGATTCCGCGACATGGGACCGCCGACCGAGTTGCCGCATCTCGACGCGCTCGGCACCGAGACCTCGCTGGAAGAGCTGCGCGATGCCCTCGGCGCGGACCTTGCCCGCGCGCGCGACGCCGGACTGGACTGGCGCCAGGTCATCGACGCCTTGCGGCCACGGACCACCCGGCTGTGGCGGGCGCTGGACTGGGAGGACCAACGCCGGTTCCTGCGAGAAGACTTGCGGCAGTGGGAGATTCTGCGTCACCGCATGCCGCCGACGACGGCCGACGCGATCGATGCGGCGCTGGCCGCCGGGGAGTTGACCGTCGAGGCGGGCGAGGTCGCCGATGCCGCCCTGCGCGGCGACGGCATCGAATTGGTGGTGACCACCAGCGATCACTCGGTGCGTCGGCGCGGCGACGTGGTGGTCGTGGCGACCGGTACGGCCTGGGACCGCCGGTCGCTGCACCGGTCTCCGCTATGGGCGAACCTATTGGCCTCCGGCCTCGCATCGCCGCATCCGTGTGGCATCGGTGTTCGGCTCGATGCCGACGGCCGCCTCATCGACGAAACCGGCGCGGCGGTGCCGGGCATCTTCTGCATCGGTTCGATCCGCCAAGGCGAGGAGTGGGAGACCACCGCGATTCCCGAGATCCGCAGCCAGGCCGCCGCCGTCGCACGGCTTCTCGCCGATGACACCCGGGACCGTCCGGTGCGCACACCCCGGGGCGGCCCGGCCATCGCGCCACTCTCCGGTGCCGATGCTTCCTACGCCGAGGGCGTGCGCCGGTTGCTCGCCGTGCAGGACGGCGCCTCGGTTGCGTTCGCCGCCGCGGTGGCCGAGGACCCGAATCACGCGCGGGCGCACGTCGCGCTGGCGATGATCGCCACCGAGCGCCCGGACCGGGCCGGTGGCCGCGACGCCGTCAACGGCCATCTCGCGCGGGCCCGGGCGGCGCTGGCGCACGGCAGCCCCGAGGACCGCAGCCACGTCGAGGCCATCGCGACCTGGTGCGAGAAGGGCAACCCCGCGGGCACGACGGCACTCATCGAACATCTCGACCGCACCCCGGACGACGCGGTCGCTCTGCTGGTGCTGGCGCCGTCGATCGCCTTCGCCGGCGCGGGTGAGGCGCTGCCGGATGCCTGGCAGTACGTCGAGCGGTTCACCGGGGTGCACGGCGAGGCGCCCTGGTATCTCGGGCTGCGCGCCTACGGCCGCACCGAACAGGGCCTGTGGTACGACGCCGCCGACCTCGCCGACGCCGCGCTGGAACTTGACCCGGGCAACGGCAACGCCGCGCACGCGTTGTCGCATGTGCACTACGAGACCGACGCGCACGGCGCCGGGCTGAAGTGGCTGACGGACTGGATCACCGGCCCCGGCGCAACCCAGCGCTATCTCCCGCACTTCCAGTGGCACGCGGCGCTGCACGAACTCGCCATGGGTGATGCTGCCGCGGCGGCGCGGCGCTACACCAATTCCCTTGCGCCGCCGCACTCCTCGGACATGCGCTGCCTGGTCGACGCCGGCTCGCTGGCGTGGCGCGCCCGGCTGCACCCGGATTGGGTGACGCCGCCGGACCCGATGCCGGTGCTGGCCGAGGCCGGTTCGCTGGCCTACGCCCCACAGACACCGTTCATCGCGTTCCACGCGCTGCTGGTGCTGGCGGCGGCTAACGACCCGGCCGCGATCCGCGCCATCGAGGTGCCGGGGGCCACCGACGAGCAGGCAACGACGTTGCGGCTCATCGGCGAAGGCCTCATCGCGGTGACCGAGGGCGAGCCGCGCGCGGCACTGGACTGCCTGCTCGAATCGCTGTCCGGGTTGCCGTCGATCGGCGGCAGCCGCGTGCAGCAGGAGGTGATCCTGGAGACCGCACTGGCCGCGATGCTCCGACTCGGCGCCCCGGGCCAGGCCGCCCGGCTGTTGTCCCGCTACCGCAGCACACCCGGCCCGCAGGTCACCCGCGGCGCGGTGAACTGAGTTGCGGCCCTAGAAGTCCCAGTCCTCGTCCTCGGTGACCACGGCCTTGCCGATCACGTAGCTGCTGCCCGACCCGGAGAAGAAGTCGTGGTTCTCGTCGGCGTTGGGTGACAGCGCCGAGAGGATCGCCGGGTTGACGTCGGTCTCGTCGCGCGGGAACAGCGCCTCGAAGCCGAGGTTCATCAGCGCCTTGTTCGCGTTGTAGCGCAGGTACTTCTTGACGTCCTCGGTGAGGCCGACCTGGTCGTAGAGGTCCTGGGTGTACTCGACCTCGTTGTCGTAGAGGGCGAAGAGCAGTTCGTAGGCGTAGTCCTTGAGATCCTGTTTGCGCTCTTCGGATTCCAGCGCGTAGCCCTTCTGGAACTTGTAGCCGATGTAGTAGGCGTGCACCGCCTCGTCGCGGATGATCAGCCGGATCAGGTCCGCGGTGTTGGTGAGCTTGGCCCGGCTCGACCAGTACATCGGCAGGTAGAAACCGGAGTAGAACAGGAACGCCTCGAGCATCACCGAGGCGATCTTGCGCTTGAGCGGATCGTCGCCGCGGTAGTACTCGAGCACGATCTGGGCCTTGCGCTGCAGGTTGGGGTTCTCCTCGGACCAGCGGAAGGCCTCATCGATGTCGGCGGTCGAGCACAGCGTCGAGAAGATCGAGCTGTAGCTCTTGGCGTGTACCGACTCCATGAACGTGATGTTGGTCAGCACCGCCTCTTCGTGCGGGGTCAGCGCGTCGGGGATCATGCTCACCGCGCCGACGGTGCTCTGGATGGTGTCCAGCAACGTCAGGCCGGTGAACACCCGCATGGTGAGTTCCTTCTCGGCGGGGGTCAGGGTGTTCCACGACGGAATGTCGTTGGACACCGGGACCTTCTCGGGCAGCCAGAAGTTGCCGGTCAGCCGGTCCCAGACCTCGGCGTCCTTCTCGTCCACGACACGGTTCCAGTTGATCGCCGTCGCCCGGTCGATCAGCTTCGCTCCACCGCTCACCGAAACCCCACTTCACCACGCTGTTATGTCCGTTTCCGGCTGACAACCGAAACACTACCCCTGGGGTGCGACAACACGCCGCAACACAACAAGTTGTGTTTTCCCGGCCTCGAACGCACAGGTCGGCCGCGGCCGGAAAACCCCGACGGCGTGTCGGGTCACCTCAGCCCCCTACGGCCCGCCGGCGTCGGCCCGAGCTCACTCCGGAGAAGCGGTACTCCGCGGGCTTCAGCGACCGCGTCGTCAGCCAGTACTGCCACGTCATGCCGCTCCACAGCGTGCGGTTCTTGCCGTGCTCGTCGAGGTACCAACTGCTGCACCCGCCGGTGTTCCACACCGATCCCGCCAGCTTGCGCTGCAGTTCGGCGTTGAAGGCGTCCTGCGCGGCCCGGGTCGGCGCCAGCGCCTGGGCGCCGGCCTTGTCCGCCGCTGCGATCGCCTGCCCGACGTAGCGGATCTGCGACTCGATCATGAAGACCACCGAGTTGTGGCCCAACCCGGTGTTCGGCCCGAGCAGGAAGAACAGGTTCGGCACGTCGGCGACGGCGATCCCGCGGTGCGCCTGAACGCCTTCGGTGTTCCACCGGTCCACCAGGTCCTCACCGCCGGGGCCCTTGATGTCGACGTAGGTGTAGGAGTCGGTGACGTGGAAGCCGGTCGCGAAGACGACCACGTCGACCGGCCGCTCGGTGCCGTCGGCGGTGACGATGCCGTGCGGGGTGATCCGGGCGATCCGGTCGGTCACCAGCTCCGACTTCGGTTGGTCGATGGCCCGAAAGTAGTTGTCGGAGAACAACACCCGTTTGCAGCCGAGCCGGTACTTCGGGGTCAGCCGCTCGCGCAGCGCCCGGTCGCGCACCTGCCTGCGAATGTTCCACCTGCCGGCCATCTCACCGAGGGAAAGCAGCTCGTGGCGCTGGGTCATCGCGAAACCGAGGGCCTCCTGGAACCAGTAGATGCCGTTGCGCAGCAGCTCCCGGGCGCCCGGCACGGTCGCCAACACGGTGCGCAGCCGGGCCGGAATGGCATCGTTGCTCCTGGGCAACACCCAGGCCGGGGTGCGCTGGTAGAGCTGCAACTGCCCGACCTGGTCGAAGATCTCGGGAACGATCTGAATGGCACTGGCCCCGGTGCCGACGACGGCGACCCGCTTGCCGGTCAGGTCGACGGTGTGGTCCCACTGCGCGGAGTGGAAGGCGGCGCCGGCGAACTCGGCCAGCCCGTCGATGTCCGGGATGGACGGAATGTGCAGCGCCCCCGCCCCGGAGATGAGGAACTGGGCGACGTACTCCCGGCCGTCCTTGGCGTAGACGTGCCAGCGGTATTCGCTCTCGTCCCAGTGCGCACGGTCGACGTGCGACCCGAACCGGATGTAGCGGCGCAACCCGTGCTTGTCGGCCACCCCCTTGAGGTAGTCGAGAATCTCCGGCTGGAACGACCACATGTGGGTCCAGTCCGCCTTGGGCTCGAACGAGAACGAGTAGAGGTGCGCCGGGATGTCGCAGGCACAGCCGGGGTAGCTGTTGTCGCGCCAGGTCCCACCCACCTCGTCGGCCTTCTCCAGGATCAGGAAGTCCACGCCGCGCTGCTGGAGTTCGATGGCCATGCCCAGCCCGGAGAACCCAGTGCCGATCACCAGGGCGCGGGTGTGCACGGGCGAGGCGGGGGTGTCGGAGTCGAGGGTCGTCTCGGCAACGGTCATGCCACCAAAGTACCCGCTACCGCCGGTATCGGTTCAGGGGCCGTTGGGCCCCGAAACCGGTGCCCTCAGCCGACGGCGGCGCGGCGCGGCACCGCCTCCCGGATCGGCCGGTCCGGGTCCAGGTCCACGCCGAGCAGTTCGGCGGTGCCGTTGATGGTGCCGAGCATGATCGTGGTCAGGTGCTTGACGAACTCGTCCGACGGCATCCGGCGCGGGCTGTCCGGGTTCGGGCCCAGCCACCAGTCGGTGGCCGAAGACGCCGAGCCGAAGGTGGCCGACGCCGCCAGTTGCAGCGCCGCCGGGTCCAGCGCCATCTCGCGCAGTTCGTGGTTGAACATGTCGGCCATCGCCATGGTGATCTCGCGGCCCTCGTTCAGCGCCCGCACGGTGGACTCCGACTGCTCCGGGAACCGGCCCTGCAGCATGAACCGGAGCACGTTCGGATGCTGGTCGACGAGGTTGACGTACTCGGCGACGCTGCGCCGAACCACCTCGCGGGTCGGATCGACGGCGAAGTCGATGTTGGGGAAGATGGCCGCCCACAGCATGTCGCGCAGGCGCGCGCCGATGGCCTGAAACAGGTCCGACTTGTCGGTGAAGTGCCGGTAGATCTTCGGCTTGGCGGTGCCGGCTTCCTCGGCGATCTCGCGCAGGGACACCTCCGGTCCCCGCCGGTCGATGGCCCGGAACGCGGCGTCGACGATCTCGGCCCGCACCTTCTTGCGATGCTCGCGCCACCGCTCGCTGCGCGCGTCGACCTTGCCGGAGTCGCCCCCGGACCGCGATCGTGTCACTCTGCGCACGTCCAGCACTGTACCCGGCCGAGGGCCGCTGACCTGCTCAGACCAGGCGCGACGTCACCGTTCGGCAAGATCGCGCCCGGCGCGGCAGCCCCCCGCTCTCGGCTAGCATCAAGGCAACCGACTATCGAAGCGAGACGAGACTCAGTGACCGAGCGATTCGACCTGGTGATTGCCGGCGGGGGGCCATCGGGATCCGCGGCGGCATGGCAGGCCGCACAGACCGGCGCCAAAGTGGTGGTCCTCGACAAGGCCGAGTTCCCCCGGGACAAGCCCTGCGGCGACGGCCTGACCGCGCGCGCGGTGAGCTATCTGCAGAAGATGGGCCTGGCCGACGAGGTGGCGCAGTTCCACCGGATCAGCGGGGTGACGGTATACAGCCCGTCGCAGTGGGAGCTGTCGTTCCCCAAGCGTCCCGGCATGCCCGACCACGGCCACACCGCCAGCCGCAGCGAACTGGACACCATGCTGCTCAAGCACGCCGAGTCGGCGGGCGCGGTGATCCGGCAGGGCTGTGAGGTCGCCGGCCCCGAGTTCGACGACCGCGGCCGGGTGATCGGCGTCGTCCTCAAGAGTGGGGAGAAGGTGTTCGGTGACGCGGTGATCGCCGCCGACGGCGCCTACTCCCCGATCAAGCGGGCGCTGAAGATCGACTCCGACTACAACGGCTACTCGGCGATCGCGATCCGCTCCGAGATGCACGCCAACCGGCCGGATTCCGACCGTTTCGAGATCTACCTCAAGCTGTTGTTCCAGGGCGACCAGCTGCCGGGCTACGGCTGGATCTTCCCGATGGGCGGCGGCCGGTTCAACATCGGGTTGGGCTACGTCAACAGCTACAAGAACTGGCAGTCCATCAACGCCACTCATTTCTTCGGCGACTTCCTGAACAGCCTGCCGCGCGAGTGGGAACTGCCGTCGGTCGAGGAGCTCAAGAAGAACAAGACCGTCCGCGCCTGGCGGCTGCCGATGGGCTTCACCGCCTGGCCGCCGTGGCGTCCCGGCGTGCTGTTCACCGGTGACTCACTCGGTGCCGGTAAGCCGGTGTCGGGTGCGGGTATCTCCAAGGCGCTCGAATCCGGCCTCGCCGCCGGCGAGTGCGCGATGGCGGCGCTGGAGAACGGCGGGCCCGACGACTTCACCAACTACGAGCAGCGGATGCAAGCGGCGTGGGGCCGGGAGTACAAGCGCGGGCGGTTCTTCAACAAGCTGGCCGGCTACCCCAAGGTCGCCGAAACCGGCCTGAAGTTGTTGGATAACCACACCTTCCGCGATTTCCTGCTGAACTCGCTGTACAAGAAGGCCCAGAGCCCCTCGCACACCTAGCCCGGCGAGTAGCATTCCGGCGATGCGCCGAAGCAGAACCTTGTGGGCGGCGATGTTCGGTGCGAGCCTGCTGGCGCTCGCTGCGCCGGGACCCGCGCACGCCGACCGGGTGGTCACCGACTGGACCGGCTTCACCTCACCGTCGGGCAACATCGGGTGCATGATCGCGCCGTCATCGGCGCGGTGCGATATTCAACAGCGAGACTGGTCGCCGCCGCCCCGCCCGGCCGACTGCCCGTCGTTCACCGGATACGGGCAGGGCATCATCGTCAGCCCCGGCGGACCTGCGCAGATCGTGTGCGCGGGCGACACGGCCTACAACAACAACGGGGCGCTGCCCTATGGCGAGTCAATCACCGCGGGTACATTGCGTTGCACCAGTGCAGAATCCGGGATGACCTGCCGTGACACCCAGGCCGGCCACGGGTTCACCATCTCGCGCCAGGCCTACCAGCTTTTCTGAGGGTCAGATTGTGGTGTTGCTGACGGGAACCCCCTCGAGTCCCAGGGTGTAGGACGTCATCGACAACGACCCGTAGGCGTAGCCGTCGGTGAGCAGGTCTGCCCTACCACCCTGGGCAGCCGCCAGCCCGGCGAAGTACAGCAGCGGAATGAAGTGGTCGGGGGTGGGCACCGCCGCGGCGTAGTCGTCGTGTTCGCACAGCCGGACCGCGCTGGCCGGGTCGTCGACGATCTGCGCCCGGGCCGCGTCGTCGAAACGCTGCGCCCAGCCGAAGCCGGCGTCCGGCAACGACGGATCCATCGCACCCAGGTTGTGAACCACGTTGCCGCTGCCCATGATCAGCACGCCGCGATCGCGCAGTGGCGCCAGCTTCGCGCCGAGTTCGAGGTGGTAGTCCAGCGGCTGATAGGCGTTGATCGACAGTTGCACCACCGGCACCGAGTGATCCGGGAAGGCGTGCACCAACACCGACCAGGTGCCGTGGTCGATACCCCAGCTGTCCAGGTCGGCGCCCACCCAGGTCGGCTTCACCACGTCGACGATCTCACCGGCCAGATCCGGCAGACCCGGCGCCGGGTACTGCAGTTCGAACAGCTCGGACGGAAACCCGTAGAAGTCGTGGATCGTTCGCGGCCGCGCCATCGCCGTCACCGCGGTGGCGTTGATGAACCAGTGCGCACTGATCGCCAGAATCGCCCGCGGTCGGGGCACCGATTGTCCGAAGGCACGCCACGCCGCGGTGTGGTGGTTGAGCTCGAGCGCGTTCATCGGGCTGCCGTGCCCGACGAACGCGACGGGCATCGGTGCCGAGCTCATCGGCTCAGTAAACCGGACTTCGGGCGACTAGTGTCTACAGGGCTTGCTGACCAGCAGAAAGTCAGCCGCGGTGCGGGAGGTGTTTCCGCCGGTAGGGGGACGGGATGACAACCATCGCCAGAATGGTCGCACGAACGATGACGGCCGCCCTGTTCTTCGGCCTGCTGCTGGTCGCGCTGCAGACCGGATCTGCAACCCTGGGTACCGCCTCGGCCGCGCCCCCACCCACACCGCAGCCCGCCCCGGAAGAGGTGATCGTGGGGGTCTACGTCCAGAACGTCCAGGCGGTCGACCTCAGCACCAACAGCTTCTCCGCGGACTTCTACGTCTGGCTGCGGTGGCGCAACCCGGACGTCGATGCGCCGGCCGGCATCGAGGTTCAGAACGTGTTCGAGAACTGGGCGCTGAGCAAGACCGAGGTCTACCCGGAACCGCGCAAGCAACCCGACGGTTCGGTGGTCTGGCTCGGGCGCTATCAGGGGAGTTTCAATTCGCCGCTGTCGGTGTCCGACTATCCGTTCCAGAGTCAGACGCTGCGCTTCGTGTTCGAAGACGCCGTCAACAACGTCGAGCAAGTCGTCTACGTACCGGACAAGAATCCGATCACCGTCAACCCGGACATCACCCTGGCGGGCTACAACTTCGGGGAGCCCCGCATCGCGTTCGACAGCCACACCTATCCGACGTCCTTCGGCGATATCGAATCCGCCCAACACGACCGCACCTACAGCCGGGTCGTCGTGGAGATACCGGTGACGTCTCCGATCACGTCGGGCATCTTCAAAACCATCCTGCCGTTGCTGATCGTGCTCATTGCCGCCGCACTCGGCGTGATCATCCCCGCGTCCTACGTCGACTCCAAGGTCAACGTGCCGATCACCGCCTTGATCGCGCTGGTGGCAATGCAATTCGGCGTGTCCTCGGCGCTGCCCGAGGTCGGCTACCTGCCGATGATCGACCTGATCTACGTTCTCGCCTACGCCGCCATCACCGCGATGCTGGGCAGCGCGGTGGTCGGCGCGTGGCGACTGCGGCGTGACGGCGAGGACGCCGCGATGAGGCTCGAGCGCAGCTTCACGCTGTGGATCTGCGTGGCATTCGTGACCAGCTTCGTATCGGCCGTGCTTTTCTACGTGCTGACCGGCTAGCTGAGCCCTACAGCATGCAGGAGACGCAGCCCTCGACTTCGGTTCCCTCCAGGGCCATCTGGCGCAGCCGGATGTAATACAGCGTCTTGATTCCCTTGCGCCAGGCGTAGATCTGGGCCTTGTTGACGTCACGGGTGTTGGCGGTGTCCTTGAAGAACAGCGTCAGCGACAGACCCTGGTCCACGTGCTGGGTGGCCGCGGCGTAGGTGTCGATGATCTTCTCGTAGCCGATCTCATACGCGTCCTGGTAGTACTCCAGGTTGTCGTTGGTCAGATACGGCGCGGGGTAGTAGACACGGCCGATCTTGCCTTCCTTGCGGATCTCGATCTTGGACGCCACCGGGTGGATCGAACTGGTGGAGTGGTTGATGTAGGAGATCGACCCGGTCGGCGGCACCGCCTGCAGGTTCTGGTTGTAGATGCCGTTGGCCTGCACCGACTCCTTGAGTCGCACCCAGTCGTCCTGGTTCGGGATGCGAATGCCGGCGTCCTCGAACAGCTTTCGCACCTTCTCGGTCTGCGGCTCCCACACCTGCTCGGTGTACTTGTCGAAGAACTCGCCGGTGGCGTACTTGGAACGCTCGAAGCCCTTGAACGCCGAGCCACGCTCGATGGCGATCTTGTTCGACGCGCGCAGCGCGTGGTAGAGCACCGTGTAGAAGTAGATGTTGGTGAAGTCGATGCCCTCTTCGGAACCGTAGAAGATGCGCTCGCGGGCCAGGTAACCGTGCAGGTTCATCTGCCCGAGCCCGATTGCATGGGCGTCGTTGTTGCCCTGCTCGATCGACGGCACCGAGGTGATGTGGGTCTGGTCGCTCACCGCGGTCAGCGCCCGGATGGCCACCTCGATGGTCTGCGCGAAATCCGGCGAGTCCATGGCCTTGGCGATGTTCAGCGAGCCCAGGTTGCAGGAGATGTCCTTACCGATCTTGCTGTAGGACAGGTCCTCGTTGAACAACGACGGCGTGGAGACCTGCAGAATCTCCGAGCACAGGTTGGAGTGGGTGATCTTGCCCTCGATCGGGTTGGCCCGGTTCACGGTGTCCTCGTACATGATGTACGGGTACCCGGACTCGAACTGCAGCTCGGCCAGCGTCTGGAAGAACTCGCGGGCCTTGATCTTGGTCTTGCGGATCCGGGCGTCGTCGACCATCTCGTAGTACTTCTCGGTCACCGAGATGTCGGCGAAGGGCTGGCCGTAGACGCGCTCGACGTCGTAGGGCGAGAACAGGTACATGTCCTCGTTGTGCTTGGCCAGCTCGAAGGTGATGTCGGGAATCACCACGCCCAGGCTGAGCGTCTTGATCCGGATCTTCTCGTCGGCGTTCTCCCGCTTGGTGTCCAGGAAGCGGTAGATGTCGGGGTGGTGGGCGTGCAGGTAGACCGCACCGGCACCCTGGCGCGCGCCGAGCTGGTTGGCGTAGGAGAACGAGTCCTCCAGCAGCTTCATGATCGGGATGACGCCCGAGCTCTGGTTCTCGATGTTCTTGATCGGTGCGCCGTGCTCACGAATGTTGGTCAGCAGCAACGCAACACCGCCACCGCGCTTGGACAGCTGCAGCGCCGAGTTGATGGAGCGCCCGATGGACTCCATGTTGTCCTCGATGCGCAGCAGGAAGCAGCTCACCGGCTCGCCGCGCTGCGCCTTGCCCGAGTTCAGGAACGTCGGGGTGGCCGGCTGGAACCGGCCGTCGATGATCTCGTCGACCAGCTGCTCGGCCAGCGTGGTGTCGCCGGCGGCCAGCGTCAGCGCCACCATCACCACCCGGTCCTCGAACCGTTCCAGGTAGCGCTTTCCGTCGAAGGTCTTCAGCGTGTAGGAGGTGTAGTACTTGAACGCGCCCAGGAACGTCGGGAACCGGAACTTCTTGGCGTACGCGCGATCCAGCAGCGTCTTGACGAAGTTGCGGGAGTACCGGTCGAGCACCTCGCGCTCGTAGTAGTTCTCCCGGATGAGGTAGTCGAGCTTCTCGTCCTGATTGTGGAAGAAGACCGTGTTCTGGTTGACGTGCTCGAGGAAGTACTGCCGCGCGGCCAGGACGTCCATGTCGAACTGAATCTTGCCGTCGGCGTCATACAGGTTCAGCATCGCGTTGAGCGCGTGATAGTCGGTCTCCCCCTGCAGCGGATGCGGGGTGATCGTTACAGGCTCTGCAGCTGCGACGGTTGGTGACACGTGTCGTCCCTTTCTCGGACACCAAGGTCCGTCCAAAAATCAGCCAGACCCGCACGGACGGCCTCGACGTCCTCCGCGGTTCCCATTAACTCGAATCGGTACAGATAGGGCACCCCGCACTTTCGGGAGACCACATTGCCCGCGTAGCAGAACTCCGCGCCAAAGTTGGTGTTGCCCGCTGCGATCACGCCGCGGATCAGCGATCGGTTGTGCTCGTTGTTCAAAAATGCGATGACCTGCTTGGGGACGTAGCCCCCGGCATTGGAACCGGGATCAGCATCGGGACCGTTAGCCTTTCCACCGCCGTAGGTCGGCAGGATCAGGACGTACGGTTCGTCCACCTCGATCCGGCCGTGCAGCGGAATCCGGACGGCGGGAAGCCCGAGCTTCTGCACGAAGCGGTGGGTGTTCTCCGAAACGCTGGAGAAGTACACCACCCGCACCGGGCCGCTCTCCGGTTCCACCGCTGCCCCCGAGATTCCGCGCGTCAGGCCGACAGCGCCGCGGCGCCGAGCGCTTTGATCCGGTCCGGACGGAAGCCCGACCAGTGCTCGCCACCGGCCACGACCACCGGAGCCTGCAGGTAGCCGAGCGCCATCACGTAGTCGCGGGCCTCGGGAACTTCGGTGATGTCGACGACCTCGTAGGCCAGGCCCTGCTTGTCGAGCGCCTTGTAGGTGGCGTTGCACTGAACGCAGGCGGGTT
>CAZHUU010000115.1:0-15566 GCA_964535335.1 uncultured Mycobacterium sp.
GACCGCGGCGGCCGCAGCCATACACAGCGGGTTGCCGTTGTAGGTGCCGAAGTGCGCCATCCGGTTGTCCACGACGACCTGCATGACTTCCGCGGTGCCGCCGAAGGCGGCCAGCGGCAGGCCGCCACCGATGGACTTGGCGAAGGTGACCAGGTCCGGTTTGACGCCGAGGCGACGGGCCGCGCCGTGGGCGCCGGCGGTCAGGCCGGTCTTGACCTCGTCGAAGATCAGCAGCACGTTGTGCGCGTCGCACAGTTCGCGGACCGCGGCGAGGTAGCCGGCGTCGGGCAGCACGATGCCGAGGTTCTCGATCACCGAAAGGCCGTCGTAGCCGCCGTGGTAACCGCCCTCGATCTTGATGATCGCCTTCCGCCCGGTGTAGGCGCGGGCGGCCCGCACCGCGTACATCGTCGACTCGGTGCCGGAGTTGGTGAACCGCACCATGTCCAGGCCGAAGCGTTCCTTGAACCTTTCGGCGACGTCGGTCGAGATGGGCGACGGCGTCACGAACAGCGTGCCGATCTCGTCCAGGGACTCCTTGACCTTGGCCACCACCGTGGGATTGAGATGGCCGACGAGCATCGCGCCGAAGCCCATCGACAAGTCGAGGACCTGGCGGTCGTCGCAGTCGGTGACATAGGCGCCGCGCGCGGACTTCACGCCCATCGGATACGGATCCCAGTACTGGAAGCTGCTGGTGACACCCAGCGGGAGGGTCTTGCTGGACCGCGCGGCGTGCTCGGCGGAACCGGCGGTCGTGGAGGCGTACCGTTCCCACTCCTTGGCCATCAGCGCCGCGACCCGGGAATGATCCACCGGGGTATAGGACGTCGGAAGCTGTCGCCAGCCGGCGGGGTCGTGAGCAGGAATCGTGTCCGGCACGCTTGTCTTAGAGCCCATCGAGATCACCTTCAACCAATCGGTCCGCCCCCCGGAGGGCAGCCTAACGCGCCCGCCCGCTTCCGCCGCTGGAAACCGGAAGGTCCCGCTCGCTACCGCCCGATGCTGTCGAGCCGCCGTACTTCGGTCACCCACTGCGGCTGCACCACGCTCCACATCCCCGCGCGCGGTCCGTCGGTCTCGATGCGCAGTTCGATCTCCTCCGGACGATCACGCAGGGTCTTGGCAGCGCTGTCGAACTTCTGGGTGCCGGGCACATTCACGAGCACGCTGATGTTCGAGATGGCCAGCAGATCGGCGAGGCTGTGCCCGTACATCCGGCTCGGCTGACGCACCGATCGAACTTCGACGTCGATGCCTCGCGCCACGACGGCTCGGGCCAACTCGCCACCCCCCTCCCCCGCGGGGGCCAGCAGGCGCCGGCGTTCGTCGACGGCCGCGAGATAACGGTCTGCGTCGCCGAGCTCACCCCCGGAGTCGAGAAACGTGCGCAGGACGGACCCACAGTAGGCGGCCGGCTCATCGGTGACCACGCTGAACAACGCGCCCCCCGGTTTCACGAATTCCAGGACGGTGCGCAAGGTCTCGGCCACATCGCTGCTGAAGTAGATCATGTGTAGGGCCAGCGCCAGATCAATGCTCGCCGGCCGTGGCAGCCCGTCATCGCGGCGGTTGGCCGCTGCAACGAGATCATCGATGCTCGCCGCCACCGCGACACCGCGCCGCAAATGCGGATGGCGTTCCAGAAGCTCCTGATACGCGGCCAGGTAGGCGGGGTTGGGTTCCTCGATCGAGACCGTCGTCCCGGCTGGGACGACGGCGGCGACGTGGGCGAAGGTCTGGCCATCCCCGGCACCGAGGTCGAAGATCTGGCCGTCCGGGTGCACATACTTCGCGACGGCCCGCCGCAGGAGTGGGACGAACAGATCCCGCTGATCGGTCCCCATCATCAAGACGCGGCCGAGCGGATCGGGCTTCAACACCCGCGCGAAGGCGTTGTGATACTGCCGATGCGGATCGAGGCCCTCGAACTCGTTGCAGACGATCTCGAGGGCGTCGTTCAACTGAGCGGAAAGCTCACGCGCCGACGTGCGGTCGATGGTGATCGGCATCAGCGGCGGTATCGCTCTACGGAAATCTCGGTGTGCCGGTCATGGCGCGGTCTCGCGCAGCGTGCGGGCCAACCCCTTGTTGATCGCCTTCAGGGTCTGAATGCGGGCGAAGCGTTTGTCGTTGGCGGGGATGACGTGCCACTGCGCGCCCTCGGAGGTGGTGCGCAGAATCTTCTGGTCCACGGCTTTGACGTAGTCGTGCCACTTCTCCCGGTTGCGGTAATCCTCCTCGGTGATCTTGTGCTTCTTGTAGGGCGTCTCCTCGCGCGCCTTGAACCGGGACAGCTGCTCCTCGGCGGAGATGTGCAGCCAGAACTTCGCGACGTAGTAGCCGCGCTCGACGAGCTGGCTCTCGAAATCGTTGATCTCGTCGAAGGCCCGCTGCCACTCAGCGGGAGTCGCGAAGCCTTCGAGTCGCTCCACCAAAACCCGTCCGTACCAGGTGCGGTCGAAGATGACGAACCTCCCGGCCGGCGGCAAGTCGCGCCAGAACCGCCACAGATAGTGGTACTTGCGCTCCTCCTCGGTGGGTGCGGCGACCGGGATGACGCGGAAGTCGCCGGCCTCCAGGGCGGCGGTGACCCGCCTGATCACCCCGCCCTTGCCCGCCGCGTCCCACCCCTCGAAGGCCAGCACTGTGCTCACCCCGCGGTTGCGGGCCTCGATGGAGAGCCGGCGCAGCCGGGCCTGCTGTTTGGCGAGCTCCTTGCGGTACTCGTGGCGGTCCAATGACTGCGACAGGTCCACGCCCGACAGCACGTTGGCCCCTTCGTCGAAGTCGCCGAATGCCGATTCGGGGATCGTCGGTGAGGTGTTCCTGGCCTCGTCGGACAGCCGCGCGGTGAGCGCGGCCAGAATGGTGCGGGCCACGGTGAGGTCGCGGTAGCGGTCGTCGGTCGCCTCGACGATGGTCCACGGCGCGCCCGGGCCGCTGGTCTCGCGAAGGATGCGCTCGGCGATCGGTAGCACCGGGCCCAGGGTGTCCAGCGCGGCCCAGTCGCGATGGTCCACCTGCCAGCCCAGCTCCGGGTGCTTCTCGGCCTCCTTGAGCTTCTTCTTCTGCACCTTGGCCGGGGTGTGCAGGAAGAACTTGAGGATCAGCGCACCGTCGGCGACCAGGGCGGCCTGCATCTGGGCCAGGTGGCGGAGCCATCCGGAGAACTCCGGCTCACCGATCTCGCCCTCGGCACGCTGGTTGGCCGCGCGCATCAGGCCGCCGACGAAGAACGCGGCGCGGCCCCTCGGCGGCAGCGACCGCCACAGCCGCCACAGTTGCGGCCGCTGCATCTCTTCTTCGGTGGGATCGGCGAAGACGCGGGTGTCGATGAATCGTGAGTCCAGCCACTCGTTGAGCCGGTTCACCAATGCGTTGGCCGCCAGCCGGTCGTCACCGGCGATCCAGATGATCACCGGGAAGTCGGCGTTGCGCAGGTCGTACTGGGCGTTGATCAGCCCGACCCGCAAGTCCGGAATGGCCGCCTGGAATTCCGCCTTGCCGACCTTGTTGCCGACCTCGGATACCTCGAGCATGCCGACACGCTATTGCCGCGCGGACCCGAACGGGCCTGTTTGAGCGCGTTTCTTCGGCCGATCTCCGGTGGTCCGCTAACGACCCAAACTGCTCCGGACCTGCAGCGCCGCAACTGTGAGGGGACTCTTCAATCGCTGCGCCGAGACTAGTCGCGACGCCATCGTCGTCAGAACGGTGCGTCCGATCGGTCGGCGCGCGACCGCCGCCCCCACAAATCCAGTGACCACGCCGAGCACGAAATATCCGCGCGCGCGTCGCTTGTCCCGCTCACGCACAGCACCCGCGACATAGCTGCCGAGGGAGGCGATGGCGGCGACCGCGATGAGCAGAAGACTCAACCCTCCGACCGCATCCATGCCGCGTACTCCTTAATCGATGGTCTGATCACACCACCGGCGCGCCCGTCCCGGCAGGGGTGACCAAAGGTCGTGACCGAACCGAACGCGGAGCGTGACCGTCTCCTCCGTTGCCTCACTGCATCTAGGGCCGCAGCTCGTTCAGCAGGTCCAACCGCGCGGAGGGCGGGTCAGCCGACGCCGAATGTTGGCCGACTCGCGGTGTTTGTCTCGGCAAAGTGATCACGGTGGTGAATCATTAGCGGCGCGACGTCGCGAAGCTGTCGCAAGGTCTTGGGGGAGGCAATGTGAGCACCGACGACGTCGTCACCGAACCGGCGTCTCGAACGCCGGCGGTCGATAGCAAAGGACTCAAGGGCGGCGCCCTTGGATTGCTGTCCAGTGTCGTGATCGGCATGGCGTCCACGGCACCGGCGTACTCGTTGGCGGCCAGCTTGGGCTTGGTGGTGGCCAGCGGAGGCGCATTGCTGGCCGGCGTCAAAGCTCCGTCGATCATTCTTCTGGCATTCGTCCCGATGTGGATGATCGCCGTCGCTTATCAGGAGTTGAACAAGGCCGAGCCTGACTGCGGGACGACCTTCACCTGGGCCTCCCGGGCGTTCGGTCCCCGTGTCGGCTGGATGGGCGGCTGGGGAATCATCGCCGCCGACGTCATCGCGATGTCCAATCTCGCGCAGGTGGCCGGCTCGTACTCGTTCACCTTCCTCGGCGACCTGGGCTGGCACTCCGCCGCCAACCTGTCCAACAGCACCCTGTGGTCGACGGTCGCCGGAGTCATCTGGATCGCCGTCATGACCTACATCTGCTACCGCGGCATCCAGGTGTCAACACGGATCCAGTACGGCTTGCTCGGCACCGAATTGGTGGTGCTGCTGGTCTTTTCGACCCTGGCGCTGTACAAGGTCTACACCCATCGCGCCGAGTCCTATTCGATCCGGCCTTCGCTGGACTGGCTGTGGCCCGTCGGCTTGGACTTCGGGACCGTCATCGCCCCGGCTCTGCTGGTGGCGATATTCATCTTCTGGGGCTGGGACACCGCGGTCACCTGTAACGAGGAGTCCGACGATCCGGGCCGAACCCCCGGTCGCGCCGCAGTCATCTCGACGGTGCTGCTGCTGGTCCTGTTCATGCTGGTGTCAACGGCAGCCGTGGCCTTCGCGGGTGTGGGTACCACGGGCGTGGGCCTGGGCAACCAGGACAACGCCGACGATGTGTTCCGCGCTGTCGGCCCGGCACTGTTCGGTCACACTCCGTTGGGCGACATCGGGCTGGTGCTCCTGTCGGCATCCATCCTGACCTCGACGTCGGCATGCACCCAGACCACGATTCTGCCGACCGCGCGCACCGCTTTGTCGATGAGCGTCTTCAAGGCGATACCCGCACCGTTCTCGAAGATCCACCCCAAGTACCTGACGCCGTCGGTCGCGACGGTCGCGATGGGCGTCGTATCGACCGCGTTCTACGTTCTGTTCACCCTGATCAGTTCGAACCTTCTGACCGCATTGATCGGATCGGTCGGCTTGATGATCGCGTTCTATTACGCGTTGACGGGCTTCGCCTGCGTGTGGTTCTACCGTCGTGAACTGACGTCCACGGCGCGAAACTTCTTCATGCGCGGTCTGATTCCGCTGACCGGGGGCCTTGCTCTGGGCGCGGTGTTCGTCTACGGCATCACTCAATACCTCAAGCCGGACTGGCTTACCGACGATCAGGGTCATAACATCACGATCTTCGGCTACGGCGCGGTGGCCGTGGTCGGTATCGGTGCACTGGCGCTGGGCCTGGCCCTGATGACACTGCGCCGGATCATCGCGCCGGGCTTCTTCCACGGATTGACACTGGCTAGGAAAGCCAGTGTGGATCTGGTGGTCGCACCGGATATGGCGAACCCGCCTGCTAGATAGTTCAGTCGACTGCTTACTAACGGACGACATGAGGTTATGAGGAACTGTGGGACAACCGAGTTGGGATGCGCGGTACCAGGGTGACGACTTCGTGTACGGGACGGCACCGAATGACTTCCTCCGCAGTCAGGTCACCCACTTGCCGGCGGGAAAGGTCCTGTGTCTGGCTGAAGGGGAAGGCCGCAATGCCGTCTTTCTCGCCGAGCAGGGATTCGCGGTCACAGCGGTCGACATGTCCTCCGTTGGACTGGAGAAGGCCCACCGACTTGCCGAGCAGCGCGGGGTAGCCATCGACACCGTCGTCGCTGACCTCGCCGATTTCCGCCTGGAGCAGGCCGCGTGGGACGGCATCGTATCGATCTTCGCCCACATGCCCCCCGCAGCCAGACGGCACCTCCACAGAGAGGTCGTAGCCGGTCTGCGGCCCGGTGGCGTCTTCGTGGTCGAGGCCTACCGCCCTGAACAACTGGAGTATGGGACCGGTGGTCCGCCCACCGCCGAGTTGATGATGTCTCTCGACACCTTGCGTGCCGAACTCGCCGGGCTGGAGTTCGACTTCGCGACGGAGACGACGCGGGATGTCCAGGAGGGAGTGCTGCATCATGGCCGCGGTGCCGTGGTGCAGATCAGGGCCCGTAAACCCGCGTAGTCCGAAACCTGGTTCATTTCCGCGCATTTGCCATCCCGGCACTGCTCGGTGACGAGATGGCCGACGGTATGCCGTTAGAACAGCGTCGGGACGCGCGCGTCGATGAGGTGCGGCCCGGGTTCGGCCAGCGCGCTGCGGAACTGCGCGGCCAGCTCCTCGCAAGTCCTCGCCACGGTGGCGGGCACCCCGAAGCCTTCCGCGATCTTGGCGAAGTCCATGTTCGGCCGGGACAGGTCGAGCAGATCGTTGGCCTTGGGGCCGCCGGCCCCGGCGCCCACTCGAGAAAGCTCAAGGCGCAGAATGGCATACGCGCTGTTGTTGATCAGGACGACGGTCACGTCGAGGTTCTCCCGCGCCATCGTCCACAACGCTGAGATCGTGTAGGCCGCACTACCGTCGGACTGTAACGCGATCACCGGCCGGTCGGGTGCGGCAATCGCCGCACCCACCGCGACGGGCAGCCCCTGCCCGATCGCCCCACCGGTCAGCGTGAGTATGTCGTGGCGCGGTGAGCCGGCCGTGGCCGCCGGCAGCAGCAGCCCGGAGGTGTTGGACTCGTCGGAGATGATCGCATCCTCGGGCAGCAACGCCCCGATGACCTGCACCCAGTTCTGTGGTGTCAGTTCTCCACCCGGCAGCTCCGGCACGGCGGCCTCTGCGAGACGTGGCTGACTACCGGGTGCCAGCAACTCGGCCAGCTGCTCCAGGGCACCCACGACGTCGGTATCCAGGCCGGCAAGGGTATGCACGACAGCCCCCTCGGGGGTCAGGTCGCTCTGCTTACCCGGATAGGCGAAGAACGAGACCGGAGCGCGGGTGCCCGCGACGATCAGGTGCTTGACCCCGTCGAGTTGGAAGGCCGCCTGCTCGGCCAGGTAGCCGAGCCGATCGACCGCCGGCACGCCCGCGCCGCGGGTCAACCGGGTCGGGAACGTCTCGACCAGAGCGCGGGCACCGGTGGCCGCAGCGATTCGATCGGTGGCCTCCAATCCCCGCACCCCGGTGGCCGGGCCGCCGATCAGCAATACCGTCGGCTCGCCGGCGCGCAGCACGTCGGCGATCTCTCTGACCGTCTTGGTGTCGGGCGACGTCGGCGGTCTGGGGGCGACGGGGTCCGACGGCTCGGCGCCCTCGTCCCAGGACACGTCGGCGGGCAGGATCAGGTTGGCGATGCACGGCGGGGTCGCCATCGATGCGGCCACAGCTTCCGCGGCATCGCGGCCCACGTCGGCTCCCGCGCCGGTGCGCCGGGTCCACCCATGGGTCCAGTCGGCCAGCGGTTCGATATCGGATTCCAGTGGGGCGTCGTACTTCTTGTGATAGGTGGCGTGGTCGCCGATCACGTTGACCACCGGAACGTGGGCACGCCGGGCGTTGTGCAGGTTGGCCAGCCCGTTACCCAGCCCAGGACCCAGGTGCAGCAGTGTGGCGGCCGGTTTTCCGGCGATTCGGGCGTAGCCGTCGGCGGCGCCGGTGACCACCCCCTCGAAGAGGCACAGCACGCCGCGCATCTGCGGCACCGTGTCCAGTGCGGCCACAAAGTGCATCTCAGACGTACCGGGGTTGCCGAAGCATACTTCCACCCCGCAGTCGACCAGCGTGGTGATCAGTGCCTGCGCGCCGTTGGTCACTTGGTACCCTCTCCATCAAGCAGCACACCGGGATTCAAGATTCCCGCCGGATCGAACACATCCTTGATCTGGCGCATCAGCGTAATCTTGACCGGATCTTCCAGGTCCATGAAGTGTCGCACCTTGGCCCGGCCCAGGCCGTGTTCACCGGAGATCGCGCCGCCCAGTTCCATCGCCGCGGCGAAGATGTCGTGTAGCAGTCGGTGCCGGGCCTCGTCGTCGGCGCAGAACACCGCCAGGTGCACGTTGCCGTCGCCGGCATGTCCGCACCCGACCACGCCACCGCCGGCCGATTGTGCGAGTTCTTTTGCCCGGGTGATGAATTGGTGCATCTGGGCACGCGGGACCACGGTGTCGATGACGTCGTTGGCGCCGGTGGCCTTGGCGGTCCAGAAGGCCTTCTCCCGGGCCTCGATCAATGCGTGCGCGGAATTGCCCTCCAGTACGTACAGATCCAGCGCGCCAAGGGACTCGAGTAACTCGCCGAGCATGGCGACGCCGTCGTCGAGGCGGTCGTGGTCGCGGTCTTCAACACCGATGACCAGGTATGCCTCGGCGGTATCGCGGACGCTGTCGGGGATGCCCAGATTCAGGTTCTGCGAGTAGCTCAGCGCGGCCAGGGTGAGCGTGTCGATGTACTCCAGGATGTTGGGGTCCACACCGCTGCGTACCACGGCCGGCACGGCCCGCATGACCGCGGGCAGGTCGGCGAACGGCACCAGCAGAGTGGCCGCGTGCGTCAGCCGCGGGTAGAGCCGCACCGTGACCTCGGTGGCCAGAGCCAGGGTGCCTTCCGAGCCGATGATGAGCTGGGTCAGGTCGTAGCCCGTCGACAGCTTGGTGATCTTGCCGCCGGTCCGGATCAGTTCGCCGTTGGGTAGCGCGGCCTGCAGGCCGAGCACGTTGTGGCGCGTCACCCCGTACTTGACCGCGCGCATACCGCCGGCGTTGGTGCCGACATTGCCGCCGACGCTGGCGCTGAGCTCGCCGGGGAAGACGGTGTACATCAACCCTGCTGCGGCGGTCACGGTGTCGAGGTCGACCAGCGTTACCCCGGGCTGCACGACGGCGACCTGGTTCTCGGTGTCGATCTCGAGGACCTGGTTCATCTTCTCGAAGCTGATGAGCAATCCCTCGGGGCAGGGCCGGGCTGCCGCGGACAATCCGGTTCCCGAGCCGCGGGCGGTCACCGGGATCCGCGCCCGGGAGGCGGCGGCCAACAGCGCTGCGACCTGCTCCGCGGTCTGGGGACGGGCCACATAGCGCGGCGCTACGGGTTCACCGACCAGCGCCTCGTCGTGCTGGTAGTCGGGTCCGATGCGATCGCCGGTCAGCAGGTGGGACTCCCCGACGATGCCGGCGAACTCACCTGCGGCATCGGTTCCGGTTTGGGCGGCATCGACAGCCATCGGCGCTCCATCCTCTGATACGGCTTCGTATCGGATGCTACGGCGGGGGCGAGTGCAGGCGATGGGGTTACTGCCTCGAATGACGACGCCGCGCACAAACCACGTGCGGGTCCGAAGCGTACAGTTAGAAGAGCGCTCAACGGCGAGCGCTGTTCGATGAGGAGGTCGGGACAATGACCACTCTGCGCAGAGCGGCCTCAACGATCTTCGGAGCCGCCGCACTGGCGGTCTCCGTCTTGGCCGCAGCCCCCGTGGTATCGGCCGACACCGCTTCGGTGCCGTCGGTCCCCTGCTACAACGGCCTCACCCCGTTCAATCCCTACGTCAACAACTGCTCGATCCCGTACCGCCCGCATCGGGTCCTGGGGTCTGCGCCGGACCAGACTGCGCTCCTCAACTGCAGTGTCGGCAGTCAGGCGTTACGCGCGTTGTGCATATCGCAGTACGTCAACGGCGGGCCGCGGACGGGGTTCTACCCCGGGTTCGTGGTAGGCGTCGGATAGTCGTCACCGTGTCAGTGACCGACAACGTGTCGCCACCGTCTGCCCTGAACTCACTTTCCAGCGTTGGCTGCCGGCGCTAGGTGTCGCCGGCGTGCTCTGTGGCGCTCGGATCAGCCGGCGGCTGGCCGATGAAGTCCAGTCCGGCGCGAATTGCCGGACGGTGGCGCAGGATTCGGTAATGCGCTAGTCGTCCGAGTCCCCGCGTGGTCACCAGGCGCGCGCCCGGCCATGCCACCGCCGCGCGTTCACTGGCGGCATAGGGGCTGTCCGGGTCCTCGGGGTCGTGGATGAGAATCAGTGGTGGGTAGTCGGCCAGTCGACCGTTCCATGTCAGGTTCGTCTCGTGCAGTTGCATCCCGATCCGCGCCTCGAGCCGACGGTGCAGGCCCTTCAGGATCCGAGGGCCGAAGTTGTGCCGGGCGGCGAAGAGGTCGAGATACAGCGGGAATTCACCCATCGGCGCCAAGAAGACCAGGCGCCCTACCGGTGTGCCCTGAGCCGCCGCCAGTGCTGTCGAGTTCGCTCCGAGCGAGTGGGCGACCACCGCGTGCGCCGGCCCGTGGGTCTCGATCATGGCCGCTATCGCGTCGGCACATTCGATCGCCGTGGTTCGCCCGGGCGCGAGCGCACCCGGATCCGATTCGTTGTGGCTGGGCAAGTCGAAGGCAATGACCCGATACCCCGCCTCCACCAACGGTTTGACGAACACTGCGCAGTGCGCGCGCTGGCCACCCCATCCGTGCACCAGATAGACCGGCGGCCCCTCACCCCATTCCTCGCCGGCGACCCGATGCCCATCCCAAAATGCCTCTACCGGCCTCCCCGGTGAAACACCCGGCGGCATGCGCAAACTCGACTCGAGCACCGGCGGGGTGCACCACAGTTCGACCGCCCACCGCGATCCCAGAGCGGGCGCCAACCGCTCAAGCCACCAGAAACGCCGGCGCACCGAGTCGGCCACGGGCGGCAGGACGCCGGAGCCGGCGATGTCGAGCGGTGGCACCTCGCCGGGCTGTTCTTGTGGCGGTACTGGTGGCGATGCGTCCTCAGTCATGAACCGCACTTGTCGTGAGCGAGCACAGTTCGACCATATCTACTCTTCGTCGCGCGTGACTCAGCACCCTCGCCGGCCGAACCGGAGCCACGTGACAGGCGTCGGCGCAGCTAAGCCTCCGTTGGATCCGCGTAGTCCCAAGACCGTGTTCGCACAGGGGTCATGCGGATGTAGGCGGCGCCCGGTCTGGGTGCGGTGGGCCATTCGGACTCCGGCACGCCCCGCGCACGGGCACCTTCCCTCGCGAGCTCGAGCGCTTCGTCTGGCTCGCGAACGATTCGAGCGCGGCCCTGGAGCATCACTCCCCGGATGTCGGCCATGGTGGAGCCGTCTTCGAGCAGGATGCTCACGTTCGGATTGCTTTCGACGTTGGCAACTTTGTGCGTCCCGTCTCGCACGCCCATGATGATGTCGCGGCCGAGGCGAAAGTATCCAAGGGGTACGGAGTGCGGGAAGCCATCCTTGTCGATGGTGCTCAGTATCGCCCAGCCCGGGCGGCTGTCGAGATACGCCGCAACTTGCTCGTCACTGAGTTTTCGTGGCATCAAGAGAGGCTAACAAGATCGAAATCGGCGCCGGGCGTGGATGTTCAGCGCGGCACCCTCAGCTTGAAGCGTCGATGGTGCTGACGACGAGTTGGAACGGGCCTTCCTGCTTGTCGAGGATGTAGATCCCGACCCGGTTGATGGTCGAGGGGTCCAGAGGCGGCGCTGGTGCGGGATCGAGGAACATGCCCACCGACTGGAAGCCGCCGACGGGCAGCTCGTAGGTCCGCCGGACGCCGGCCTCGGTGGAGAAGCGCTGGATGTAGGACCAGGGCTGCCCCGTCTCGACCTTCAACACGTATGTCTTGCCGTCACCTATGGCTCGCACGCGCAGCGCCGTCGCGCCGGTTGCCCTGCGCCCGATCTCGGGATCGACCGGACCGCGGGCCGATGCGAATCCGCCGTTGTTGTCCAGCGAGATGTTGCCCGAGAACACGAGGCCACCGTCGCCGAATGCGACCGTCGAGGTCGACCGGCCGCCCATGACGGGATCGTTGACCGTTGTCCAGGTGGCTACCGCGGCGGGATCACCGAGGTCGACCAGGACCGCCGGCCCGACCGGGGGAGCGGACGGAGCCGGCGCGTCCGGCACGGTCGACGGTTCGTCTGCCCGCGCGATCAGCCCGGTGCCCGACCCGATCACCACCGCCAAGCAGGTGATCGCCAGACCTGTCCGCGCCCGCAATCGACGATGGTCACTCCACATCCCTTCAATGTAGGGGCGTGGGTCGCTGTGTCAACGGCGGAGCAGCAGCGGCGGTCGATGGCAATGCAGGCAGCACGATGACAAGCCCGCCCAGACGGCTTCAGTTCCCGGCAGCGAGTGATTTTCGCAGCTGCTTATCGAATACAGCCCGGGGAGCGAACCGGCGCAGCGCGCTCAGTTGCCGTGCCGAGCCGGCCGGATAGCGCAGTTTCGGATTGCTGTCAGTCGCGGCGGCCACGATGACCTTCGCGACGGCAGCGGGGTCGTCACCGTTGTTGACGGCGTCGGCAATGGCCGCATTCGAGCGCCGCCGACGGTCCTCATAAGCCTGCAGCGGATTGTCTGGTTGGGCGGTGTTGTCATCGAAGCCAGTCCGGGTGCCGCCGGGCTCGACGATCACCACTCGAATGTTGTCGTCACGGACCTCGTGGTCGACCGACTCGGAGTAGCCCTCAATCGCGAATTTCGTTGCGCTGTAAGCAGCCATGTAGGGGGCCGGCATCAGTCCGAATATCGACGAGATGTTGACGATGCGTCCGCTGCCCTGCGCCCGCATCTGCGGCAGAACAGCATTGGTCATCCGCATGACACCGAAGACGTTGATATCGAAGAGCCGCTGCGACTGGGCGATCGAGTTCTCTTCACTGGCCCCGGCGAGCCCCATGCCGGCGTTGTTCACCAGGACGTCGATCCTTCCGAACTGCGCGATCACCGCATCGACTGCGGCGGCGACGGATTCGTCGCGAGTGACGTCGAGTTCGATGAACGCCACGTGCTTGTTGTCCTCGAGTCCCGCGATGTTGCGGCTAGTGCCCACGACACGGAATCCCGCGTCGAGAAGAGCCCGGGCGGCGAACCTGCCGAGGCCCGAGTTGGCCCCAGTGACCAGTGCGACAGGTTGGGATGTTGTCATGCGAATTCGTTCCTTTGTTCCGTGTCGGCTCTAGGAGGAGATTTCGTACGGCGTCGCCGCGTTCTGTCGGGCCCAGAGTTTCTCGGCCTCGGATCCCCCGGGCGGAGGAACCAGGCCGTTGATCATCCAGAGTTCCGAGCTGGTCTCGTCGGCGTGGAATTCCCAATACACGCCCTCGTGCCTGTCGATGTGAGGCTGCATGATGCGCCTGATCCACCATGCGGTCTGTTTGCGTTCCTCCGCGCTGCTGCTGTTCCGAGCGATGTGATCGATCACAATTCTGATCCCCACTGCATTCGGCTCACCGCCGACATAGAAGTCGGACGGCCGCGTCTCGTTGAACACGGTGACCACATAGAAGCGCGGCAGCCCGGCTTTCTCATAGTGATCGGCGATCCGGGAGGCGAGTTCGTGCTTCTCCTCGTCGGTGAAGGTTCCGGGCGCGTGGTAGAAGGTCCACAGTGGCATGGCGGGTCGGTGCTCCTCTGTTGCGGTTAAGGGGCGAAAGCGAGCGTCAGGCGCTCGACGGGGCCGGACAGGGCCGCTTTGACGTTGACGCTGAGGTCGTCGGTGAGGACCTCCACGGCGTCCTGTTCAAGTCCGTCGACGATGCGCTTGGCCACATCGGCCGGAGTCGCCTTGGGTGCCGGGATCGCGGCGACCATATCGGTGTCGATGAAGCCGGCGTGGACGCCGACGACGTGGGTGTTCTGTGGCTGCAGCTCCGTACGCAGCGAATTGGTGATCGACCACATCGCCGCTTTGGAGGCACCGTAGGCTCCGGCGCCGCCGAGCCAAGACAACACCGAGTGGATGTTGACCAGGGCTCCGCCGCTGTTGGCAGCCAGTATCGGCGCGAAGGCCCGGGCGATCCGGAGTGGACCGAAGACGTTGACGTCGAAGGTCTCGGTGACATGCCCGAAGTCGCCGGTGAGCAGCGGTTCCGGGAGCAGGACGCCGGCGTTGTTGACGACGATGTCGGCGTCGGTAGCGATCCGGGCCAACGACTCCACCGATTCGGGACAGGTCACTTCGAGTTGATGCGAGACCACAGCAGTGCGGTGATCGCTATACGGTGTCCGCGCCGTGGAGTAGACCTTTCGCGCGCCCCGGGCGAGCAGTTCGTCGACCAAGGCCGAACCCAGCCCGCGTCGCCCTCCGGTGACCACGACGACTTTGTCCGCTACTGCGGTCATCTCCACTCCTCATGCTGAGTAACGAATGCATTAGTCAGATCCAATCACACCCTAGCTGAGTAATGCAAGCGTTAGTATGCTGGCATGGTGACGATGGAGTTCGAGGACCGGCTCCGAGACCGCAGCCGGTGGTCAACTGGTGATGCGTGCTCGATGGCGAGAGCGCTCGATCTGCTCAGCACGAAGACGGTCTTCCTGGTCATCCGGGAGTGCTTCTACGGCACCTCCCGGTTCGAGGACTTCATGGAGCGCATCGGGGCGTCAGCCCCCTCAATCTCGCGCGCCCTCAAGCAGTTGGAGGCGGCTGAGATCGTCATGCGAGTCCCTTATCGGGAACCTGGCAAACGCGCCCATGATGAATACCGGTTGACCGAGGCCGGCCAAGATTTGTTCCCCGTGCTTCTTTCACTCGCCCAGTGGGGCGACAAGCACCTTCAAGACGGAAACGGTCCTTTGACGTTCGTCGATGCAGAAAGTGGAATTCCGCTCAGGGTCGGCGTCACCACCGAGATCGCCGACCCGCCCATTAAGCCCGAGCACATCGAGATACGGCTCAACACGCCCGCGCGTCGGCGGTCGTCCCCCACCCCGAGGGTCGAGCGGACGTAGCCGAATCCACCACTACTGCGCCGGAGAAGCCCCAACATGCGCCACCCCGATCAGCCCCACTGTCGACGCAAACCAACGCCTTTCGTGTGACACCGAGACCGCGTGGCGCCGAAGCCTCTCGGCGACTTCCCTGCCGCTTCGCTTGCCTAGTTCTCTCGTGACCGACGGCGCTTGGTTGGCGGCCCGGGAACTCTGCGGGGCCTAGCGTGGGCGGAATGGGTGTGTTCCGTCATGGGGCGTTCCGGGACCCGGCCGACGGCGTTGGTGGCGGCGCTAGTGGTGGGGTTGTTGAGCGAGTTCGGGGTGCTGAGGTGAGCGAGCACGGGGTGGATGAACCTGCGGTGGTGGGTCCGGGGTTGCCGCCCGAGGACGGTTCGTGCGGTCAGTTCGCTGTGCAGTTTCACGTGTCTACGTCAATGCTGGTCGGGCTGAAACGTATCGCGGATTTGCGTGGGGTGAGCGTGCCGGAGGTATGCCGGCAGGTGATCGGTGTGTTTGTTGCCCAGCAGGAGGGTGAGCTGGGTGCATTGCTTGCTGCCGAGGCCGAG
>CAZHUU010000116.1:0-13809 GCA_964535335.1 uncultured Mycobacterium sp.
CTGAAGGTCAACCAGGCCGGCGTCATCCCGGTCATCTTCGCGTCGTCGCTGATCTACATCCCGCAGTTGATCACCCAGCTGATCGCGAGCGGTGGCGACGGGCCGGGCAACGGCTGGTGGGACCGCTTCGTCGCCAACTACCTGACCAACCCGGCCGACCCGGTCTACATCGCGATCTACTTCGGGCTGATCATCTTCTTCACCTACTTCTATGTGTCGATCACGTTCAACCCCGACGAACGTGCCGACGAGATGAAGAAGTTCGGCGGCTTCATCCCGGGCATCCGGCCGGGTAAGCCCACCGCTGACTACCTGCGCTATGTGCTGAGCCGGATCACCCTTCCCGGCTCGATCTATCTGGGTGTCATCGCCGTGCTGCCGAACCTGTTCCTGGAGATGGGCAACGGCGGGGCGGCACAGAACATCCCCTTCGGCGGTACCGCGGTTCTGATCATGATCGGCGTCGGTTTGGATACGGTCAAGCAGATCGAGAGCCAGCTGATGCAGCGCAACTACGAAGGGTTCCTGAAGTGAGAATCGTTTTGCTTGGACCGCCCGGCGCGGGCAAGGGCACTCAGGCGGTCAAGCTGGCGGAGAAGCTCGGGATTCCGCAGATCTCCACCGGGGACCTGTTCCGGCACAACATCAGCACCGGCACCGAACTCGGTATCGAGGCCAAGAAATACCTCGACGCCGGCGACCTGGTGCCCGCGGCGCTGACCAACGCCTTGGTCGACGACCGGCTCAACGACACCGATGTCGCAGACGGGTTCATCCTCGACGGCTTCCCGCGCTCGGTGGAGCAGGCCGAGGCGCTGCACGACATGCTCGAGCGGCGCAACCTCAAACTCGACGCCGTGGTGGAGTTCCGGGTGCCCGAGGACGAGCTCGTCGAGCGGCTCAAGGGTCGCGGCCGGGCCGACGACACCGAGGACGTCATCCGCAACCGGTTCAACGTCTACCGCGACGAGACCGCCCCGCTGCTGGACTACTACCGCGGCGAACTGAAGACCGTCGACGCCGTCGGAACCTTCGACGAGGTCTTCGCCAAGGCACTGCACGCGCTCGGCCGCTGACCCCTCCGATGGTCTCCCTGCCCGGACTGCGCAGCCGCAAGGTCGTCCCCGCCCGAACGGCTGGAGAACTGGACGCGATGGCCGCCGCCGGAGCGGTGGTGGCCGACGCCCTGCGCGCGGTGCGCGAGGCCGCGGGCCCCGGGGTGTCCACGAAGGACCTCGACGACGTCGCCGAGACCGTCATCCGACAGGCCGGCGGCATCCCGTCGTTCCTGGGCTACCACGGCTATCCGGCCAGCATCTGCTCCTCGGTGAACGACCGGGTGGTGCACGGCATCCCGGCGGTCGACGAGAAACTGGCGCCCGGTGACCTGGTGTCGATCGACTGCGGCGCGATCATCGACGGCTGGCACGGCGACGCGGCCATCACCTTCGGGGTCGGCCCGCTGATCCCCGTCGACGAGGCGCTCTCGGCGGCCACCAAGGCCTCGATGGAAGCCGGTATCGCGGCCATGATTCCGGGCAACCGACTCACCGACATCTCACACGCCATCGAGATGGGCACCCGTGCCGCGGAACGCACCCACGGTCGCAAGTTCGGGATCGTGGCCGGCTACGGCGGGCACGGCATCGGCCGCCAGATGCACATGGACCCGTTCCTGCCGAACGAGGGCCAGCCCGGCCGCGGCCCGGTCCTGGTGGTCGGCTCGGTGCTGGCCATCGAGCCGATGCTGACGCTGGGCACCACCAAGACCCGGGTGCTCGCCGACGAGTGGACCGTCGTCACCGCCGACGGGTCCCGCGCCGCACACTGGGAGCACACCGTCGCCGTGACCGACGACGGCCCCCGGATCCTGACGGTGTAACTGAACCAGACACCCACTGGTCTCGTGTCTCACGCGGGAGGTGGCGATGAGCGACCCGGAGACCGCATTGATGCGGGTGCTCTACGACGAGCACGCGGCCGCGCTGTGGCGTTACGCGGTCCGGCTGACCGGTGACCCGGCCCGCGCCGAGGACGTGGTGCAGGAGACGTTGTTGCGGGCCTGGCAGCATCCCGAGGTGTCCGCCGACGAGGAGCGCCCGGCCCGGGCCTGGCTGTTCACCGTCGCCCGCAACCTGGTCATCGACGACCGCCGCAGCGCGCGGTTCCGCAGGGAGCGCGACTCGCTGGACAGCGGCAACACCCCCGAGCAGGCCGGGCCCGACGAGGTCAACGCGGCGCTGGACCGGCTGTTGCTGGGCGACGCGCTGGCACAGCTGTCGGCGGACCATCGCGCCGTGATCCGCCGCTCGTACTATCTGGGCTGGACCACCGCCCAGATCGCCGAGGATCTGCAGATCGCCGAGGGCACCGTGAAGTCCCGGCTGCACTATGCGGTGCGGGCGTTGCGACTGACGCTGCAGGAGATGGGGGTGACACGATGACCGATCCGCATCTGCGCGGGCACCTCAGCGGATTGCCCGGGCCCGAAGCCCATTTCGCCGGCGACGCCGACCCGTACGCCATGTGGGATGCCGCCTACGTGTTGGGCTCGCTGTCCAGTACCGAACGTCGCGAATACGAGGCGCACCTGGCCGCCTGCCCGCAGTGCCACTCCGCGGTGGCCGAATTGAGCGGTGTGCCCGCGCTGCTGGGGATGCTGCGCCCCGACGAGGTGGCCGTCATCGACGATGGCGGCCTGGAGCCGCCGCCGCTGCGCCCGCAACTGCTCGACGACCTGCTGGCCAGGGTGCGCAGGCGGCGCGGCCGGGTGCGGTGGATGACCTGGACGGTCTCGGCGGCCGCTGCGGCGGTGCTTTCGGTCGGGGTGTTCGTCGCCATCCGGCAGGGGCCGGTGGCGCCCCCGCCGACCGCCCAGCCGCGAACGTCGATCACCGCGATGACGATGACCCCGGTCGTGCCGTCGTCGCTCGAGGCCACCGTGTCGGTGAGTGCGGAGGGCTGGGGCACCAACGTCGCGATGACGTGCACCTACCGGCCGGAGTCGGCCGGGGGAGGCGATGACGAGGCCGGTGACGAGCTGGCCATGTTCGCGGTGAGCCGCGACGGCAAACGCGTTCAACTGGCGACGTGGATGGCCCACGAAGGGGTGACCGCCACGCCGACGGGCAGCACCTCGATGCCGGTCGACGAGATCGCCGCCGTGCAGATCGCCTCGATGGACACCGGTGAGGTACTGCTCCAACGCGGCTTCTGAGGATCAGTACTTCACCCGGAATCCGCCGACCAGCCTGATCAGGTTTCCGTCGGGATCGGCCAGCGTGGACAGCCGCACACCCTTGTTGGCGGTGACCACCTCGCCGGGATCCAGGCCGCGGTCGCGCACCTCGGCGAGGTGGGCGTCGAGGTCGTCGACGGCCAGATTCAGCAGGCCGGAGCCGGCCCGCTCCTCGTCGGCGAAGACCTGGACCCAGCCGCCGGGCAGCAGCTGCCACTCCACCAGCGACGCCATCGGATTGTTGTCGGCGCCGCGCCCGAACAGGGCCGCATACCAGCGGTTACTGCGCTCGATGTCGGCGACGGGCAGCACCGACAGCAGATGATCGATCGACATGGTTCTGTTCCCTTCCTCCCTCGTCGTCCCCCGACGGTTGTGACCGGTCGACGGCCTCGAACTCACCGGGTGCGGTAAGAAGAAGCGTGTCCTCCGAACCGCTGCCCGCCCAGAGCGATGACCCGATCGCGCTGGCCCGCGACAACTGGGCGCGCGCCGGGTGGGGTGAGGTCGCCGACGGCATGGTCGCGGTGACCTCGGTGATGCGGGCCCACCAAATCCTGTTGGCCCGGGTGGAGAACGCGCTGCGGCCCTACGACCTGAGTTTCTCCCGGTTCGAACTGCTGCGTCTGCTGGCCTTCAGCCGCACCGGCGCGCTGCCCATCACCAAGGCGTCGGACCGGTTGCAGGTGCACGTCACCAGCGTCACCCACGCCATCCGGCGACTGGAGGCCGACGGTCTGGTCCAGCGAGTGCCGCATCCCACCGACGGGCGCACCACGCTGGTGCAGATCACCGAACTGGGCCGCTCGACCGTCGAGGACGCGACGGTCACGCTCAACGCTCAGGTCTTCGCCGACGTCGGAATGTCGCCCGACCAGGCGCGGGCATTGGTCGCAGCGATCGAGACCCTGCGTCACCACGCCGGGGATTTCTGATCCCGCCGGTCATCGCGGAAGGCGGGATTCGCCTCACCCTCGGACGGCGCGATGAATGGAGTCACTCCCGGGAGTACACCACGCGCCCGCCGACGATCGTCTTCGCGGCCCCCACGGTGTTGATGGCGTCCGGCGCGATGGTGAGGATGTCGTCGGTCAGAACTGCCATATCGGCCAGCTTTCCGACCTCGATGGTGCCGCGATGCTCACCCTCGCCAACTGCCTTGGCCGCCCAGATGGTCCACATCCGCAACGCGTCCTGGACCGAAATCGATTCCTGCGGTTCGAATACGCCGTCATCGGAGAGCCGGGTAACCACCGCCTGCATCGCCGTAAACGGGTTGACATTGCCCAGGTAGATCCCGGTCATATCGGTGCTGGCCGCGGGTTCCAACCCAGCGCCGATCATTGTTTTGAATTTGAAGCCCGTCCTGGCCCGTTCCGGCCCCATGTTCTCATTGTCCGCCTTCACCAACTCGGTCAACCAGATCGGCTGCACCGATACTCGAAGTCCCTCCGAAACAAGCCTTTTCGCGCGTGCTAGCTGAGAATCGGCCAGTTGAAACATCCCGAAATGCTCGATGCGGCGGATCGTCGCGGTCCGTGAGCCCGCACTGGCCGAATGCTCGTAGGCGCTCAATCCGATGTCGACCGCCGCATCGCCCGAGCAATGCAGCATGGCAATCCGGCCGTTCTCGTGAGCGAGGTCGGCGAACGTGTCGGCCTGGCCCTGAGGGGTGACCAGCGTGCCCCGTCCGCCCGGCGGGTCGATGTCGAAGTGGCCGAGGTAGGGCTCATACATGTAGCCGGTGCGGCAATCGTTCTCGCCGTCTATCCATGCCTTGATACCGATGAACTTGAAGAAGTCCGGATTTGATCCGGGTGGCATCTCGAAGTCGTTGAGGTCATCGGGAAATCCCTGGCCGTTGGGCGCCGCCCAGACCGACACCGAGTACCGGATGTTGGGCTGCGTCGGGTTGGTGCTGGCCGCCTGGACCGCCGGAAGAACGTCGCGGGGGGTTATCGCCAGCAGGGAGGTGTAGCCGTACTGATTCCAGAACTCCGGAATGCCTCGACTGATGTACCCCGCGATCTCGCTCTGCTGCGGCGCGCTGGGAATGTCGGCGAAGCCGTCGGTGATCACCCCGGTGGGGTCCCCGTGCTCGTCGAGCAGCACGGTGCCGCCCTTGGGTAGTTTGCTCTGCCCGTTTCTGATGCCCAGCACCCGTATGGCGGCGGTGTTGACGATTGCCATGTGTGTGCCATTGCCCAGGATCACCGGATTGTCGGGGGCCGCGGCGTCCAACTCTGCTCGCGTGGGCAGGCGCTTCTCCAGGAATTTGTTCTCCGTTGCGGAGACGCAGGCCACGAAGATCCATTCGCCCCGGGCAGTTGCCGCCGCGCGCTCGTGCAGTTTGTCCAGGGTGGTGGCCACCGAGTCGGTCCCGGGATATCGGGCGTCGACCCAGTCGTCCTTCATCCAGAGCGTCTCTACCGGGTGGCAGTGCGCGTCGATGAGTCCGGGTACGACCCGGCGACCGCCCAGGTCCACCACCCGCGTCGCATCCCCCGCATGCGCACGGACCTCGGCATTGCTGCCGACCGCAACGAACCTGCCGTCCCGAACGGCAACCGCCTCGACCTCGGGTTTGGTGTTGTCGAGTGTGGTGATGGCGCCGTTGAGGAAGACGATGTCAACGTCGCCGATCGGATCGTTCATGGTGTCCCCCCAAGCCGGCACGACAACGCTCGCGCCTCATTCAGCTTGACGACATGATGCCCTGACGAATCGGAGTTCGGAGCAGCTCGCGCGGATTTGATGTGCTGTCGTTGCGGTAGCTCAGCGCAGCGGGATGTCGTTGGTGTGCTTGGACTCCTGATACTCCTTCGACAGCGCGTCATAGCGCACCCGAATCCGCAGGCTTCGCTCTCGAAGTTCGGCCCGAAGCGGCTCGGGCTCCGAATCGGCAAGGTCGGGAATGGAGTATGCCGACCAATAGGAATTGTGGTGCCGGTAACCGCCGGGTTCCAGCCTGAACACCTCGCGCAGAATCCTCAGATCGTGCGGGATGGCGAACGCGTCCCGCGACTCCTCGTGGCTGAACAGGTAGTAGAAGTTGTCGAAGCCGCCCCAGGTGATCGCCGACATGCACATCGGGCAGGGTTCGTGCGTTGCCAGAAAGATCAGGTCCCGGCTATCTGGGCGATCGGACAGTCGGTAGAACCGATTGAGCGCGTCTATCTCGCCGTGCCACAACGGGTTGACGGTCTCCTCGTTGGTGCCCGCGATCACCAGAGACAGGTCGACCTTGCGCAGGATCGCGGCGCCGAAGACTTTGTTGCCCTTCGCGACACCGCTTTCGGTCAACGGCAGGATGTCGCCGTCGATGACCTCGAGAAGCCGAGCCGCAATGGTCATCGCACTTGCCCTCCAAGACGCAGCCGACGCCGTGCGTCGGTGACGCTGAGTATAGGAGTGCCACACGCCGGAACGGCGGCCACTGGGGTACTCCGGTGGCCTTCCGACCCGAGAGTCCTCGGAGCACCCTACAGTCGATTCGCACCCCGATCGCATCCGTGATGTCCGCGTTGCCGAAACGCGGGCACGGGTTCGATCAGAATGAATGCGAGGTGACGATTGTCCACGAGCCCGGTGCCACCGGATTCCGGGGCGGCGATGCTGATCATCGGACGGCGGATTCACGAGGGGCGCCGGGACGACTATCTGGCGTGGGAACACAAGATCACCTCCGCGGCTGCGCGATTCCCGGGTTACCGCAGCGCGGAGGTAAAGCCGCCCGCGGGTATTCAGCCCGATTGGGTGATCGTCTACAAGTTCGACTCGGCGCTGCACCTGCGGAACTGGTTGGACAGTGCAGTCCGGCAGAATCTTCTCGACGAGGCGGTCGATCTCTTCGATGGACCCGCCACCCAGCAGGTGATCTCCCAGGGCAGCGAGATCACCGACCCACTGGTGACGGCCGTGGTGACGAACCGGATCGCCAAGGACCAGGTCGACGCCTTCTTGGCCTGGCGCCAGAAGATGGCGAAGGCGGAGAGCGCCTTCCCAGGGTTCCGGGGTTCGGAGGTCTTCCGGCCGATCGCAGGCGTGCAGGAAGAATGGACGACGGTATATCGGTTCGACACCGCAGAACATCTCGATGCCTGGTTGACATCACCGCAGCGGCACGCACTCCTCGACGAGGCGCAGTTCGGCGACTACCAGCTTCGTAAGATCGACCAGTCATTCGGCAACTGGTTCGCATTCGACGGCCCGAACGCGCAGCCGCCATCGGACTTCAAGACATCGATCGCCGTCTGGCTTGGGCTATATCCGACCGTGGTGCTGCTGACCCTGCTGACAACGCCGTTGCACCTGCCGTTCTGGCTGGCGATGCTGGTGGGAAACCTGTTGTCCAGCTTCGTGATGAGCTTTGTCACGATGCCGTACTACGCCAACCCGATCCTGCGCTGGTGGCTGACCTCGCCACCGTCGCCACGGCCGTCGCGCACCGATATCAAAGGCATCGCCCTGGTTCTGGGGATCAACGGCCTGTGGGCGATCATCTTCTTCCTGCTTACAGTCAAGGCAGGAGTCAGTGCCTGATCGATCGACGGCTCAGCTGGCCCTCAGTTACCGCGCAGCATCTCGATGACGGCGCTGAAATCCAGATCGGCGTGTTCCTCGGCGAACGAAGCGTAGATCTGGGCGGCGTGCGTGCCCAGCGGTGCCGAGGCCCCGGTGGAACCGACCGCGTCCATCGCCAGGCCGAGGTCCTTGTTCATCAATGCGGTCGCGAAGCCCGGCTTGAACGCGTTGTTGGCCGGTGAGGTCGGAACCGGGCCCGGAACCGGACAATTCGTGTGCACCGCCCAGCAGTTGCCGGTCGCCCCGGTGATGACGTCGAACAGCGACTGGGCCGACAGGCCCAGCTTCTCGGCCAGGACGAACGCCTCGCCGACCGCGATCTGCTGCACCGCGAGCACCATGTTGTTGCAGAGCTTGGCGGCCTGGCCGGCGCCGGAGGACCCGCAGTGAATCACCTTGCCCGCCATGGGTTCCAGTACCGGATTTGCGCGCTCGAGCGCGTCCGGATCGCCGCCGACCATGAACGCCAGCGTGCCGGCGACGGCGCCCTTCACCCCGCCGGACACCGGCGCATCCAGCTGGGCGAAGCCGTTGTCCGCGGCGAGGCGGTGCACGTCGCGGGCGTCGTCGACGGCGATGGTGGAGCTGTCGATGAACAACGCGCCCTTGGTCGCGGCGGGCAGCACCTCGTCGTAGCAGCGCTTGACCAGTGCCCCGTTGGGCAGCATCGTGATCACGACATCGGCCTGCGCCACCGCTGCGGCACCGGTGTCGAACACACTCACGCCGTTGTCGGTGGCGGCCTGCTGGGCGGCGGGCACCGGGTCGAAGCCGCGCACGGTGTGGCCGGCCTTGACCAGGTTCGCGGCCATCGGGCCGCCCATGTTGCCCAACCCGAGGAAAGCGACTGTGCTCACCGGATCTTCTCCTATGCCGATACGCGCGCGCGGGCGGCCGTCGCTTCGGCCCGTCCGATCACCACGCGCATGATTTCGTTGGTGCCCTCCAGGATTCGGTGCACCCGTAGATCCCGCACGATCTTCTCGATGCCGTACTCCCGCAGATAGCCGTAGCCGCCGTGCAGTTGCAGCGCCTGGTCGGCGACGTCGAAACAGGCGTCGGTGACGTAGCGCTTGGCCATCGCGCACAGCGAGACCTTGTCCGGCTCGTCGTCGTCCAGCGCGCTCGCCGCGCGCCACAGCAGCAGCCGGGAGGCCTCCAGTGCGGTCGCCATGTCGGCGAGCGCGAACCGGATGGTCGGCTCGTCGAGCAGGGCACCGCCGAAAGCCTGGCGGTCGGCCAGGTACCCGGCCGCCTTCTCGTAAGCCGCCTGCGCCCCGCCCAGTGAGCAGGCCGCGATGTTGAGCCGGCCGCCGTTGAGGCCGTTCATCGCGATGCCGAAACCGCCGCCCTCACCCTCGGCGCCCCCGAGCATCGCGTCGGCGGACACCCGCACGCCCTCCAGGATCACCTGCGCGGTGGGCTGGGCGTTCCAGCCCATCTTCTCCTCGTTGGCCCCGAAACTCAGCCCCGGAGTGCCCTTTTCGACGAGGAACGCCGAGATGCCGCGGGGCCCGTCGCTACCGGTGCGGGCCATCACCACGTAGATGTCGGAGGTCCCGGCGCCGGAGATGAACTGCTTGACCCCGTCGAGGACGTAGTGTTCGCCGTCTCGGACCGCCCTGGTCCGCAGCGCCGCCGCGTCCGACCCGGCGCCCGGTTCGGTGAGGCAGTAGCTGGCGATGGCCTCCATCGACGCCAGCCGGGGAACCCACGACTTGCGCTGATCGGCGGTGCCGTAGGTGTCGATCATCCACGCGCACATGTTGTGGATGGAGATGAACGACGCGATCGCCGGGTCGGCGTAGGCCAGCTGTTCGAAGATGCGCACCGCGTCGAGGCGTCGCAGCCCACTGCCGCCGACGTCCTCGGCGCAGTAGATCGCGGCCATGCCCAGTTCGGCGGACTCCCGCAGCACGTCGACCGGGAAGTGTTTGCTGCGGTCCCACTCCAGGGCATGGGGCGCAAGGCGTTTGGCCGCGAACGCGCCCGCGGTCTCGGCGATCACGCGTTCGTCCTCGTCGAGGGTATGAAGGGTCATCAGCGCGCTATTTCATCGTGGGGATGACGAACTCGGCACCGTCCTTGATGCCCGACGGCCACCGCTCGGTCACGGTCTTGGTCTTGGTGTAGAACTGGATCGACGCCGGGCCGTGCTGGTTGAGGTCGCCGAAGCCGGAGCGCTTCCAGCCGCCGAAGGTGTGATAGGCCACCGGAACCGGGATCGGCACGTTCACCCCGACCATGCCCACCTGCACCCGCGAGACGAAGTCGCGGGCGGTGTCACCGTCGCGGGTGAAGATCGCCACCCCGTTGCCGTACTCGTGCTCGTTGGGCAGGCGCAGGGCCTCCTCGTAGTCCTTGACGCGCACGATGCAGACCACCGGTCCGAAGATCTCGTCGGTGTAGATCGACATGTCGGTGGTCACGTGGTCGAACAGGGAGGGGCCGATGAAGAAGCCGCCCTCGAGGCTGTCATCGCCGAACGTCAGTTCGTCGCTGGCCTTCTCCCGGCCGTCGACCACAAGCTCGGCCCCGGCGGCTACCCCGGCGTCGATGTAGCCGCGAACCCGGTCAAGCGCAGCCTCGGTGACGAGCGGTCCGTAGTCGGCCTTGGGATCGAGGCTGTGGCCGACCCGCAGGTGCTCGACTCGCTCGGCCAGCCGGGCGCGCAGCCGGTTGGCGGTCTCGTCCCCGACCGCAACGGCCACCGAGATCGCCATGCAACGCTCACCGGCGCTGCCGTAGCCGGCTCCGACCAGGGCGTCGATCGCCTGGTCGAGGTCGGAGTCGGGCATCACGATCATGTGGTTCTTGGCGCCGCCGAAGCACTGCGCTCGCTTACCGCCGGCCGCGGCGCGCGAATAGATGTACTGGGCGATGTCGGAGCTGCCGACGAAGCCGTAGGCCTTGATGTCCGGGTGGTCCAGCAGCGCGTCGACGGCCTCCTTGTCGCCCTGCGCCACCTGGAACACCCCGGCGGGCAGACCGGCCTCGAGGAACAACTCGGCCAGCCGCAGCGGCACCGAGGGATCACGTTCGGAGGGCTTGAGGATGAACGCATTGCCGCACGCGAGCGCCGGGCCGGCCTTCCACAGCGGGATCATCGCCGGGAAGTTGAACGGGGTGATCCCGCAGACGACGCCGAGCGGCTGGCGGATCGAGTACACGTCGATACCCGGACCGGCGCCCTCGGTGAACTCACCCTTCATCAGATGCGGGATACCGGTGGCGAACTCGATGACCTCGATACCGCGCTGGATGTCGCCGAGCGAGTCGGCGACGGTCTTGCCGTGCTCGATGGACAGCAGTTCGGCGATCTCGTCGGCGTTGGCGTTGACCAGTTCGATGAACTTCATCAGCACCCGGGCCCGCTTCTGCGGGTTCCAGGCCGCCCACTCCTTCTGGGCTTCCACCGCCGAGGCCACCGCGGTGTCGACGTCGGCCGCGGAGGCGAGCAGCACCTGGGCCTGCACCTCACCGGTGCTGGGGTTGAAGACGTCGGCGGTGCGCGTGCTACCGAGTTCGGTGCGCTTGCCGTCGATGAAATGTGGAATGCGTGTGCTCATGTGCTGCCCCTCGGCGATCCGACGATGACCCGATACTAGGACATCCTAGTATCTGCCCGAACGGCGACGCAAGGGTGCATCGAGTGCGATCAGGGCTTGCGCAGGCCCTCGACGAAGGACCGGGCTTCGTCGAACGTCGGCAGCAGGCCGGCGGCGCGCGCCTCGGCCAGCGAGGGGGCCGCAGCGTCCTTCTCGGACAGCAGCAGTTCGTCGGCGGGCAGCGGCCAGTCGATCCCGATCGCGGGATCGGTGGGGGCGATTCCGTGCTCACGCTCGGGTGCATAGGGCGTCGAGCACAGGTACATCACCGTCGAATCATCCTGTAGCGCAACGAAACCGTGCGCCAGGCCCTCGGAGATATAGATCGACCGGCGGTCGACGTCGTCGAGCAGCACCGAATCCCACTGCCCGTAGGTGGGGGAGCCGACCCGGATGTCGACGACGACGTCGAACACCGAGCCCTTCACGCACGTCACGTACTTCGCCTGGCTCGGCGGTACCTGGGCGAAATGCAGGCCGCGCAACACCCCGCGCGCCGATACCGAGCAGTTGGCCTGCCGGATGTCGAGCGCGTGCCCGGTCATCTCCGCGAAGGCGCGTTCGGTGAACCACTCGAAGAACATCCCGCGGCTGTCACCGTGCGGTCCCGGCGTGATCTCCCACGATCCGGCTATGGACAGTTCGCGAAAAGCCATTTCACTGGCCACGTTTCGCGTAACCGGCCTCGACCTGCTCCTTCAGCGGAGCCCACCACCACTCGTTGTCGCGGTACCAGTCGATGGTGCTTTCCAGGCCCTCGGCGAAGTCGGTGTGCTTCGGTGCCCACCCCAGTTCGTCGCGCAGCGCGCTGGAGTCGATCGCGTAGCGCAGGTCGTGGCCGGCGCGGTCGGTGACGTGGTCGAAGTCGTCGGGGTCGTGGCCCATCAGCTGCAGGATCAGCCGCAGCACGGTGCGGTTGTCCCGCTCGCCGTCGGCCCCGATCAGGTAGGTGCGGCCGATCGTGCCGCTGTCGAGGATGCGCCACACCGCGCTGTTGTGGTCGTCGACGTGGATCCAGTCCCGGACGTTGGCGCCCGCGCCGTACAGCTTGGGCCGGCGCCCGGTGAGCACGTTGGTGATCTGGCGCGGGATGAACTTCTCGACGTGCTGGTACGGCCCGTAGTTGTTCGAGCAATTCGAGATCGTGGCCTGCACGCCGTAGGACCGCACCCACGCCCGCACCAGCAGGTCGGCCGAGGCCTTGGTGGCCGAGTACGGGCTGGACGGGTTGTACGGCGTGGCCGCGGTGAACCGCACCGGCTCGTCCAACGGCAGGTCGCCGTAGACCTCGTCGGTCGAGATGTGGTGCAGGCGGACCCCGTGCTTACGCACCGCCTCGAGGACGGCGAACGTGCCGATGACGTTGCTGCGCAGGAAGGCCGAGGGGTCGGTCAGGGAGTTGTCGACGTGCGTCTCGGCGGCGAAGTGGACCACCGCGTCGGACTCGGCGACCAGCCGGTCGACCAGCGGCTCGTCGGTGAGGTTTCCCTCGACCATCCGGATCTGGTCCTCGACCGCCTTCAGCGACTCGCGGCTGCCCGCGTAGGTCAGCGCGTCGAGCACCGTCACCTCCACCCCGGCCCGCTCCTGCACCGCCGCCCGGACGAAGTTGGCGCCGATGAACCCAGCGCCCCCGGTGACCAACAACCGCATGCGACAACCCTAACCGGCTCGGGCCCTGCTCAGGGCCTCAGGGTCGGCGCGACGGGCTAGAGGCCCAGCGGCCCGGCCAGCTCGGCCAGCGCACCGACCAGCTTGTCCGGGGACGTGAGGACCTGGACCGGGACGTGGTCGGCGCCGGCGTCCAGATGCTGTTTGAGCCGGGCCGCGATCTCCTCGGGAGTCCCGTAGGCGACGACGGCGTCCACCAGCCGGTCGCTGCCCGGGCGGGCCACGTCCTGATCGTCGAAGCCCAGCCGCTTCCAGCTGTTGAGGTAGTTCTGCAGGTTGAGGTAGATGTCGAGGGCCTTGCGGCCGACGGCACGAGCCTTCTCCGCGTCGGTGGTCAGCACCACCTTGTGCTCGGGGGCCAGGAAAGCCTCCGGGCCGATCAGCTCGCGGGCCATTGCGGTGTGTTCCGGCGTCGTCAGGTAGGGGTGGGCGCCGGCGCTACGACGCGCCGACAGCTTGAGCACCTGCGGACCCAGAGCGGCGACCACCCGGCGCTGCCTTGGCACGCCGTACTCGTCGAGCTTGTCCAGGTATTCGGTGAGCGCGTCGATCGGCTTGCGGTACTGCTGGTGCGCCTCCGGGTGGCCGACCCCGATCCCGAGCAGGAATCGGCCGGGGTAGGCCTGATCGATGCGGTGGAACGACTCCGCCACCGGTCCCGCCGCGGCGGTCCAGATGTTGACGATGCCGGTGGCCACGATCAGGGTG
>CAZHUU010000116.1:13819-15436 GCA_964535335.1 uncultured Mycobacterium sp.
CTTGGCCAGGCTCGGCTCGACCCAGTCGGGTTCGGCGGGCGGGGAGCCGCCCACCCACACCGCGCCGTAGCCCAGCGCCTCGATGTCCTTGGCCTGCTCGGGGGTGACCCCGCGGCCGAAAGACCCGAACAAACCCAGATCCAATGTCGCCGGCCCGGCGGCTCCGTGATCCGACGTATCGCTCATGGCTGCACCAACCTCCGGTTCCTGACGAACTATTCCGCGGGCAGTTCCACCGGCGTGGGCGCCTCGGGCGCCGGTGCCACCAGTGGCAGCAGCACGATGAAGCGGGTGTCCCCTGGGCGGGACTCCACCCGCAGGTTGCCCTGGTGCTTCTCGACGACGATCCGCCACGCCAGGTCCAGGCCCAGGCCGGTGCCCTCGCCGAACGCCTTGGTGGTGAAGAACGGCGTGAAGATGCGGTCGATGATGTCGTCCGGAATGCCGGGGCCGTCGTCGCAGATCTCCACCCGGGCGAAGTCGCCCTCCCGCAGGGTGCGCAACGTCAGGGTGCCGCGGCCGCCCATCGCCTGGATGGCGTTCTCGATGATGTTGGTCCACACCTGGTTGAGATCGCCTGGGTAACAGAGCAATTCGGGGAGCGACTTGTCCAGTTCCTTGACCACCGCGACGCCCTTGCCGTCTTTGCCTATTCGCTCCCCGAACATCATCAGAGTGCTGAACAACAGTTCGTGGATGTCGGCCGACTGGTAGGGCGCGCGGTCCATCTGCGAGTACTGCTTGGTCCCGGCCAGCAGCGCCGAGATGCGCTTGCTGGCCTCGGCGATCCGGTTGACCGAGAGTTCGGTGTCGATCGTGTACTTCAGCCACCCGATGGCGCTCTGCAGCGTCGCCGAACAGTCGGCCTCGCACAGCGAGGCGTCGACCCGCTCCAGCCAGGCGGTGTCCAGGCCGGCCTCGACGAAGGTCGGCGCGTAGTCCCAGCCGCCACCGATGCCATGGTCTTCGAGCCAGTCCCCGATCTGGTCCTCGCGGTCGGAGGTCTCCAGCGCGGTCAGTTGCTGGGCCTTCGACTTGGCCACCTGCTCGGCGACCTCGTCCTGCATGCGCACCAGCACGCCCAGCGCCTCGGGGGTGAACTTCCCGTCGGCCAGCATCGCCAGCTTGTGGCGCATCTTGCCGACGTTCTCGCGCAGGTTGGACACGTCGCGCGAGATAGCCGCCGCCGGGTTGTTGAGCTGATGGGTCAGCCCGGCGGTGATGGTGCCCAGCGCCAGGAGTTTCTCGCGCTGGCCGATGATCTGGCGCTGCCGCAACCCGCCGACCTTCTGGCCTTCCAGCAGGTGCACGGCCATCGGGAACTGCGACTGCATGAAGGCGGCGAACGCGTCGGCGTCCAGGACGAAGAACCGGGACGGTTTGGTCACCCGCACCGAGGCCTCGTAGACGTGCTCCTCACCGGGGACGTAGGCCGACCACGCGCCGCAGTACACCCCGCGCTGGGAGGTCCGGCCGGTTTCGATGTCCACCCCGCCGGAGCGTTTCGACATCACCAATTCGCCGTCGAGCAGCACATACAAACAGGTCGCCGGGTCGCCCTCCTGGCAGATCGGACCGGGCTCGAAGACGGCGATGTGCCCGTTCTCGCACAGCGTC
>CAZHUU010000117.1:0-15427 GCA_964535335.1 uncultured Mycobacterium sp.
GTGAGGGTCTCGACCTCCCCGAGGTGTCGCTGGTCTCCATCCTCGACGCCGACAAGGAGGGCTTCCTGCGCTCGACCCGCAGCCTGATCCAGACCATCGGCCGTGCGGCGCGCAACGTCTCCGGCGAGGTGCACATGTACGCCGACAACATCACCGACTCGATGAAAGAGGCCATCGACGAGACCGAGCGCAGGCGGGCCAAGCAGATTGCCTACAACGAGGAGCGGGGGGTGGATCCCCAGCCGCTGCGCAAGAAGATCGCCGACATCCTCGACCAAGTCTACAGCGAGGCAGACGACACGGACGCGACCGTCGACGTCGGTGGCTCGGGACGCAATGCCTCGCGCGGGCGCCGCGCCCAGGGTGAGCGGGGTCGTGCGGTCAGCGCGGGCATCATCGAGGGCAGGGACACCGCCAACATGCCGCGCGCCGAACTGGCCGACCTGATCAAGGACCTGACCGCCCAGATGATGGCGGCCGCGCGAGATCTCCAGTTCGAGTTGGCGGCGCGCATCCGGGACGAAATCGCCGATCTGAAGAAGGAATTGCGCGGCATGGACGCCGCTGGTCTCAAGTAGGCCCGGGCCTTGAGCTCAACCGCGGTTGAGCCTCTACGGTGAGTCGGTGACCAAGACCACGGCCTCGGCGGCGGGCAGCTGGCGCGAGCTGCTTGGCGACTACGGCGGTGCCACGACCGTCCTGGCCGGTGGGGTGGCGATCTACGCCACCAACGAGTTCATCACGATGAGCCTGCTGCCCAGCGCGGTCGCCGACATCGGCGGTGAGCGGCTCTACGCCTGGGTGACCACGGTCTATCTGGTCTCCTCGGTGGTCGCCGCGACGACGGTCGGGCCGGTGCTGACCCGGTTCGGTCCGCGCTGGTCATACCTCGGCGCGCTGCTGTCGTTCAGCGTTGGCAGCGCACTGTGCACGCTGGCCCCGACGATGCAACTGCTACTCGTCGGCCGAGTGGTCCAGGGTCTGGCCGGCGGTCTGCTGGCAGGACTGGGATATGCGGTGATCAGCGCGGCGCTACCCGACCGGCTGTGGACCCGGGCGTCGGCGGTGGTGTCGGCGATGTGGGGGATCGGCACGCTGATCGGGCCCACCACCGGCGGCTTGTTCGCGCAATTCGGTTCCTGGCGAGGGGCTTTCGGCTCGCTGGCCGCGCTCGCGGTGGCGATGAGCCTGCTGGTGCCGATCGCCCTACCCGGGCGCGCGCCGGCTGCCGGCGACGATACCGGCGGCCCACGAATCCCGGTGTGGTCGCTGCTGTTGCTGGGCATGGCCGCGCTGGCGGTCAGCGCCGCCGCGATACCCCGCAACGTCGCCGTCACCCTCGGGTTGCTGGGGCTCGGCGTGGTGCTGGTCTTGGCATTCATCGTCGTCGACCGCCGGGCCGTCGCGGCGGTCCTGCCGCGCAGCGCATTTCGGCCCGGGCCGCTGAAGTGGATCTACGCCACCCTCGGTCTGCTGATGGGCGCCACCATGGTCGACATGTACGTGCCGCTGTTCGGTCAGCGACTCGGGGGACTGACACCGGTGTTCGCGGGGTTCCTGGGTGCGGCGCTGTCGGTGGGGTGGACCGTCGGCGAGATCGCCAGCGCGTCGGTCACCAACATTCGGGTCACGGTCCGGTTGGTGGCGGTAGCGCCGCTGGTGATGGCCACCGGCCTCGCCGCCGCCGCCGTCTCCCAAAAGAACGGCGCCACAACGGGATACGTTGCCATCTGGGCGGTGGCGCTGGTGATCACCGGCGCGGGCATCGGTATCGCCTGGCCGCACCTGTCGGCGTGGGCGATGGGGTCGGTCGTCGACGATCCCGCCGAGCAGGCGGTGGCGGCGGCGGCCATCAATACCGTGCAGTTGATGTGTGGTGCATTCGGAGCCGGACTGGCTGGGGTTCTGGTGAACCTGCGGGCGTCAGCCGACGCCACCGCCGGCCGGTGGATGTTCGGGGTCTTCGCGGTGTTCGCCGCCGTGGGTGTGCTGGCGTCTAGCCGTTCGGGACGCGGTCAGGTCCACTAATCGTCCTTGTCGGCGAGGTGTCGAAGGCTCGTCACGCCGTCGACGCCGGCCACCGTGCTGGGCGCACGCCGGATACCCGAACCCGTGATGGTGAGCAGCACGCCGCCGTCGGGATCGCTGCTGAGTTCGGAGAGCGCCCACCGATGTTGTTGGCAGACCTGCAGGATCCGGCCCAGCACCCCGTGGTTCGGCTCGTAGGTGATGTGCAGTCGCGCCGACCCGGCAAGTCGCGCGGTGACGCGGTTGGTCAGCGGGGTGAACCCCAGCACGATGACGAAGTGCAGGAACGTCACCAGGATGGCCAGTTTCACCAGGCCGGCGGCGGCGGCCATGCCGATGGCCGCGCACTCCCAGATCGCCGCGGCCGTGGTGAGCCCGTGTACCGCGCCCTGCCGGGTGATGATCAGGCCGGCGCCGAGAAACCCGATGCCCGAGACGATCTGGGCGGCGACCCGGGACGGATCCACCTCGACCGTTCCCGGGTTGAGGACGTCGAAGAACCCGTACTTGCTGACGATCAGGATCAACGCGGAGGCCGTTCCGACGATAGCCTGGGTGCGCAGTCCGGCGCTCTTCCCGTGAATCTCGCGCTCCAGGCCGATCAGCGCCGTCAGGCCGAAGGCGATCAGCAGCTCAACGATCTGGCGGCTGCTCTGGCCGGGGCCGCCGAGCAACGCCGGATCGGCCGCCAGCACGCTCTGCATGCCGACACCGTAGCGCCCGCGGCCTCAAGGGGTTAGTGATCACGCTGAGCCAATCGGTGGGTGTCGGGCAGCGTCGTTGGAATAGTCCGTGGTGCTGCGGGTGTGGCTGAGTGGCTAGGCACCGGCCTGCAAAGCCGTCTACACGGGTTCGAATCCCGTCACTCGCTCCAGCATCTCGGCCCTCGATCGGGGCTCCGCCCGCCGAATGGACCGTCCAGCGCGGCTGACGTGGATTCATGCGCTGGTCCAGAGGGTCTTCGCGGTTCGCGCGGAGTCGGCGGCGACGGGCACCGCGGCCCCGTTCGGGTGGTCCGCCGACCAGCGGTGTAACCGGTGCGGCTCTGGTTGGCCACGGTTCGGTAACCGCCCAATTGTCGTCCGCTCGATGGACTTACAAGTCTGTAGTTTCTAGCCCGTACCTTCACCACAGGAATGGGAACACAATGTCTCGGACCATCACTCGGTTCACCATTAAGGCAATCGCCGGCGCGGGGTTCGTCGCGGCCGCCCTGGCGCTGATCCCAGACGCGCAGGCCGCTCCCTTCAAGACGGGCGGCTACGACTGTGTCGTCGATTCGGCGGGCATCGCCCAGTCGGCGGGCACCGTGGCCGGCGCCCCGGCCGGCGCCCCGGCGGGGGCCGCCGCCGCAGCGGCTCCGGCATGCGGTCCGGTCAACGACATGTCGGGTGTTCCGATGGCGTTCCCCGGCCCGGTGGTACCCGCCGGCGGCATCGTCCCGATCGTGCCCCCGTTGGTTCCGCCGGTGGTTCCTCCCCTGGTGCCGCCGGTGGTACCACCGGTTGTCCCGCCCCTGGTTCCGCCCCTGGTTCCGCCGGTGGTTCCGCCGGTGGTCCCCCCGCTCGTTCCGCCGGTTGTTCCGCCGGTGGTGCCCCCGGTACCGATCGGCGCTGCTGCTCCGATCGCGGCGGCTGCGGGCGCACTTCCCGGTCCGGCTGGTCTTCCGATCGCGGACATGTCCGGCCTCGGCGGTAAGGGCACGAGTACGGGACCGGCCCCGGCCGGGGCGCCGGTGAGCGGTCAGCCGATCAATCCGGGTCCGGCCGGGTAAGCCGACCGTGTCGCCGGATAACAGCTATCGACAGGAGTAGGACATGCGCGTGGTGGCTCGGTGTGTTCTCGCGGTGAGCCTCATCGCCGCGAGCCTGGTCGGGGGCCCGGCCGGGGTCAGCCAGGCGGCAGCGACAACGCCGAACCACTGGGCGCAGTCCTTCGACTTCGACATCGTCTCGGTGCAACCCCGACCGGGTGATGTGGTCGGTGTGGCGCACCCCGTGGTGATCACCTTCGGCGCTCCGGTCAGCGACCGGCGCACGGCCGAACGCGCCATCAACATCAGATCGACCCCGCCGATGACGGGAACCTACGAGTGGGTCGACAGCACGGTGGTTCAGTGGTCGCCGGACCAATTCTGGCCGGCGCACACCACGGTGGCGTTGTCCGTGGGCGGCCGTCCGACGAACTTCGCCACGGGTCCGGCGGTCGTCGGCGTCGCCAGCATCGCCGACCACACGTTCACGGTGACCATCGACGGCCACGAAGCGGGACCGCCGTCGGCGTTGCCTGCGCCGCATCACCGAGCGCACTGGGGCGAAGAGGGCGTCTTCCCGGCTTCGATGGGCCGACCGCAGTACCCGACCCCGGTCGGCATCTACCCGGTGCTGAGCAAAGAGCGTTCGGTTCTGATGGATTCCAGCAGCGTCGGGGTTCCGGTCGACAGTCCCGACGGTTATCGGATGAACGTGGATTACGCGGTCCGCATCACCCAGCGCGGTCTGTTCGTGCACAGTGCGCCGTGGGCGGTCAACTCCCTCGGGTACGCCAACGTCAGCCATGGCTGCATCAGCCTCAGTCCGGAGGACGCCGAGTGGTATTTCGACACGGTGAACGTCGGTGATCCGGTGATCGTGCGGGATAACAGCCTCGAAGTCCCCACCCCGCCGAAGATCACCCGAGCCTACTAACTCCGGCTCACCGGATGGACTTGGTGACCTGCGCGAAGCTGAACTGCCAGCGCTCCACGACGTGAAACCCGAACCGGCTGGGCACCTGATAGGCCATCGCCCGGCCGAGACGCGGTCCCGGCGGAAGTGCCTGCCCGCGTTGGTGATCGGGCAGCGTCTTGTCCCGCTCGGACACGGTCCACAGCGCCGCGCAACCGGGCATCTTGTCGGCCCACGCCCACACCGCGATGTGGGCGTCCCACAACCTGTTTCGCTGCACCGCTGACAGACCGCGACCGTAGTCGCGCAGTTTCGCGTAGGCCCACGGCCGCGCCGCGGTCAAGGGCCGAATGGGCCCGGGCTTCCACGCGGCCGAGTTGTCCAGGATCAGGCAGTCGCCGGGCGCCGCATGCCGGGTGATGACGTCGGCGACCTGACTGAAATCCATGCCCTCCTTCGCGTACGGTCCACGCTGCGCGAGGTAGTTCGGCGTGGCGGCGACCGCGAACACCAGGAGAAGGGCCGTCACCCCGGCCGCCGACCGGCCCACCACCGTGACGCAGTAGCCCAGCAACAGGGCAGCGGCCGGCGCGGTGAAAGCCAGGTAGCGCGGGTAGTAGATGGGGTGCTGCACCGCGGAGTAAAGCAGCAGCACCGTCGTCGGCAGCAGCATCCAGGCCCCGGCGACGATGATCAGGCGGTCGGCGCCGCGACCGGCGACGGCACCCATGCCACGTCGGCGCATCCACGCCGCCGCGGCCACGAGCAGCCCGGCCAGCAGCGCGACGGGCAGGGCGTCGTCGAAGTACTGCTGTTCGAACACCTCTCCGGAGGTTCGCGCGCCCACCGGTGAGATCCACCCAACCTGGAACAGCTGGGTCTGGGTGAACATCAGGAACGGTGTCGCGGCGCCGAGGGTGGCGAACCCGGCCAGCGCCCACCGTCGTCGGACCGTCCGAGAGCGGGTCAGGACCGTCACCAGCACCGCGTGCACCGGGACGAGGAGCGCCAGGAACACGTTCAGCAGGGTCGCGGCGATCGCCAACACCGCGTAGCCCAGCCACCACCGCTTACCGTTGCGGCGGATCGTCGCCACGCAGAACACCGTCAGCCACACCGCCGCCACCATCGTCACGGCATACGACCGCACCTCGATGCCCGCCCAGGTGACGCGGGGCAGCAGCGCGAACACCAGGCCCGCCGCCAGCGCCACCGGGCGAGTCGACAGTTGCCTGCCCAGCACGACGACCCCCGCCGCGGCGAGCCCGACCGCCAGCGCGCTGGACAGCCGCGACCAGAACTCGGTGGCCGGGAATACTGCGAACCAGCCGTGCATCAGCAGGTAGTACAGGCCGTGAACGGCGTCGATGTTGCCCAGCATCTGCCACAACTGCGGCACCGTCCTGGTGGACGCCGAGATGGTGGCGGCCTCGTCGAACCACAGCGACGGGCGGGCCGAGCCGGCGGCGCTGACCACCGTCGCGAACAGGGCGACCGTGACAGGGTCCAGCGGCCGGTCGGCCGGAGCCGACCGCGCAATCTCGGCGCTGGCCGGTCGCGGCCTCAGGGAGATGGTCACGCGGTTACGCCTTACCCCTTCGTCGGTTGCCAAACCGTAACGCGGTGTTCGCCGTGCTGCGCGGCGGGTGTGCCGGAGCAGTGCCGACGGTGGTGGCCCCCGGGCTTGTGGGCGCGGCACCGGCCGTTGCCCGCGACCCACCGACACGGCCGCGCACCGCGGTCGCCGGTTCCGGTCGCCGCCACCGCCGGATTTCGGCCGCTCAGATGCGTACCACCGGCGTTTTCGAACCACCACGTGACGTGAATAACGCCCTCGCATGGTGCGAACACGTTAGGGTTCCCCAAGGCGTTGCAAACGGAGACTGGAGGGTACGGATGGGCGGTTACAAGACCGTGGTCGTCGGAACGGACGGCTCGGATTCCTCGCTTCGCGCAGTCGACCGGGCGGGTCACCTCGCCTCCGGCCCCGATGCGAAGGTGATCGTCGCCACCGCGTACTTCCCCGCCTCCGAGGACACCCGGGCGGCAGACATGCTCAAGGACGAGGGATACAAGATGTCGGGCAACGCCCCCATCTACGCGATCCTGCGTGAGGCGCGCGACCGCGCCAAGGCCGCCGGCGCCACCGAGGTTGAAGAACGCCCGATCGTCGGCGCGCCGGTGGACGCCCTTGTCGAACTCGCCGAAGAGGTCAACGCCGACCTGTTGGTGGTCGGCAACGTCGGTCTGAGCACCATCGCGGGACGCCTGCTGGGATCGGTGCCCGCCAACGTGGCGCGCCGCTCCAAGATCGACGTGTTGATCGTTCACACCACCGGCTAGTCGGCCGCGGGTCGGCAGCGTGGGTACATGAGCGACACCTGCCGGACCCGGCTCTGGTTCGACGGCGAGTTGAAGGCCGAGAACTTTCCCCTGGCCGATGTTTCGGAGCATCTCCACGAGCCCGGTGCCCTGGTCTGGGTGGACATGTGCAACCCGGATCACCGGATCGTGTCTGAGCTCGCTGACGAACTCGGTTTCGACGAGAACGCCGTCGAGGACGTCGTCGCGCGCAGCGAGCGCACCAAGGCCACCCGGTACGCCACCCACACCTTCCTCACCGTGTACGCCACCGCACTGGGCCCCCAGCTCGCCGACGACCTCGAGTCCCGCCTGCTCACCGCGCGGGTGTCGATCTTCGTGCTGCACGGGGGAAACGGGGGAGAGGCCGGCGGAGTGGTGACCGTGCGTCACGAAATCGACCCGGCGAAGCCGGTTTTCGACATCGACGAGGTCGTTCGCCGTTGGGACGAGAACTCCGACCTGCTTCGGCTCGGCAGCCCCGCCCTGCTGCACGGTCTGCTCGACGTCGTCGTCGACGGGCAGTTCGAGACCATCCAGCAGCTCGATGACGCGATCGAGTCGCTCGAGGACGGATTGTTCGACGACCGCGCGCAGACCCGAAAGATCCAGCGCGACACCTACCGGCTGCGAAAGGAACTCGTCGAATTGCGCCGCATCGTGCTGCCGATGCGCGAGGTCATCAACACCATCATGCGCAGGCGCGCCGAGCGCGGCGACACCGTCGAGTTGGACGGCTGGTACGCGGACCTCTACGACCACGTGATCCGGGCCGCGGAGTGGACGGAGTCGCTGCGCGACATGATCACCACCGTGTTCGAGACGAACCTCTCGCTGCAGGACGCGCGGCTCAACACCATCATGAAGAAGCTGACCGGCTGGGCCGCGATCATCGCTGTGCCCACAGCGGTTACCGGCTGGTACGGACAGAACGTGCCGTACCCGGGTTTTCAGGATTTCGCCGGCGTGGTGTCGAGTGCGGCGATCATCGTGATCGTTTCGGTCCTGCTCTACGTGGCGTTCAAGCGGAACAACTGGATCTGACCGCGAGCCCGCGTTTCGGACTTTTTGGCTGAAAACTCCCTGTGAGAAGTTGTCGTGGGAGCACAATCTTCGAATCACACGAATTGGCGAACGGACACGGCCGAAAAGCGACGTTGCCCGGCAAGCCAAGAGCGGAGCACGAAATGAAGAGAGTTCTCCTCACCGCCGCCGCGGCGGGCGCCATCGCGGTCCTGGGTGCGCCTGCCGCACATGCCATTACGAACGCGGAGGCCGACTACCTCCAAGATTTGCAATCCGCCGGAATCCAGGGCGACTCGGCAAGTCTGATCGCCGACGGGCACACCATGTGCAACGCGATCGCCCAGGGCGCCAGCCCGACCGACCTGTCCGCCACCTACTACAAGAACGCCACCGGGTTGAGCCACGCCCAGGCGGACGCGGCCGTGAACCTGGCCATCAAGGATCTCTGCCCGACGGGCTGAGACCGAAAGCGCTTCCCCTACACGCGCAGTGACGTGAACGGCGCAACGGGGATGTTGCGCACAACGAACCATATCGACACCAACACCAGGGTGACCGTTGCGGACCACCGGTGGTGCTGCCAGCCGACGACCTGGCGGCCAATCACGCGTCCGTAGGTCCACGTTGCATACGCGACGGCCAGGAAGCCGAGCGCGACCAACCCCAGCGCGTTGAACCTGACCGCGGCCCCCAGGTCTCCGTGCATCAGCGAGTACAGCATCCGCAGGCTCCCGCAGCCGGGACAGTCAACGCCCAGAAGCGCTTTGGTCGGGCACAGGGGCAGGAACCCGCCCGGAGTGGTCGGGTCTCCGATCCAGATCACCGCGCACGCACACACCGCGGCGGCGCCGACGAGTATCGGCGCGCCCAGGCGGAGCGGTGCGGAGCCCTGCCGCACCTGCCTACGAGGTGGTGCCGGTGTCGATGACGATCGAGCCGGTCGCGTAGAGGATTCCGTAGATCACCAGCACGACAAGGCCGATGATCGTGCTCCAGAGCGCCCACTTCTTCGCGGCGTCGGACGATTGCTGCGCCTCGGCGTACCGGCCCTGCGCCCATAACCCATTGACCTGACTGGATTTCACGATGGCCACGACGCCCAAGGGGAGGCAGCAGAAGAGCGTCGAGAGGATGGACCACGCCAGGTAGTTGCTCGGCTGCGTCGGCTGGCCGCCCGGCGGGGGGAAGCCACCACCCTGCGGCGGCGGAGGCGGCGGATACGCACCCGGCGGTTGTTCGGTCATGGTCGCCTCCACTTCTCAAGGATTCGCGAAAAGAGCGGTGCTGAGAATACCCCGAGAAGCAGCGAAGTGGGCGGTAATCACAGGCCAACCAAACCGGCCAAGAGGCAAAGAAATCCAGTTCCGGTACTCCCGATCACCGCAGCAGTGGTCTAGGCTCTGCCAGGGGTGTTGGCGCGTGGCAGGCCGCCCGCGACGGTGGCGGCGAGGAGACGCCACCCACCACGTCGTCGTCGGCGCCTCAGCGTATTCGTCGAAGAGCAACGCACCGGGCCGGCTCTCGACATCTGTTGCCGCGCAGCCTGTCTCGCCGCGCTGCTGATTCGGTCCGGTGACCACTTCCACGGCGCGAACGGCATGCCGAGACGGGTCGGCCGGCGCGAAGGAGGAGTTCGATGAACACCGCATTGTTGACCACTGTGGGCGTCACGGCGATTGTGCTGGCGGCCTCGGTGGGATGTTCCGGCAAGGACAGTGACTCCGGCAAGGACACCACGTCCAGCGAAACGGCGTCGACCAGCGCTTCGGCCACTGTGACCACCACTCCGAGCCCCACGGCAGCGGCCGCGCCGGCCCCCGGTTCGGCGAGCATCAGCGTCGACGGGCAGGCCCGTCCGCTGACCGGTCCGGTGGTCTGCGCAACGAACGAGGGCAGGTACTCCATTGCGATCGGAGAGGCGATCGTCGGCGTGATCGTCGGGCTGGAGCCGGATGCGTCCGTCGTGCACGGGGTGGGACTCGGTGACGTCAACGGCGTGGTTCTGAACTTCACCGAGGGTGTTCCCGGCGATACCGCCACCGCCACCAAGGACGGCAATACCTACACCGTGACGGGCGCCGCGAGTGGGGTGGATTCGGCAGGCAAGCCGGTGAGCAAGCCGTTCCAGATCGTCGCCACCTGTCCCTGACGGGCCAGGTGCTGCCGGGCGCTCATCGTGGGCGCCGATCCGAGTGCGTCGCGCAGGTCCCGTCGGCATACCGGCATGGCTCTGCGGGGGGACGTGCCACGTTCGCCAGATGCAGCCACGTGAACTCCTCGCGGTGCATCTTCTTGGCCATGCTCAGCGGCATGAACGGGTCACCGTGCTTCCTGCGCTGGAAGGCCAGAATCTCGGCATCGGTCATGGCCGACAGTTCCTCGCGGTTCATCCGTTGCTCCCGTCTTGACCAGCGGCGGTGCACCGCTGGTCCGGGCCTTCTCCGAAGGGCACCGTGCCGGCAGCGCGGTTGCCGTTCGCTCGCGTTCGGAGGCGTATGAGCGAATCTCTCGGCCGGAACCGACCATAACCGCCGGGCCCGACAAACAGACTCGAGTCGGTGCCGGTCGAAGCGGCACCGCGCTGTTACGGTCCGGCGATGTCCAGCCGAACAGTCCTCATCCGCACCGCCGTATCGGCGACGATGCTCGCCACGGCAGCCGGAACGGCCCTGGGCCTGCCGGGTCCGGCGGTAGCCGATCCGTGCCCGGACGTGGCGGTCATCTTCGCTCGCGGAACCGGGGAATCGCCCGGGCTCGGCAAGGTGGGTCAAGCGTTCGTCGATGCGCTGGCTCCCCATCTCGGCGACCGCACGCTGGATACCTACGCGGTGAACTACCCGGCCAGCTTCGACTTCCTGACGACGGCGGAGGGCGCGACCGACGCCGGCGCCCAGTTGGCGGCCGTCGTCAGTCGCTGCAAGAACACCGAAGTCGTGCTCGGCGGGTACTCCCAGGGCTCGGCCACCGTTGACATGCTGGCCGGCGTGCCCCCGTTGGGGGACACCGTGGGCGAAATCGGCTCAGCTCCTTCGCTTGCCACGCCGTTTGCCGAGAAGGTCAGTGCCGCAGTGGTATTCGGCAATCCCGCGACGCGCTTCGGAACCCCGCTGTCGACGACCGGACTGTTCGCCGGCAAGGCGATCGACTTGTGCGACGTGGAGGATCCGATCTGCTCACCGACCGGCGACACCATGACCGCGCACGAGGTCTACGAGTTCACGCCCTACCCGCAGCAGGCCGCCGACTTCGTCGCGGGAATCCTCGACCACTGATCCGAGCTCGCGGCCGCCTATTGCGGCGAAGCCAGCACCCGCCTAGCGGCCTCGACGGCGGCGGCGCGGCGGGCGGCGAGAGTGGCGGGATCGTTCCACGCCGAAGAAGTGTCGGGGAACTGCGCCCAGGACAGGGCCATTCCGAACAGGAGCACCAGCAGGTCGGGGGCCACCCAGCTGGTGTCGATATGGCCGGCGGCCTGCGCGGCTTCGATGCCGGCGACCAGGTGCCGTGTCGGCGCGTCACTGTGGAGTTGGTCGTGCGCCTGCGGTTGCCCTTCCAGGCGCGCCCAGGTGATCATCCGAAGGAGCTGCGGATGGTCCTGGGTCAGGTCGAACACGTCTCCCACGAAGTCCGCCACGGCCTCGGGGTTGATGGTGAGGGCGGCGAAGTATTCGTCCCGCGCACCGGCGACGACCTCCCCGAAGAGGGCGGCCTTCGCGCTGAAGTGGTCGTACAGGACTTCTGTGCTGACCTGGGCATTCACGGCGATGTGGTCGATCCGTGCGCCCGCCAGACCGAATTCGGTGAACTCGGTGCGCGCCGCCGCGAGAATGTCGTCGCGAATTTCGTTCGTCGCCCGCGGCCGGGCGGCCGCCGGCAACGGCAGGCTGCCCGTAGTGGCAACGTTCGAATTACGCGCACCGAAGCGGGGCATGATGAGCGGCGTACCGGCGACGCCCCGTTCCGACTCGTGGATCGACCCGGCGATGTGCCGACCGTCCCAGCTCACGCGATGGATGTGGATGACCGTGCGCCCCCACTCCCGGTGTTGGACGACGACAAGATCGCCGGGGTGGAAGACGGGAACGGACCGAGCGCCCTTCTTGGAACGAGCCATGCGCCCTCCTCCCCGGATCATGCCTACGCAGTCACAACATCGTGCGTTGTGATGCTAGGACAGACAAACCTGATGCGGGGCGGTCGGGGCCGATTACGGCAGATTACGGTGCGGTGCGGGTCGATCGCCGCGTTGAGCGGCTCAAAATCAGGTCTTCACCAGCCGCGCTCGCGCCACTCCTCGAGGTGCGGGCGCTCCGCCCCAACGGTGGTGTCGTCACCGTGGCCGGGATAAACGACGGTCGCGTCCTCGTACGCGCCGAACACCCGGTTGGTCACGTCGTCGAGCAGTTGCTCGAACTCGCCCGGCTGCCAGGTCTTGCCGACCCCGCCCGGGAACAGGCAGTCCCCGGTGAACAGCTGAGTGGCGGGGCGCTCCGGGGTCGGCCGCAACGCCAGGGCCACCGAGCCGGGGGTGTGGCCACGCAGGTGGATCACGTCGAAGGTGAGGTCACCGACGCTGACGGTGTCGCCGCCGACCAGGAAGCGGTCCGGTTTGACCGGCAGCGGTTCGGCGTCGAGCTGGTGTGCGGCGGTGGGCGCACCGGAGGCCCCGGCCACGGCTTCCAGGGCCTGCCAATGGTCGAAGTGCTGGTGGGTGGTCACGATCAGCGCCAGCTTCGGAGCGTGCTCACCGATCAGCTTCACCAGCAGCTCGGGATCGTTGGCGGCGTCGATCAGCAGCGTCTCGCCGGTGCGGGAACAGGTGACCAGGTAGGTGTTGTTGTCCATCGGCCCGACCGACATCTTGATGATGGTCGCTCCGGGCAGCGTCCTCCGGGTGGCGTGCTGCGGCTCGACGTGGCCGGTGTAGGTGTCGTCGACGACTGTCATGGTGGCCACGTTACTGCCCGGCGGCCCTACTGGGATCAGCCTTGTCGGTGCCGGGACCTAGCATGGAGGCGATGACTCGCGCGCGCGACGGCCGATCGGTTCGGCATGTTTGTCCTGCCCGTAAATCAGCAGGAAGAGGGGTTAATGGCTGACCGGTTGATCGTCAAGGGGGCCCGGGAGCACAACTTGCGCAGCGTCGACCTCGACCTGCCCCGGGACAGCCTCATCGTGTTCACCGGACTGTCCGGGTCGGGCAAGTCGTCGCTGGCGTTCGACACCATCTTCGCCGAGGGCCAGCGCCGCTACGTGGAATCGCTGAGCGCCTACGCCCGCCAGTTCCTCGGCCAGATGGACAAGCCGGACGTCGACTTCATCGAAGGGCTGTCGCCCGCAGTCTCGATCGATCAGAAGTCCACCAACCGCAACCCGCGTTCGACGGTGGGCACCATCACCGAGGTGTACGACTACCTGCGCCTGCTGTACGCCCGGGCCGGCACTCCGCACTGCCCGGTGTGCGGCGAGCGCATCGCCCGGCAGACCCCGCAGCAGATCGTCGACCAGGTGCTGGCCATGCCGGAGGGCACCCGCTTCCAGGTGCTGGCGCCGGTGGTGCGCACCCGCAAGGGCGAGTTCGTCGACCTGTTCGACAAGCTGAACTCCCAGGGCTACAGCCGGGTCCGGGTCGACGGTGTGGTGCACCCGCTGACCGAGCCGCCCAAGCTGAAGAAGCAGGAGAAGCACGACATCGAGGTGGTGGTAGACCGGTTGACGGTCAAGCCCGCAGCCAAGCAACGACTCACCGACTCGGTGGAGACCGCGCTGAACCTCGCCGACGGCATCGTCGTCCTCGAGTTCGTCGACCGGGAGGACGACCACCCGCACCGTGAGCAGCGATTCTCCGAGAAGCTGGCCTGCCCCAACGGGCACCCGCTGGCCGTCGACGACCTCGAGCCCCGATCGTTCTCGTTCAACTCGCCCTACGGGGCGTGTCCGGAGTGCAGCGGCCTGGGCATCCGCAAGGAGGTCGACCCCGAACTGGTGGTGCCCGACCCGGACCTGACCCTCGCCGAGGGCGCGGTGGCGCCGTGGTCGATGGGCCACAACGCCGAGTACTTCACCCGGATGATGGCTGGGCTGGGCGAGACGCTCGGCTTCGACGTCGACACCCCGTGGCGCAAACTCCCGCTCAAGGCGCGCAAGGCGATTCTGGAGGGCTGCGACGAGCAGGTGCACGTCCGCTACCGCAACCGCTACGGCCGGACCCGGTCCTACTACGCCGACTTCGAAGGCGTGATGGCCTTCCTACAGCGGCGGATGGATCAGACCGAGTCCGAGCAGATGAAGGAGCGCTACGAGGGATTCATGCGCGACGTGCCGTGCCCGGTGTGCGAGGGCACGCGGCTCAAGCCGGAGATCCTCGCGGTGACCCTGGCCGCGGGGGAGCGCGGCACGATGTCGATCGCCGAGGTCTGCGAACTGTCCATCGCCGACTGCTCGGAGTTCCTCAACGAGCTGACCCTGGGCCCGCGCGAACAGGCCATCGCCGGTCAGGTCCTCAAGGAGGTGCAGTCCCGACTGGGCTTCCTGCTCGACGTCGGACTTGAGTATCTGTCGCTGTCCCGCGCGGCGGGCACGCTGTCCGGCGGTGAGGCGCAACGCATCCGGCTCGCCACCCAGATCGGTTCCGGTCTGGTGGGCGTGTTGTACGTGCTCGACGAGCCCTCGATCGGTCTGCATCAGCGGGACAACCGCCGGCTGATCGAAACCCTCACGCGGCTCAGAGATCTCGGCAACACGCTGATCGTCGTCGAGCACGACGAGGACACCATCGCGCACTCTGACTGGGTGGTCGACATCGGCCCGGCGGCCGGCGAGCACGGGGGCCGGGTGGTGCACAGCGGGCCCTACGCCGATCTGTTGCGCAATCCCGACTCGATCACCGGCGCCTACCTGTCCGGCAAGCTCAGCATCGAGTTGCCCGCCATCCGGCGACCGATCGACCGGCGCCGGCAGCTCACTGTGATCGGGGCCCGCGAACACAACCTGCACGACATCGACGTCGCCTTCCCGCTCGGGGTGCTGACCGCGGTGACCGGTGTCTCCGGGTCCGGAAAGTCGACGCTGGTCAACGACATCCTGGCCACGGTGCTGGCCAACAAGCTCAACGGCGCGCGCCTGGTGCCCGGGCGACATACCCGGGTGACCGGCCTCGACCACGTCGACAAGCTGGTCCGGGTCGACCAGTCACCGATCGGCCGGACCCCGCGCTCCAATCCGGCCACCTACACCGGGGTGTTCGACAAGATTCGCAGCCTGTTCGCCGCCACCACCGAGGCGAAGGTGCGCGGCTACCAGCCCGGCCGGTTCTCCTTCAACGTCAAGGGCGGCCGCTGCGAGGC
>CAZHUU010000118.1:0-13310 GCA_964535335.1 uncultured Mycobacterium sp.
ACAAGCCGGAGAAGGCCGCCGCACCCGCGGGCGACCCGACCGGTGGCATGGGCGGCATGGACTTCTAAGTCTGTCCAACGGAAGAGCCCGGCTCCCTTGGGGGCCGGGCTTTTTCGTTGCCCTGACTAGTTCCGCCGAGTGTGCGATTTCATCCGCAACACGCCGCGCCTGGCGTATGAGGTTGCACATTCGCGGACGTGCTGTGGATGACGGAAGCGGCCGGCCGGACTTCGATGCCAGTGTTCGGGCATGCGCACCATCCCATGGCCGTTCTTGGCGGCCGAGGCGTTGGACGCGCACGCTCTGACATTTCGCGAACTCAGGCGGTTCCACACTGCCATCTATCCGGGGGTGTGGGCGCCTCGCGGTGTGGAGATCGGGACCGTGGAGCGTGCGCGGGCGGCATGGCTGTGGTCAGGCCGCCGCGGTGTGGTTGCAGGCCTGTCGGCATCAGCGGTTCTGGGCGCCAAGTGGATTGACGCCGATACACCGGCCGAGCTGGTACATGACAACCGTCGGCCGCCGACCCGCATCAGCGTTCGTCACGACAAGCTGCTGCCCGGCGAGGTTCAATCCGCCGGCGGCATGCTCGTCACCACGCGGGCCCGCACGGCGTTCGACCTCGCCCGACGGCTCGACTTCACATCAGCGGTACAACGCATCGACGCCTTGATGAACGCGACCGACATCAAGACAGACGATGTCCACGCGGTCGCGGCGAGCCACCCCGGCGTGCGAGGACTGCGGCAGTTGCGCAAAGTGCTCGACGTGGTCGACGGCGGGTCCGAGTCCCCTTACGAGACGCTCACCCGACTCCTACTGATTCGCAACGGCTTTCCCCACCCGCAGACGCAGATCCGGGTGTTCGATGACGATGGTTTCGTAGTGGCGAGACTGGACATGGGCTGGCCGCATTGGCGCGTGGGTGTCGACTTCGACGGCGCCCATCACTGGACCGACCCGAGACAACGAAGCAAGGATATCGAGCGTTATGCCAGGCTTCCGGAGCTTGGATGGGTGGTTATCCGTGTCAGCGGTGACATGTTGCACAACAGCCCGCGCTTGGTTCTCGAGCGTGCGGGGGCGGCACTTCTGGCGCGCGGATGCCCGCAGACGTGGTGACTGTGCATCCTCATACGCCTGGCCCGGCGCGTTCCGTATGAAACCGCACACTCGGGGTGGGGTGGGGTGGGGTGGGGTGGGCGCGACAGCGTCAGAGTGGCAGGCAGTCGTCGGCGCACCCGGTGCGCGTCGGCGGCGAGTCCGGCGTCGCCTTGCGGTGCAGCACCGCGCGGGCGGGCACCACGACCAAGGGCGCATCGTCCGACACCGAGGACACCCTGCCGTCGACGATCAGCGAGTAGCCGCCCGGCTCGGCCGGTGGCCACACCAGCGTCACCCCGTCGTGCGCGCCCGCATTACGCCGGGTGCTGCGCCCGACACCGCCGACCTCGAACCGGCCGTCGGCCAGCACCGGGTCGACCGCGACGGTGTGCGCATGGAAATCGTCACCCACGGTGATCAGGTAGGCGAAGGTGAAGTCGGACAACGCCTCGGCGAGCTGCCCGACGTCGACCGGAACGCTCACGAGACCGGTGCAGCCTGGCGGCCGCGGATCAGCTTGCCCGGCCGGGCGGAGGTCGGCACCCCGTTCTCGGCGATCACCTCACCGGAGACGATCGTCGCCACATAGCCGTCGGCGGTCTGATCGAGCCGGCGCCCGCCGCCCGGCAGGTCGTGCACGATCACCGGCTTGTGCAGCGTCAGCCCCGCGTGGTCGATGACGTTGACATCACCCTTGTAGCCCAACGCGATTCGCCCGCGGTCCGACAGCCCCGCCACCCGGGCCGGCACCGACGTCAGCATCCGGATCGCCTCCGGAACGCCCAGCCGGGCCCCCGCGCGGTCGCGCGCCCAGTGCGCCAGCATGAAGGTGGGATAGCTTGCGTCGCAGATCATTCCGTAATGCGCGCCACCGTCGCCCAGGCCGAGCACCACATCGTCGCGGCGGATCAGTTCGCCGATGGTGTCCAGCGAGTTGTTCGCGAAGTTACTCAACGCCACGAACATCATCGCGTGCCCGTCGTCGTCGAGCAGCCGGTCGTAGGCCTCCTCGGCCGGGCTCACCCCGCGGGCCTGCGCCCGCGCCAGCACGCTGTCGCCCGCGTCGGGTTCGTAGTTGGGCGGGTCGTTCAGCGGGAAGATCCACTGCCACGCCTGCGCCAGGTACATGAACGGATGCCCCTCTCCCGGCGTATCGGCCAGGATGCGCGCCCGCACCTCGGGCTTACGCATCTCCGCAACCCGTTGGGCCAGTGGCAGATCCGCGATCTCCTGGTAGCTCGGGTACAGCACGAACGGATTGGCGGTCAGCTCCAGGCCGATCACCAACCCGATCGGCCGCGGATAGACCTGGGCGGTGATGTCCCCGCCGGCCGAGTTGAACTTCTCGATCAAGTTGACCGCGCTGGCCCACACCGCATCGCCGCCGTTGCCGGGTGTCAGCGAGAAGGTCACCGGAAGGCCCGCATCGGTGGCCGCCTCGAACACCTTCTGCAGCACGTTCTCGTAGCCGCCGGCCGGGATATCGGGGATGAACTGCATCAGCCCGCCGCCCGCGTCGGCCACCCCCGCGGCGATCGCGGCGATCTCCTCGTAGCCGGCGTCGTAGCTCGGGATCGGCGCACCGCTGCCGGTCTTGTGGAAGGCGAACCGGGAGGACGCCACGCCCAGCGCCCCGACCTCGATGGCCTCGGCGGCCAGCTTGCGCATCAGGGCCAGGTCCTCGGGGGTGGCCGGCTCGCGGTCGGCGCCGCGCTGGCCCATCACGTACACCCGCAGCGGCGAGTGCGGCAGGTAGGCCGCCACGTCGATGTCCCGCCGGCGCGAGTCCAGGGCGTCGAGGTACTGCGGGAAGGTCTCCCAATCCCAGGGCAGGCCGTTGGTCATCACGACGCCCGGGATGTCCTCCACCCCGGCCATCACGTCGACCAGCACGTCGTGGTCCTCGGCCCGGCACGGCGCGAACCCCACGCCGCAGTTGCCCATCAGCGCGGTGGTGACCCCGTGCGACGACGACGGCGAGAGCCGGTCCGACCAGATCGCCTGACCGTCGTAGTGGGTGTGCAGGTCGACGAACCCGGGGGTGACGAGCAGCCCGGTGGCGTCGATCTCCGTCGCGCCGGTCCCCTCGGCCGTGCCGAGCGCCACGATGACACCGTCGGAGATGGCCACGTCGCCGACGTATGGTTCGCCGCCCAGGCCGTCGACGATGGTGCCGTTGCGGATGACCAGGTCATAGCTCATGGAACGAGATTACGTCGGAAACCCTGTCACGATGGAGGCTGTGATCGATCACTTCGGAATCAACTGCTCCGACTACGCCCGATCGCAGGAGTTCTACGACCGGGTGCTCGCCGTCCTGGGCTATCTGCGGGTCATGGATGTCGGCCCGGCGATCGGCTACGGCCGCGACGGCCATCCCGCGTTCTGGATCGCCGACGGCGCCGGCATGGGTCCCAACCGCGAGATCCACGTCGCCTTCGCCGCCGCCGACTCCGGCGCCGTCGACGCGTTCTACGACACCGCGCTGGGACTCGGCGCCGAGTCGCTGCACGCGCCGCGGCTGTGGCCGGAGTATCACCCCGGCTACTACGGCGCGTTCGTGCGCGACCCCGACGGCAACAACATCGAGGCCGTCTTCCACGGCGCCCAGCCCGCGGCCCAGACGCCCACCAACTCCGCGTAGCGTCAGGTCCATGGCCGACTCCGATGCAACCGCCGCCCGCGAGCTGCTGCGCGACGCGTTCACCCGCCTCATCGAGCACGTCGACGACCTCACCGACGACCTCACCGAGGAGGTGTCGCTCTTCCGGCCCACCCCGACCGCCAACAGCATCGACTGGCTGATCTGGCACAGCGCCCGCATCCAGGACGCCCAGGTGGCGCACATCGCGGGCACCGAGCAGGTGTGGTTCAGCGGCGGCTGGGTGGACAGCTTCAGCCTGGACCTGCCCCGGGATGCGCACGGCTACGGCATGTCGGCCGAGGACGTCGGCAAGGTGCGCGCCCCGGCGGATCTGCTGGCCGGCTACTACCACGCCGTGCACAAGGCAACGCTGGAGTATCTGGCCGGCGTCACCCCACAGGAGCTGGCCCGCGTCGTCGACACCAACTGGGACCCGCCGGTGACCGCGAGCGCCCGGCTGGTCAGCATCATCGACGACTGCGCCCAGCATCTCGGTCAGGCCGCCTACATCCGGGGCATCGCGCTCTGACCGAGAAGGCGATCCGGTGGTGGCCCGTCGTGGCCCTGCCGTTGCTGGTGCTGCTGGGCTGGGCCGTCGGCCACGGCTCGACACCGGTCGACGACTGGTTCCAGCGCGGCCACGGGAGTGCCGTGCGCTGGCTGCTGCTCTTCACCGACTACCGCCCGGTCGGGCTGATCCTGGTGGCCACCGTGGCGTTCGCGCTGTACCGGCGGCGCTGGCCGGCGGCCCTGCTGACGGTGCTGACCCCGGCACTGGCCGTCGAGTCGGCGCGGCTGGGCAAGCGGCTCTTCGGCCGGTGGAAGGGTGACGCGCTGGCCTACCCGAGCGGGCACACCACGCTGATGGTGGTCGTGCTGGGCATGGCCATCCTCGTCGTCGGCGCGCAGGCGTGGTTGGTGGCGGCGGCGGTGGCATGGGCGCTGCTGGGGGTCCTCGGTCAGGCCGTCACCTACCACTACTTCACCGACACGGTCGGCGGCGTGCTGTTGGGCACCTCGCTGGTGTGCCTGGCGGCCGCGATCCCGCATCCCGCGCAACGACAGGAAGCGCGCCCGGATCAACGCGATGCGGCATGTCCTGAGTAAGTTCGAGTACGACATCAAGGACCATGGAGTGGTCGGGCATCCCGACCCGTTGATCGTGGGCCGCGCCACCTCTCACTCGGATTGAGCCGCGCGTCCCCGCCGAGGAGGACGCGTGCGGTTCGTGGTGACGACGCTGCTGTGGCTCGTCACCACCGTGCTGCTGGCGGCCGCCGTTCCCGCCGCCTGGGCCCAACAGCATCTCGTCGACGAGGACGGCTTCGCGGCCCTGGCGCAGAAGTCCGCGGGCACGACCCAGTTGCAGGACGCCATGGCCACCGAGATCGGCGGCCAGCTCAAGACGGTGGTCGCCGGTTCCGGCTACGACGTCGTCGGCACCGACGAACTCGTCAGGGCGGCGTCGCTCTACACCGGCAGCGCGTCGTTTCCCGGTCAGTTCGCGCAGGTGAACCGGCTGGCGCACCGCTGGCTGTTCAGCAACGCGGTGCAGGGCACCGACGCCGCGGGCCGCTGGCAGCTCGACCTGGCCCCGATGCTGGCCGACTCGTCATTTCGCAACACGTTCAAGGCATTCGGCATCGAGCCGCCATCCACGCTCTCGGTTCCGTTGACCGACAACGCCCCGCAGGGTCTGCGGCCCGGCCGGCTACGACCGCTGGCCACCTGGGGGCCGTGGGTCAGCATCGGCCTTGCGGTGCTGACCGGGGTGTTCGCCCTGCTGACGCTGTTCGCCGCCCGCAGCCGCGGCAAGGCACTGGCGGCGCTGGGGGTGTCCGGGCTGCTGGTCGGGGCCGCTGGTTGGGCCGGAATCGAATTCGGCAAGCGCTACGTCGACGACGCGCTGAACAACACCACCGGCCAGGTCCGCCGGATCGCCGATGTGATGGTGGGCACGGCCGAGGCCGGCATGCACCAGTGGCTCAACATCACGCTGATCGTCGGCGGCGGGCTGGTGATCATCGGGGTCATCGTGTCGCTGCTGGCCAGCCTGGCGAAAACGCCGACGGGCTAAGGGATGATGATGTGCGCCGGGTCGGGACGCTGGTCCGGCGGGGCCTGACTGTAGTCGCCCCAGGGCCCGTCGCGCCGCTCGATCGCCGCGCGGACACCCTGCGTCTCGGCCGTCTCGATGAACTCCAGGGCGTCGGGGGTGTTGCGCATCAGACCGTCGAGGATGCCGCCCAGCGTCTGGGTGCTCGCCAACCCCATGTTCTCGTAGGCCTGGTTGACAATCAGCTTCTGAGCACGTAACTGCGACAACGGAATTCGCGCCAACTCGGTCGCGACCTCGCGCACCCGGCCCTCGAGTTCGGCGAACGGCACCGCCTCGTTGATCAGTTCGACCTCCGCGGCCTGGCTGCCGGTCAACGGCCGGCCGGTCAACGAATGCCACTTGACCTTGCTCAAACTCAGCCGATAGAGCCACATCCCGGTCAGGTAGGCACCCCACATCCGGCTGTACGGGGTGCCGATCACCGCGTCCGTACTGGCGATCACCAGGTCGGCACACAGCGCGTAGTCACTGGCCCCACCGACGCACCAGCCGTGAACCTGCGCGATGACCGGTTTGGAGGCCCGCCAGATCGCCATGAACTTCTGGGTCGGCCCGGTTTCCCGCGCCGAGACCATCGCGAAGTCCTTACCCGGGTCCCAGCGTCCCTCGGTCATCATCGCCTCGCCCCAGTGCTGGAAGCCGCCGCCGAAGTCGTAGCCCGCCGAGAAGGCGCGGCCGGCACCGCGCAGCACGATGACCTTGACGGCCACGTCCCGTTCGGCGACACCGATGGCAGTCTCGATCTCGTCCGGCATCGGCGGCACGATGGTGTTGAGCTGCTCCGGCCGGTTCAGGGTGATGGTGGCGATCGGGCCGTCGGTGCGGTAGAGCAGGGTTTCGTATTCGTGGTTGGCGTCCATCACCGCAGTGAAGTTGAGGACGGCGGCCAGGGTCAAGAGGGGTGCCGGCCGATCGCCGGTCAGCCCAGCATGTGGTGCAGGAACGAGTAGCTCAGCGCCGACTTGAAGGCGGTCTGCGCGTTGTCTGCCGCGCCGGCGTGGCCGCCCTCGATGTTCTCGTAGTACCAGACCCGTTGCCCCGCGGCTTCCAGCGCGGCCGTCATCTTGCGGGCGTGGCCGGGATGGACGCGGTCGTCGCGGGTCGAGGTGGTGATCAGCACCGGGGGATAACGCGGATCATCCGAGACATGTTGGTAGGGAGAGTATTCCGCGATGAACTCCCAGTCCTCGGGATCGTCCGGGTCACCGTACTCGGCCACCCAGGAGGCCCCGGCCAGCAGCAGGTGGAAGCGCTTCATGTCCAGCAGGGGCACCTGGCACACCAGCGCACCGAAATGCTCCGGGTACTTCGTCAGCATGATGCCCATCAGCAGCCCACCGTTGCTGCCGCCCTGCGCGCCGAGTTGGGGCACCGTGGTGATGCCCCGGTCGACCAGGTCGCGCGCCACGGCGGCGAAATCCTCGGCCACCTTGTGCCTGCCCTCGCGCATGGCCTGGGTGTGCCAGCCCGGGCCGTACTCACCGCCGCCACGGATGTTGGCCAACACGTAGGTGCCGCCGCGGGACAGCCACAACTGCCCCAGGATCCCGTCGTAACCCGGTGTCCGGGACACCTCGAAGCCACCGTATCCACCCAGTAGCGTCGGGCGCGGGGACCGGTCGTGGCGGTGCCGCACCACGAAATACGGCACCGCCGTCCCGTCGTCGGACGTCGCGAAATGCTGCGCCACCTCGAGATCCGCCGCATCGAAGAACGACGGCGCCCGCTTGATCTCGGTGAGCTCGCCGCCGGCGACACCGTGCAGCAACCGCGACGGGGTCAGGAAGCCACTCGAATCGAGGAAGACCTCGTCCCCGGTGTGGTCGGCGGCGGCGATGACGGTGCTGTCGGTGCCCGCCGGCAGGCCGGGCACCGGTTCGCGGGTCCAGTCGCCGGGCGTGACGACCTCCACCCGGCTCGCGACGTCGACGAGGGTGACCATCAGCAACTTCTCCAGCGTCCAGGCGTACTGATGCAGGCAGGTGTGCTCGTCGGGCTCGAAGACGACGGTGAGATCGGCTGTGCCGTCGAGGAATTGCTCGTAGTGCGCGGCCAGCAGCGAGCCGGCCCGGTACTGCGCCGTGCCGGTGTACCAGTCGGTGCGGAGCTCGATCAGCAGCCAGTCGCGATGTACCGACAACGACGCGTCGGTGGGTGCGTCGATCCGCACCAGTTCACCCGCGCGCAGCTGAAAGACCTGATCGTTGAAGAAGTCGACCGCCCGATGCACCAGGGTGCGCTCGTACCCGGGTGTGCGGTCCACCGATGCCGACACGATCACGTCGGTGACCGGACCGGAGAACACCGTCGCCGCCTCGGACAACGGCCGGCCGCGCCGCCAGCGCTTGACCACCCGCGGATACCCCGACTCCGTCATCGAGCCGGGACCGAAGTCCGTGCCGACCAGCACGGTGTCGTGGTCCTCCCAGGCGACCTGTGACTTGGCCTCCGGGAGTTCGAACCCGCCGGACACGAATGCCCGTGTCGCCATGTCGAATTCGCGAACGATCGCCGCATCCGAGCCGCCGCGCGACAGGCTGATCAGCGCGCGGGTGTGTCCCGGTTCGATCACGTCGGCGCCGGCCCACACCCAGTTCTCGTCGTCGGCCCGGGCGAGTTCGTCGACGTCGATGAGGACGTCCCAGTCCGGTTCCTCGGATCGGTACTGCGCCGGCGTGGTCCGCCGCCACAGGCCGCGCGGGTTCGCCGCGTCGCGCCAGAAGTTGTACAGGTACTCGCCGCGCCGCCGCACATAGGGAATGCGGGCGTCGGTGTCCAGGACGTCGAGGGCTTCGGTCCGCAGTTGCTCGAACCGCTCGTCGCGAAACTCGGCGATGGTCGGCTCGTTGTGCCGGCGGACCCAGTCCAACGCATCGTCGCCGGCGATGTCCTCCAGCCACAGGTACGGGTCATCGGCCATGGCTGCCATTGTGGTCACGGCGGTAGTGTGAGCTGAGTTACACCGCCTCGAACAGCACGGGAGTCATCGGATGGGCGTGACGCAGGCGCCGCCCCGGACGCTGATCACCGCCGCGGCGGCCGACCTCCTGAATCGCCTGCAGGAACGGCACGGACCTTTGATGTTCCATCAGTCCGGCGGCTGCTGCGACGGCTCGTCGCCGATGTGTTACCCGGACGGCGAGTTCATCGTCGGCGACCGCGACGTGCTGCTGGGCATTCTCGAGGGCGTGCCGGTGTGGATCTCCGGCCCGCAGTTCGAGACGTGGAAGCACACCCAGCTCGTCATCGACGTGGTGCCCGGCCGGGGCGGCGGGTTCAGCCTCGAGAGCCCGCACGGTGTCCGTTTCCTGAGCCGTGGCCGGGCGTTCACCGACGCCGAGAACGCGTTGCTGGCCATCGCACCACCGGTGACCGGGGCGGACTACGAGCGGGGCGTGCGACCGCCCGGGCAGGACGGTTCGGTGGTGGCGGAGGCGTCCGACGCCTGCACAATCCCTGGTCGGCGCGCCGAAGTCGTTAAGCCGTAGTCCGGCTGCGGGCACGTATCGTCAATGGGGTGATACCCCTGCCTCGGGCATGGCTGCTCACAAGTGCATTGCTGATCGGTTGTGCGACCGGTCAAGTGGCCGCGCTGCTGGCCACCGTCGCCGTCACCGCCAAAGTCCGTCCCGACCTCGTGGTCGGACTGGTCGTCGGGGTGCCCAGCGCGATCGGGATGCTGGTCATCCTGCTGTCGCGCCGAAGCTGGGCCACCGCACTGGGAGCGTTCATTCTCGCCATCGCCCCCGGCTGGCTGGGTGTGCTGCTCGTGATCCAGGTGGCCTCCGGTGGCTGAGCGGACCTCGCTGCCCTCGACGGAGCCGCATCACGCGCCGATCTTCGACACCGGTCCGCATCCCGGTCCGCTGCGTCCGCTGGGCTTCGCCGGCGTGGACACCATCGACCCCGATGCGTTCCTGCACCCGGTCAACGGCCACGCCGAACCCGTCGTGGTGCCCGCCAAGCCCGCCGAGCTGCCCGCCTCGTTCCCGCACGTCAAGCGCTGGCAATTCACGTTCATCGTCGCCGCGGTGTGGATTCTGGCCGCGGCCGCCGGGCTGGGCTTCTACTTCTGGTGGTACACGTCGCTGCACAAGACGGCGCCGGTGTTCGCCGTCCTGATGTACCTGATCGTCTGCACGGTGGGGGCCCTGCTGACCTCGATGGCGCAGCGCAGGCCGCCGGTGACCGCGCTGGCGATCGCGCTGATGTCGGCGCCGCTGCCCTCGATGCTCGCCGCCGCCGCGCTGCACGGCGCCTATTACTTCGAATGGATCGCGCGCCCGGCAGTCGGCTGAAGCTAGGGTAGCGAGCGTGACTCACTATGACGTCGTCGTTCTCGGAGCGGGCCCCGGCGGATACGTCGCGGCGATCCGCGCGGCCCAACTCGGCCTGAACACCGCCATCATCGAACCCAAGTACTGGGGCGGGGTGTGCCTCAACGTGGGCTGTATCCCGTCGAAGGCGTTGCTGCGCAACGCGGAACTGGCGCACATCTTCACCAAGGACGCCCAGACCTTCGGGATCAGCGGCGAGGCCACCTTCGACTACGGGGCCGCCTTCGACCGCAGCCGCAAGGTCGCCGAAGGCCGGGTGGCCGGCGTGCACTTCCTGATGAAGAAGAACAAGATCACCGAGATCAACGGCTACGGCGTCTTCACCGACGACCACACCATCTCGGTCCGGCTCAACGAGGGTGGGACCGAGACCGTCACCTTCGACAACGCCATCATCGCCACCGGCAGCAGCACCCGGCTGGTGCCCGGCACCGGGCTGTCGAAGAACGTGGTGACCTACGAGGAGCAGATCCTGTCCCGCGACCTGCCGAGCTCGATCGTCATCGCCGGTGCCGGCGCCATCGGCATGGAGTTCGCCTACGTGATGAAGAACTACGGCGTGGACGTCACCATCGTCGAGTTCCTGCCGCGGGCACTGCCGAACGAGGACGCCGAGGTCTCCAAAGAGATCGAGAAGCAGTACAAGAAGCTGGGCGTCAAGATCCTCACCGGCACCAAGGTCGATTCCATCGACGACGATGGCGACCAGGTGACGGTCACGGTCAGCAAGGATGGCAAGACCGAGCAGATCAAGGCCGACAAGGTGATGCAGGCCATCGGCTTCGCCCCCAACGTCGACGGCTACGGCCTGGACGCGGCGGGTGTGCAACTCACCGAGCGTCGTGCCATCGGCATCGACGACTACATGCGCACCAACGTGCCGCACATCTACGGCATCGGTGACGTCACCGGCAAGCTGCAACTTGCCCACGTCGCCGAGGCGATGGGCGTGGTGGCCGCCGAGACCATCGCCGGCGCCGAGACCCTGCCGCTGGGCGACTACCGGATGATGCCGCGCGCGACGTTCTGCCAGCCGCAGGTGGCCAGCTTCGGTCTGACCGAGGAGCAGGCCCGTGCGGAGGGCTACGACGTCAAGGTGGCCAAGTTCCCGTTCACCGCCAACGGCAAGGCGCACGGCCTGGCCGACCCGACCGGATTCGTCAAGGTGATCGCCGACGGCAAGTACGGCGAGTTGCTCGGCGCCCACCTGATCGGCCCCGACGTCTCCGAACTGCTGCCGGAACTGACCCTGGCGCAGAAGTGGGACCTCACCGTCAACGAATTGACCCGCAACGTGCACACCCACCCGACGCTGTCGGAGGCGCTCCAGGAATGCTTCCACGGCCTCGCCGGCCACATGATCAACTTTTGAGTCCCGCCAAGGTCACCGAGGCCGTCGTCGCCGGTATCGGCGGGTTCGTCATCGGCCACATCCTCTGGTTGATCGGCATCTCGATCGCGACGTCGGCCTACCGGGTCAACTTCTGGGTGTTGGTGTTGGCCGTGCTGATCTTCGCCGCCGCCGGCGCGGTGGGCTATCGGGCCTGGCAGATGTATCAGCGCAAGCGTCTGGTGTGGGCGGCTTTCCTTGGCTGCCTGCCGATTTCGCCGGTGATCTTCACCCTCGTCGTGTTGGGCGTGACCTACCTGTAGGCGTCGGCGGCTAGTCCGGGAAGTCCATCGGGACCCGCAACGCCGCCAGCATCGCCGCGATCGCATCGTAATTGGTTGCCAGCGCGCAGAATTCGATGATCTGCGGGCGGCTCAGGTGCCGGGACAAGGCCGCGAAGGTGGTGTCGCAGAGATCGCGGTCGTTGATCAACTCGTCCACCGCCACCAACAGCGTGCGTTGCCGGTCGGTCAGCCCCTCGGCATCCGGGCCGGCGAAGATCTTGGCCTGCAACGCATCATCGAGACCCCGGGTGCGCGCCAACCGGCGGTGCTGCTGCAGCTCGTACTCCGAGTTGCGCAGATGACCCACCCGAAGGATGACCAACTCCTTGTCCTGCAGCGACAGCTTGCCCCACTTGAGCAGCGGCAGGGAATAGGCGACGAAACCGGGCAGTAGCAGCCGGTTCCGCCCCAGGGTGGTCACCAGGTGGAACTCCGGGGCCCGGATGAGGCGGGCCGCGACCTTGGCGATCACCCAGTTGATCAGCCCCAGGTCACGGCGGGTCGCCGGTGGAATGCGTTGCGTCATCACGACTCCTTGACCAGGTAGGGCGACACCGTGCTGCGGTGCTCGTCGATGTCGAGCGCCCGGCCCAGCGCCGGGAACGCCCGCTGCGGGCAGTTGTCACGTTCGCACACCCGGCACCCGGCGCCGATCGGGGTCGCGCTGTCCGACGACAGGTCCAGGCCCTCGGAGTACACCAGCCGGTTGGCGTGCCGGATCTCGCAGCCCAGCCCGATGGCGAAGGTCTTCCCCGGTTGTCCGTACCGCGACGCCCGGCGCTCGATGGTACGGGCCACCCACATGTAGTTGCGCCCGTCCGGCATCTGGGCGATCTGCACCAGGATCTTGCCCGGGTTGGCGAACGTCTCGTAGACGTTCCACAGCGGGCAGGTGCCGCCCGAGGATGAGAAGTGAAAGCCGGTGGCGGACTGCCGCTTTGACATGTTGCCCGCCCGATCCACCCGGACGAACGAGAACGGCACACCGCGCATCGAGGGCCGCTGCAGTGTGGAGAGCCGGTGGCAGATGGTCTCGTAGCTCACCTGGTAGAACGCCGAGAGCCGTTCGATGTCGTAGCGGAACTTCTCGCTCGTGCCGTGGAACTGCCGGTAGGGCAGCACGGTGGCGGCGGCGAAGTAGCCGGCCAGTCCCAGCCGTGCCAGCCGTCGGGCGGCCTCGCTGGTGAACTTGCCCTCCTCGACCTGGGCGTCGATCAGATCGCCGAACTCGAGGTAGGCCAGCTCGGTGGCCATCTTGAAGACCTGCTGGCCCGACGAGAGCTGGTTGCTGATCTCCAAGGTGCGCGCCACCGGGTCGTAGTTGCTCGGCACCTGCCAGCGGCGGGCCTTGCACTTCACCGTGACGGCCGGGATGTTGGTGAATTGCTCGGCGTCGAACTCGACGAACAGCAGCGCGGTGTTTGGGTAGCGC
>CAZHUU010000118.1:13320-15387 GCA_964535335.1 uncultured Mycobacterium sp.
CACCGGGTCGTAGCGGTGCAGCACGGTGTCGCCCAGATCCGCCCGGCGGATGATGTGCACCCCGTGCACCATGGTGAGGCGGTCGGACAGTTCGCGGGCCAACTCGGCGCGGTGCATCCGCATCCGGACCGTCAGGTCCTCGGCGGCGGTGTCGAGTTCGTGCAGGTAGTTCTGCCGCTGGTAGAAGAAGTCGCGGACCTCCTCGTGCGGCATGGTGATCGCGCCGGTTCCGCTGCCGTCACTGAACCGGTCCTCGGTGGCCTCGGCCAACTGGGCGGTGGTGATCCGGTAGCGCCGGTGCAGGTTCACCATCGCCCGGGCGATGGCGGGATGGCCGGCGACGATATCGGCGACCTCGGTCATATCGACCTCGAGGCCGAGGTCGCGGTCCATCGTCACCTCGCGCAGTTCGGCGACCAGCCGGGTGTCGTCCTGGGAGGCGAAGAAGGTGGCGTCCACCCCGAACACCTCGGTGATCCGCAGCAGCACCGCGACCGTCAGCGGCCGGGCGTCGTGCTCGATCTGGTTGAGGTAGCTGGGCGAGATCTCCAGCATCTGCGCGAGTGCGGCCTGGCTGAATCCCCGTTCGCTGCGCAGCTGTCGCACCCGGGAGCCGACGAACGTCTTGGCCACCCGTCCAGCGTACGGCCTTCTGCCAAGGCCTACTTCGCATCGTTCGCAAGGTTGGGGACGGTTGGCTTTCACGAGGGCCTTTGGCATGATCGCATCCAGGGTCAGCGTGCACGGGAGAGGTATGAGCAGCGACATGGGCGGCGCCGCCGGCGGTTTGGCAAAGGTGCTGATGCCGGTCCCCGACCCGCACCCCGATGTCTTCGATCGGCAATGGCCGCTGCGGGTCGGAGACATCGACCGGGTCGGGCGTCTTCGGCTCGACGCCGCCTGCCGCCACATTCAGGACATCGGTCAGGACCAGCTCCGCGAGATGGGCCACGAGGAGACGCACCCGCTGTGGATCGTGCGCCGCACGATGGTCGACCTCGTCCGCCCGATCGAGTTCCAGGACATGCTGCGGATGCGGCGCTGGTGCTCGGGCACCTCGAACCGCTGGTGCGAGATGCGGGTCCGGATCGACGGCCGCAAGGGCGGGCTGATCGAATCCGAGGCCTTCTGGATCAACATCAACCGCGAGACGCAGGGGCCGGCCCGGATCTCCGACGACTTCATGGAGGCCCTGCAGCGCACCACCGACGTCAACCGGTTGCGCTGGAAGGCCTACCTGTCCGCCGGGTCCCGCGCCGACGCCAACGAGATCCGGGACTTCCCGATCCGGGTCAGCGACATCGACCTGTTCGATCACGTCAACAACTCGGTGTACTGGAAGGTCGTCGAGGAGTTCCTGGCCGACTACCCCGAACTGTTCGAGGCGCCACTGCGGGTGACCATCGAGCACGACCTCCCGGTGGCGTTCGGCGACAAGCTGGAGATCCTGCTCCATGTGTATCCGCCCGGATCCACCGACAAGTTCGGTCCGGAACTGGTCGATCGCACTGTTAGAACGCTCACATACGTCGTCGGCGACGAGGTGAAAGCGGTCGCGTCGATCTTTCCGCTCTGAAACCAACCGGTAAACAGTACGAGCGTACTGACCAGCGAAAAGTCGCTACCGGACGGTAACTTCTGAACCGGTCAAGGATTCCGTCACCTTCGCAAAGTTTGCAAAGTTTGGTGCCGTCTTGGCGAAAATTGGCAGCAACGGCGGCTTGAAGTGCACTGATACGGCGGGGCATGCTCGTGCAAGCACATCATTGAAACTGCGTTGACGTTAACAAGCGAGTTGCCGTCAACGGTGACGAGAAGGAGCAGCCGGATGTCCAACGTTGGCAAGCCGAAGACCCCCGAACAGATCCAGCGCGACTGGGACACCAGCCCCCGGTGGAAGGGCATCACCCGCACCTACACCCCGGCCGACGTCGTCGCGCTGCAGGGCAGTGTCGTCGAGGAGCACACCCTGGCCCGTCGCGGCGCTGAGGTGCTGTGGAGCCAGCTGCACGACATGGACTTCGTCAACGCCCTCGGCGCGCTGACCGGCAACATGGCCGTCCAGCA
>CAZHUU010000119.1:0-15172 GCA_964535335.1 uncultured Mycobacterium sp.
GAGAAGAGCAGATCGCCATTGCTACGGTGACACAGCAGCGACAGGGTTGGGGGGCGTGGCCCGTGTGCGGAAGGGGGGCAGGATGACCATCCGCCTTCTTGGGCGCACTGAGATCCGCAACCTGGCCAAAGAGCTCGACTTCAAGCCCCGCAAATCGCTGGGCCAGAATTTCGTGCACGACGCCAACACGGTGCGCCGGATCGTCTCGGCCTCCGGCGTCAACAAGCAGGATCACGTCCTCGAGGTGGGCCCCGGTCTGGGGTCGCTGACGCTGGCGCTGCTCGACCGCGGCTCGCGGGTGACCGCCATCGAGATCGACCCGGTACTGGCCCAGAGACTGCCCAAGACCGTCGCCGAGCACTCGCACAGCGAGATCCATCGGCTGACCGTGCTCAACCGCGACATCCTCGGCATCAAACAGGCCGATCTGCCCGAGCCGCCAACCGCGGTGGTGGCGAACCTGCCGTACAACATCGCCGTGCCGGCACTGTTGCACCTGCTTGCCGAATTCCCCTCCATCCGCACCGTGATGGTGATGGTGCAGGCCGAGGTCGCCGAGCGGCTTGCCGCCGAGCCCGGCGGCAAGGAGTACGGCGTGCCCAGCGTCAAGGTGCGGTTCTTCGGCAAGGTCCGCCGCTACGGCATGGTGTCGCCGACGGTGTTCTGGCCGATCCCGCGGGTCTACTCGGGGCTGGTCCGCATCGATCGCTACGAGACCTTCGCCTGGCCCACCGCCGACGACTTCCGCGAGAAGGTGTTCAACCTGATCGACATCGGATTCGCCCAGCGCCGCAAGACCGCCCGCAACGCCTTCCTGGAGTGGGCCGGTTCTGGCAACGAGTCCGCATCCCGGCTGCTGGCCGCCAGCATCGACCCGGCCCGCCGCGGCGAGACGCTGACGATCGCCGACTTCGTGCGGCTCTACCAGCGCTCCGCGGACGCCCTGCCCGCCGACACCGCGTCGGACGGCAACCCGCATTCAGCTCAGGTGCTCTGACCGCTGCGCCGGACCGCGTCCGCGAGGTGTTGCACCATTTCGGTGCACGACCCGTAGCGCCGGTCCGGATCCTTGGCGATCGCACGCGCCAGGGCGAGGTCGAACCCCCTGGAAAATCCCGGAATCCGGTGGGAGATCTCCGGCGGTGCCACGTTGAGGTGTGCGTCGACGAGGGCCGTCGCGTTGTCGGCCGGGTAAGGCGTCATCCCGGTGAGCACCTCGAGTGCAGTGCAGGCCAGCGCGTACTCGTCGGTGGCGGCCTGGGGGAGCCTGCCCTGCAGCAACTCCGGCGCCGCATACGGCAGTGACGCCAGGACCCGGGTGGGGCGGTGCCAAACGTCCTCGGCCAGCACGTAGGCCGCGCCGAAGTCGATCAGCACGGCGCCGCCGTTCGGGAAGTCTTGATGCACAAGGATATTGGTGGGCTTGACGTCGCTGTGGACGATACCGCGCCGGTGCGCGTGATCCAGCGCCGCGGCGACCTGACCGAGTGCCTCCAGGCGGATGTCCAGCGAAGGCAGATGTGCCGCATTCCCGCCGTCGACGTACTGCATCGCCAGCCAATACACACCGTGGTCATAGACCCGGACGATGTGCGGATGGGCCAGTTGCCCGGCGATCCGGAACTCCCGCGCCAGTCGTCCGGTGCTGTGCTGGTCGCGGTGCGCTTCGTCGAGAACCTTCAGCGCCACCACTTCGGGATCGTCCGCCCCGTGGGCCCGGTAGACGGCGGCCTCGCCGCCCCGGCCCAGCAGCGCCTCGATCCGGTATCCGTCGACCTGCGCACCGGGTTGCACCACCCTTTCGACATTAGAGTCGCCGGTCGTGCGGATCGGGTGAATGCGCCGCGGCACGTTACTCTCGTGCGGTGTCTCCGTCCGACGGCAACACCGCGCCCGAATGGGTACCGACGGGGTCGGTGACGGTGCGGGTGCCGGGCAAGGTCAACCTCTTCCTCGGCGTGGGGGACCGGCGCCCCGACGGGTACCACGAGCTGACCACCGTTTTCCATGCCGTCTCGCTGGTCGACGAGGTCACGGTCCGGCATGCCGACGTGCTGTCGCTGCGCACGGTCGGGGAAGGCGCCGACGAGTTGCCCGACGACGAGCGCAATCTCGCCTGGCAGGCCGCGGTCCTGATGGCCGAGCACGTCGGGCGCGGGCCCGACGTGGAGATCACCATCGAGAAGTCCATCCCGGTGGCCGGTGGTATGGCGGGCGGTAGCGCCGATGCGGCCGCCGTCCTGGTGGCGATGAACAACCTGTGGGAACTGGGGGTGCCCCGCCGCGACCTGCACGCGCTGGCCGCCGAACTGGGCAGCGACGTTCCGTTCGCACTGCACGGCGGTACCGCGCTCGGCACCGGTCGGGGCGAGGAGCTGGCCACCGTGCTGGCCCGCAGCACCTTCCACTGGGTGCTGGCGTTCGGCACATCGGGGCTGTCGACCGCAAAGGTCTACGGCGAGCTGGACCGGCTCCGCGAATCAGGGGCGCCCTCGCAGCTCACCGATCCGGAGCCGCTGCTGACCGCGCTTGCCGGCGGGGAACCGCGGGAGTTGGCCCCGTTGCTGGGCAACGACCTGCAGCCGGCGGCGCTCAGCCTCGATCCGGACCTGCGCCGCACCCTGCGGGCGGGAACCGAGGCCGGTGCGCTCGCCGGCATCGTCTCGGGGTCGGGCCCGACGTGTGCCTTTCTGTGCGCCTCGGCCGCGGCGGCGGTGGATATCGGTATCGAGCTGGCCGGGGCCGGGGTGTGCCGGACGGTGCGGGTCGCCAGCGGGCCGGTGCACGGCGCCCGGGTGGTGCCGGAGTAAACCGCTGCCAGCGCGGGTCAGCAAATGTGACGCGGCACTCAAAACCCGCAAAAGTTTGGTGAGAACTTAAGGAAAGTTTAAGATAGTCGGCGGTGATGAATAGCGGCCAGAACCTGCATGCTTGCGAATCGCCCACCGGCTACGACGGTGGGCGATGGTCCGTTGATGGCGGATTTAGCGAGACTGCCGGTTTCACCCAACCGGGCAACCATCCGGGCATCCAGATGGGCTTCCAGATGGGCGAAAGTGCCGCCGAATCACCTTTTCGAGACCGAACCGCTCCTCACCCGCTCTGGCGTGCCTCCCATCCGGGGCGTTCCGGCAGGTGGAGCATTACATCCCGGGCCTGTGCGCCGTCCCCGACGTCGCCGATGAGCCAGCTCCGCATGCCGAGGAGGTCGTCGTGAGCCGTTTCACCGACAAGATGTTCCACAACGCCAAGGTCAGTACCAAGGGCATGGTCACCGGGGAGCCGCACGAACCGGTCCGGCACACCTGGGGTGAGGTGCACGAGCGGGCCCGGCGCATCGCGGGCGGCCTGAAGGCCGCCGGTGTCGGTCTCGGCGACGCCGTCGGTGTGCTCGCCGGTGCCCCGGTGGAGATCGCCCCGACCGCGCAGGGGCTCTGGATGCGTGGCGCCAGCCTGACCATGCTGCACCAGCCCACTCCCCGCACCGATCTGGAACTGTGGGCCAAGGACACCGCCAACGTCATCGACATGATCGACGCCAAGGCCGTCATCGTCTCCGACCCGTTCCTGATCGCCATCCCGGTCCTTCAGGAGAAAGGCGTCAAGGTCCTCACCGTCGAGGAACTGCTGGCCCACGAGCCCACCGATCCGGTGGAGACCGGTGAGGACGACGTCGCGCTGATGCAGCTGACGTCCGGCTCGACCGGATCCCCGAAGGCCGTGATCATCACCCACCGCAACATCCACTCGAACGCCGAGGCGATGTTCATCGGCGCCAAGTACGACATCAACAACGACGTGATGGTCAGCTGGCTGCCCTGCTTCCACGACATGGGCATGGTCGGCTTCCTGACCATCCCGATGTACTTCGGCGCCGAGCTGGTCAAGGTCACGCCGATGGACTTCCTGCGCGACACGCTGCTGTGGGCCAAGCTGATTCACAAGTACAAGGGCACCATGACCGCGGCGCCCAACTTCGCCTACGCGCTGTTCGCCAAGCGGCTGCGCAACCAGGCCGAGCCGGGGCAGTTCGACCTGTCGACGCTGCGCTTCGCGCTCTCCGGCGCCGAGCCGGTCGAACCCGCGGACGTGGAGGACCTGCTGGACGCGGGCAAGCCGTTCGGGCTCAACCCGCAGGCGATCCTGCCTGCCTACGGCATGGCGGAGACCACGCTGGCGGTGTCGTTCTCCGAGTGCGGTGCCGGCCTGGTTGTCGACGAGGTCGACACCGACCTGCTGGCCGCGCTGCGCCGGGCGGTGCCGGCGACCAAGGGCAACACCCGCAGGCTGGCGTCGCTGGGCCCGCTGCTCAAGGATCTCGAGGCGCGCATCGTCGATGAGGACGGAAAGGTGCTGCCTGCTCGCGGTGTCGGCATCATCGAGCTGCGCGGCGAGTCGCTCACACCGGGCTACATCACCATGGGCGGTTTCGTACCCGCGCAGGACGAGAACGGCTGGTACGACACGGGTGACCTCGGCTATCTGATGGAGAACGGCCACGTCGTGGTCTGCGGCCGGGTCAAGGACGTCATCATCATGGCCGGGCGCAATATCTACCCGACCGACATCGAGCGGGCGGCCTGCCGGGTTTCGGGTGTGCGGCCGGGCTGTGCGGTCGCGGTGCGGCTGGACGCCGGGCACTCCCGCGAGTCCTTCGCGGTGGCAGTCGAATCCAACGCCTGGCAGGACCCGGTCGAGGTGCGCCGCATCGAGCATCAGGTGGCCCACGAGGTGGTCGGCGAGGTCGACATGCGGCCACGCAACGTGGTGGTCCTGGGACCGGGCACCATCCCGAAGACCCCGTCGGGCAAGCTGCGCCGCGCCAACTCGGTCTCGCTGGTCACCGGCTAGACCGTCGGGCGCGGGGCGCCCGCCCCGCAACCCAGGCGCCGACTCTGCGCCCTGATCGCGTTTTCGGGCGATTTCGCGCGCTGGACGCGGAGTCGATGCCGCCACCGCAGAGTCGACAAGCCGTCAGGCGCGGCAGCTGATCTCCATCGCGTCGGACTCGCGGACCGGGAACGCCACGCTCACATAGCCGTTGGCCGGGTCGCGCACGTGGTCCACGTACGGCTGGGTGTCGGGCAGCCCGGTGTTGTCGGCCACCACCAGAGCACCCGGGCTCAGTTTCGGTTCGAGCAGCCGCAGCACCGGCAGGTACAGCTCCTTCCAGCCGTCGAGCAGCACGAAGTCGACCGGCGCGTCGAGGTCGGCCAACGTCTGCAGGGCGTCACCCGCCAGCACGGTGATCAGGTCGGCCAGGCCCACCTCGTTGAACGTCGCCGTGGCCGCGGCGACCTTCGCCGCGCTCAGTTCGGTCGTGACGACCCGGCCGGCGCCGTTGTCGCGCACCGCACTGGCGAGGTGAATCGCCGAGAGCCCCAACGACATTCCGAACTCCACGACGGTGGCGGGGCGCGCAGCGCGCACCAGGGCGTAGAGCAGTCGGCCGGACTCCGGCGTCACCGGCAGGTAGAACTCGCTGAAGGCCTCGGCGCGCTCCTGCGGGCTGGTCTTGGCCAGTCGCTGCCAGTCGAATTCACCCAGTCGCGCCATCTGGTCGACCGTCTCGGCATACATGCGGTCGATGGCGGCCGCCACCGTCGGCTCACGCAGCGTGTTCACGCAGCCGACGCTACCCGCCCCTTCCGGGGAGCGTCAGGGCTCGGTGCGTCCGCCACCGTGTCGTAGACCAGCCACCAGCGGGCCTCGTGCTCGGCCGGCGCGATACGGCCCTCCTCGAGGTCCATGTCGGCGCGGTCGAGCGTTTGCGCCAATGCTCGCAGCAGCGAGTAGCCTCGGTCCACGTCGTCATGGCGGTAGCCCGCCATAGATACCGCCCACATCGACCGGACCTGCGCACGCGCCTCGTCGGTGAGGGCGAAAGTCAGTGCACCGGTGGCGATCACGAGCATCGAGCCGCCGATCAAGGCGGTTTCGGACATCCCGACCACCCCGCCGGTGATCTGCAGGATCAGCCAGAGCGCGGTGCCCCACAATGGCCAAGCCCGCCACAACCTCAGCATCCGGCGGCGGCCGGCGCTGATGCCCGGCGGGAACACCACCAGCCGATACCGGGTGACGCCGAAGCGGGCCGGGTAGACGGTGAACGATCCCCAGGCGGGACCATGGTCGAGCAATTTGCCGAAGTTCGTCACCCTTCGGGTATACGCCGCGGCCAGGCGGATTCGGCCCGCACATACGGAATCCTGACACCCCCCGAAGGCATCTTTACGCCCGCTACCAGGCGTGCACCTGGTTCTGCGCGGGTTCGAGGCCCACGTCGATCAGCAGTTCGGTGGCGTCGGCGGCCATCTCGCAGATGGTCGGAACCTGCGGGCGTTCGGCCACCGAGAAGTTCTCCAGCACGAAGGCGGCCGGATCCTTGCGGCCGGGGGGACGGCCGATCCCGATCCGAATGCGATGAAAATTCTTGGTGCCCAACGCATTCACCAGGGAACGAAGCCCGTTGTGGCCGCCCTCGCCACCGCCCTGCTTGAGTCGGATCTGGCCGAACTCGATGTCGAGTTCGTCGTGGATGACGATGACGTCCGCCCCCGAGACGGAGTAGAACTTCGCCAGCGGACCGACCTGGCGGCCGGATTCGTTCATGTACGTCCGCGGTTTGGCCAGCACCACCGGCCGGTGGGAGAGCCGCCCGGTGACGATCTCTGCGCCGGAGCGCTTGTGCACCTTGAACGTCTCGCCCATTCGCGCCGCCAGCAGGTCGGCGACCATGAAACCCAGGTTGTGCCGGGTCTTGGCGTACTGCGGTCCGGGGTTGCCCAGGCCGACGACCAGCAGCGGTTCGGCCACGGCGGGGCTTACTCGGCCTCGGCCGACTCGCCCTCGGCGCTCTCCGTGGACTCGGCGGCCGCGGTCTCCTCGGCGGCCTCGGCGGCGGTCTCCTCGCCGCCACCCTCGGACTCGAGATCCTCGGCGGTCGGGGCGGTGACGATGTTGACGACCAGCATGTCGGGATCGCTGATCAGGGTGACGCCGGCGGGCAGCTCCACCTGGCCGGCGGTGATCTGGGTGCCTTCCTCGGCGCCCTCGATCGACACCGTCAGCTGCTGCGGGATCGACAGCGCGTCGGCCTCGATCTCGATGCTGGTGGCGTCCTGGGCTTCACCCTCGAGGTGGACGTTCACCTCGACGACGACCTTCTCGCCGCGGCGAACGACCAGCAGGTCGGCGTGCTGGAGGTTGCGGCGGATCGGGTGCACCTCGATGGCCTTCGTCAAGGCGAGTTGTTCCTTCCCCTCGATGTCGAGGGTCAGCACGGCATTGGTGCCGGACTTGCGCAGCACCGCGGCGAAGTCGTGGGCGTTGAGCTCGAGGTGCTGGGGGTCGCTGCCGTGGCCGTAGAGGACCACGGGGACCAGTCCCTCACGGCGCGCGCGCCGGGAGGCACCCTTGCCGGTCTTGGTGCGCACGGTGACGCTCAGCTTGTTGACCGGGTTCTTCGCCATGGTGGTGCTCCTGTGTTGCCTGTCGTGGGTAGTCCGCACGGCAAAGGCAGGCACCAGATCGCTGACGCGAGGCCTCGTCGATAACGGTGGCCGGACCACCCTCGCCGTGACGCGTCCCAAGGGTAGCCGATGGCCGGTTCAGAGCGGAAATTCGGTGCCCGTGAGCTGCGTGGACAGCTCCCACAACGCCCTGGCCGTGTCGGCGTCGCGGGCCAGCGGGCTGCGCGGCGACGGGCCGGTCGGGCCGCGCATCGCGAACCTGGGTCCGATGAACGTGTTGCCGGGCAGGTCCGCCGAGGCGGCGTACAGCGTCTGGCGGGCGCCGAAGTCGGCGCTGGTGGCGAACAGGCTGTTCCCGGTCGACCAGAACCGGGTGCCGAGTGGGTTGCCGGTGTGGCCCTGCAGGTTGGTGGCGGAGTAGCCGGGGTGGGCGGACTGCGAGGTCAGCGGCGACCCGGCCGCGTCAAGGCGCCGCTGTAACTCGCTGGTGAACAGCAGGTTGGCCAGCTTGGACTGCCCGTAGGCCAGCCACGCCGAGTAAGGCCGCGCCTTCCAGTTCAGGTCCTTGAGGCTGATCTTGCCCAGCAGGTGCATGAACGACGACACCGTCACGACCCGGTCGGTGATCTTGGGCAGCAGCAGGTTGGTCAGCGCGAAGTGCCCGAGGTGGTTGGTACCGATCTGGCTCTCGAAGCCGTCCCTGGTCAGTGCGTAGGGCACCGCCATGATCCCGGCGTTGTTGATGAGCACGTCGACGCCGGCGACGCCGTCGGCGAACTCCCGCACCGAGGCCAGGTCCTGCAGATCGAGTTTGCGCACCTCGACGTCACCGGTCATGGTCGCCGCGGCGGCGTCGCCCTTGCCGGTATTGCGGCAGGCCAGCACCACATGCGCGCCGACCCGGGCGAGCTCTTTCGCGGTGACCAGACCCAGTCCGCTGTTGGCGCCCGTGACGATCACCGAGCGGCCGGCGAAGGAGGGCAGATCTGCGGCAGTCCAACTCATGGACGCCACTCTAGGACCGGCTACTTCACCGCGACAGCGAAGCCCTTGATGACGGCCTCGACGTCGCCGGACTGCGGCGCGGCCTGGTCGGCCAGCGTCGTCACGGTGAACTGCACCAGGTAGCGCTGGAACCTCGGTGCCGGGGTGACCGGGATGACGACGCGGTTGTACGTGTGCAGCCGCTTGCCGTTGAGGTCGTAGCTGCCCTCGATCATCGAGGACGGGAACCCGTCGAAGTCCGCGTCGGACGAGTTCAGTTTCTTGAAGTTCTGCGAGATCTCGGCGTCGGCGCTGGCGTGCTTGAGTGCCTCGCGGACATCGAAATTGCCGTTGAGCCGGAACACCATCACCATCGCCGTGGGGTAGGTGTTGTTCTTGGCGATGACCTCGGTACCCGGCGAGAAGTTGGAGTTGGAGTAGCGGGTCCAGCCGGGTAGGCGCGGCAGCGTGACCGTGAGGTCGGTGAGCTTGTCCAGTGGCACCTGCTCACCGGTGACACCGACGCTGTCGAGGTACTGCGCGATCGGAGTCGGTGTGGTGGAGGTGGTGGCGGTGCTGCTCGACGTCGGTGTGGTGTAGACCGACGAGTAGTCCGGCGTCGAGTTCCCGCACGCGGTCACCACCAGCGCAACGGACAGGACTGCCGCGCGCGCCTTCACAGAATCTCGTGCACCGCGTCGATGGGCCGGGCCAGGCGGGTGCCCTTGCCGGTCACGACGAACGGACGCTCGATCAGGATTGGATTGGCCGCCATCGCATCGAGCAGCTCGTCGTCACTGGCGTCGGCGAGATTCAGTTCACTGTAGAGGGATTCGCGTTTGCGCACCGCGGTACGGACGTCGATCCCGGCATCGGAGATGAGCTTGGCGATCTCGGTGCGCGACGGCGGTGTCTTGAGATACTCGACGACTTCCGGCTCGATCCCGTTGTCGCGCAGCAGATCCAGAGTCTTGCGGGATGTGCTGCAACGCGGGTTGTGATAGATGACGGTGCCGGTCATGCGTCTCCGTCGAAAAGTCCTGTCACCGAGCCGTTCTCGAAGACCGCACGAATCGTACTGGCCAGCAGCGGGGCGATGGACAGGACGGTCAACTGAGGGAAGCGCTTGGTTTCGTCGATGGGCAGGGTGTTGGTCACGATCACCTCGCGGGCACCGCTCTCAGCCAGTCGCTCGGCGGCCGGCTCGGACAGCACGCCGTGGGTGGCGGCGATGATCACGTCCTTGGCGCCGTCGTTGTGCAGCAGTTTGACCGCCCCGGCGATGGTGCCGCCGGTGTCGATCATGTCGTCGGTCAGCACGCAGGTCTTGCCCTCGACCTCACCGACGACGCGGTTGGACACCACCTGGTTGGGCACCCGCGGGTCGCGGGTCTTGTGGATGAAGGCCAGCGGGGTGCCGCCGAGGGCGTCGGCCCACTTCTCGGCCACCCGCACACGGCCGGAGTCGGGAGAGACCACCACGACGTTCTCGTAGTTGTAGTTGTCCCGGATGTAGCCGGTCAGCAGCGGTTGTGCCCGCATGTGGTCGACGGGGCCGTCGAAGAAGCCCTGGATCTGATCGGTGTGCAGGTCGACCGACACGATCCGGTCCGCCCCGGCGGTCTTGAACAGGTCGGCGACCAGCCGGGCCGAGATCGGCTCGCGGCCGCGGTGCTTCTTGTCCTGGCGGGCGTAGGGGTAGAACGGCAGGATCGCGGTGATTCGCTTGGCGCTGCCGCGCTTGAGGGCGTCGATCATGATCAGCTGTTCCATCAGCCACTTGTTCAGCGGCGCGGGATGGGACTGCAGGACGAAGGCGTCGCAGCCGCGCACCGATTCGTCGAATCGGACGAAGATCTCACCGTTGGCGAAGTCTCGTGCGGTCTGCGCGGTGACCTCGACGTCGAGTTCCTTGGCGACCTGCTCGGCGAGTTCGGGGTGCGCGCGGCCCGAGAAGAGCATCAGGTTCTTGCGGTTGTCGGTCCAGTCCGTGCCCACTGTGTTGCCCTTGCCGGTCGGGGATCGATACGGGGCCAATCGTACGGTGCCTGCTCGCCCGGTTACCAGAAAGGCAACAACTGGCGACCGATCACCGGGCCGTGCCGCCGCCCTCGCCGGCCTGCTTCGCCCGCTTGGCGGCCTCGGCCGACGCGCTGCCGGGGCGCTTGTCGATCACCCAGTCCTCGATGTTGCGCTGCGATCCGGCGGAGATCGCCAGCGCCCCGGGCGGCACGTCCTCGCGCAGCACGGTGCCCGCGCCGGTGTAGGCGCCATCGCCGACGGTCAGCGGGGCGACGAACATGGTGTCCGACCCGGTCCGTACGTGCGAGCCGATGGTGGTGCGGTTCTTGTTCTCGCCGTCGTAGTTGACGAAGACGCTCGAGGCGCCGATGTTGCTGTGCTCGCCGATGTCGGCGTCCCCGACGTAGGTCAGGTGCGGCACCTTGGTGCCCGCCCCGATGGTCGCGTTCTTGGTCTCGACGAAGGTGCCGATCTTGCCCTCGGCGCCCAATTGCGTGCCCGGTCGCAGATAGCTGAACGGTCCTACCGTCGCCCGCTCACCGATCACCGACAGCTCGCCATGGGTGCGGACCACGGTGGCGCCGTCGCCGACCTCCATCGAGGTCAGCGTGGTGTCCGGGCCGATGCTGCAGTTGGCGCCGATCTCGGTGGGCCCGAGCAGCTGCGTGCCGGGGTGGATGACGGTGTCGCGCCCGATCGCCACGTCGACGTCGATCCAGGTGGTTGCCGGGTCCATCACCGTGACCCCGGCGCGCTGGTGGGCCGCCACGATCCGGCGGTTGAGCTCGCGCGCCAGCTCGGAGAGCTGGACGCGGTCGTTGACACCGGCGACCAGGGCGTGGTCGTCGACGTGCTTGGCGTGCACGGCCTGGCCGTCGGCCCGGACGATCGCGATGACGTCGGTGAGATAGAGCTCGTGCTGGGCGTTGTCCGACGACAGCCGGCTCAGCGCGGAGCGCAGTGCGCCGATGTCGAAGGCGTAGATGCCCGCGTTGACCTCGCGGATGGCTCGCTGCTGCGGGGTGGCGTCGGTCTCCTCGACGATCGCGATGACCTCGCCGTCCTGGGTGCGCAGAATCCGGCCGTAACCGGTGGCATCCGGCAGGGTCGTGGTCAGCACCGTCACCGCGGCGGGTTCTCCGCCGTGCGCCTCGATCAGCGCGGCCAGGGTTTCGGCATCCAGCAGCGGGATGTCGCCCGAGGTCACCACGACGACGCCGTCGAAGTCGTCGGGCAGGGCCGCGAGCCCGCACAGTGCGGCGTGGCCGGTGCCCAGCTGTTGCTCCTGGACGGCCTGCTCGATCGGGCGGCCCAGCTGCTCGGCCAGCTCTCCGACGGCCGGACCGATACGTTCGCGGTCCTTGCCGAGCACCACGACGAGGTGGGTGGGCGCGACCTTGGCGACCGCGTGCAGGGCGTGCGAGAGCATGCTGCGGCCGCCGAGGCTGTGCAGCACCTTGGGGGTGTCGGAGCGCATGCGGGTGCCGGCGCCCGCGGCCAGTACCAGGACCGCCGTTTCGCTGTGTGTGGTCACGTAGACCTCCCGAGCTCCGTGCTCATGGTCGCTCGCCAAGAGCTCGCTCCGTGCTCAATGGTCGCTCGCCAAGAGCTCGCTCCGTCGCCAGGACTCGAACCTGAACTATCTGAACCAAAATCAGAGGTGCTGCCGATTACACCACGACGGACTGGCTGCATTGCCCGCCTGAGACTCTAATGCAAGGTCAGCGGTGCTCCCGGCGGGCGGGGAGTGGGGAATGGGTCCGGCGGGCAGGAGCGCAGCGACCGGGGGAATACGCTGGTGGCCGTGGCAGCACCCGAGAAGGAGGCCCGCGCGCCCCGCGCCCGGATGACCGGCAGCGAGCGACGGCATCAGCTGATCGACATCGCGCGGTCGCTGTTCGCCGAGCGCGGTTATGAGGGCACCTCCATCGAGGAGATCGCCCAGCGCGCCAGTGTCTCCAAGCCGGTGGTCTACGAACACTTCGGCGGCAAGGAAGGCCTCTACGCCGTGGTGGTGGACCGCGAGATGTCGGCGCTGCTGGACGGCATCACCTCCTCGCTGACCAACAACCGCTCCCGGGTGCGGGTCGAGCGGGTGGCCCTGGCGCTGCTCACCTACGTCGAGGAGCGCACCGACGGCTTCCGGATCCTGATCCGCGACTCCCCGGCGGCCATCAGCTCGGGCACCTACTCCAGCCTGCTGAACGACGCGGTCAGCCAGGTCGCCTCGATCCTGGCCGGTGACTTCGCCCGCCGCGGTCTGGACCCCGAGCTGGCGCCGCTGTACGCCCAGGCGCTGGTCGGCTCGGTGTCGATGACCGCCCAATGGTGGCTGGACACCCGTGAGCCGAAGAAGGAAGTCGTGGCGGCCCACCTGGTGAACCTGATGTGGAACGGGCTGACGCACCTCGAGGCCGACCCGCAGCTGGAAGCCGACTAGCGCGGGTCAAACGCGGCCAGCCGCAACGGCTTCGGCGCCGGCGCCTAGGATGGAACCACCATGACCTCGCCGGGGCACCCGTCTGCCCAGACCCCGATCGCCGGGCTGGTCGATCTGGCGCTCACCGCGCCGGTGTTCGCAGATCTCGCGCAGCGCGCCGCGGCCCGCCCCGACGACCTCGCCCTGGTCGGCCCGGCCAGCGCCCAACTGTTCGCCGCCGCCGCACTGGCCCGCGGCGGCCCGTTGCTGGTGGTGACCGCGACCGGCCGCGAGGCCGATGACCTCACCGCCGAACTGCGCGGAGTGTTCGGCGACTCCGCGGCGCTGTTCCCGTCCTGGGAGACGCTGCCGCACGAGCGGCTCTCCCCGGGGGTGGACACCGTGGGGGCCCGCCTGATGCTGTTGCGCCGGCTGGCCCACCCCGACGACCCGCGGCTGGGTCCACCACTGCGCGTGGTGGTGACCACCGTGCGTTCGCTGCTGCAGCCGATGGCCACCGACATCGCCGACATCGAGCCGCTGGCACTGGGTACCGGAGCCGCCGGGCCGGCGACCTCGGGTACCGGAGCCGAATTCGACTTCGACGATCTGGTGGCCCGGCTCGTCGAACTGGCCTACACCCGGGTCGACATGGTCGGCAAGCGCGGTGAGTTCGCGGTGCGCGGCGGCATTCTCGACCTCTTCCCGCCCACCGCCGAACACCCCGTGCGTGTGGAGTTCTGGGGTGACGAGATCACCGAGATGCGGATGTTCTCGGTCGCCGACCAGCGGTCGATTCCCGAGATCGACGTCGACACCGTGATCGCCGTGCCGTGCCGGGAGTTCCTGCTGACCGATGCGGCGCGGGCCCGGGCGGCCGCCCTGCTACAGGACCGGGTGGCCGACGAGAACCGGGTCACCGGCAGCGTCGGCGACATGCTCGCCAAACTCGCCGAGGGCATTCCGGTCGACGGGATGGAGGCGCTGCAGCCGGTGCTGAACCCCGACGATCTCACCCTGCTCATCGACCACCTTCCGGCAGGCACCCCACTGTTGGTGTGTGATCCCGAGAAGGTGCGCACCCGGGCGGCCGACCTGATCAAGACCGGGCGGGAGTTCCTCGAGGCGTCGTGGTCGGTCGCGGCCATCGGTGGTGACGCCCCGATCGACGTCGCCCAGCTCGGCGGCTCCGGATTCCGCGAACTCGACGAGGTCCACGCGGCGGCCCTGGCCGGCAAGCACCCGTGGTGGACGTTGAGCCAGCTGAGCGACGAGGCTGCCGAGGAGCTCGAGGTGCGCGCGGCGCCGTCGGCCCGGGGACAACAGAGCAACGTCGACGAAATCTTCGCGATGCTGCGGGCGCACGTGGCCACCGGCGGCGTGGCCGCGGTGGTGACTCCGGGCACCGGAACCGCGCACCGGGTGGTCGAGCAGCTCGGCGAACGGGACACCCCGGCGGCCATGCTGGCGGCGGGGGAGACACCGAAACCGGGCGTGGTCGGCGTGTTGAAGGGACCACTGCACAACGGCATCGTCGTGCCCGGCGCCAAACTGGTGGTGATCACCGAAACCGATCTGACCGGCAACCGGGTGACCGCCACCGACGGCAGGCGGCTGGCCGCCAAGCGCCGCAACACCGTTGACCCGCTGGCGCTGACCGCCGGCGATCTGGTGGTCCACGACCAGCACGGTATCGGCCGGTTCGTCGAGATGGTGGAGCGCACCGTCGGCGGCGCTCGGCGCGAGTACCTGGTGCTGGAGTACGGCTCGTCGAAGCGTGGTCAGGGTGCCGACAAGCTGTTCGTGCCGATGGACTCCCTCGATCAGCTGTCGCGCTATGTCGGCGGCCAGGAACCCAGCCTGAGCCGGCTCGGCGGCAGCGACTGGGCCAACACGAAAACCAAGGCGCGCAAGGCGGTTCGCGAGATCGCGGGTGAACTGGTCGCCCTCTACGCCAAGCGGCAGGCTGCTCCAGGCCACGCCTTCGGTCCGGACACCCCCTGGCAGGCCGAGATGGAGGACGCCTTCGGGTTCACCGAGACCGTCGACCAGCTCACCGCGATCACCGAGGTCAAGAGCGACATGGAGAAGCCAGTGCCGATGGACCGGGTGATCTGTGGCGACGTCGGCTACGGCAAGACCGAGATCGCGGTGCGCGCCGCCTTCAAGGCCGTCCAGGACGGCAAACAGGTCGCGGTGCTGGTACCCACGACGCTGCTGGCCGACCAGCATCTGCAGACGTTCACCGAGCGGATGGCCGGCTTTCCGGTGACGG
>CAZHUU010000120.1:0-15133 GCA_964535335.1 uncultured Mycobacterium sp.
TGCTGGAGAAGTGGGCGCGGGACTCCAAGATCCTGGACATCTTCGAGGGCACCCAACAGATCCAGCAACTGGTGGTGGCCCGGCGGCTGCTGGGAATGTCGTCGACCGAACTGAAGTGAGCCCTACCCGCCGGCGATCGGATCCCAGATAGGCGAGCCGCGTTCGGCGCGCATCGAAGCCACGGTGGTGCCGTCGACGTCGGTGATGCCGTACTCGGCGGCCAGCTCCGCGGTGATGAACGTGCCGCCGGATCGCGCTATGAGCTCCGGGTCGGCGGCCAGCGCGGCGATCACCCGGCCGGGAAACTCCGGGGAACAGCCGCCGGCCGGGTTGGTGGCGGCCGCGGCGGCCATCGCGGGATCGCGAGCCAGATTGCGTTGCGCCCGTTCGGTATACGTCAGACCCTGCCACAGCGACAGCGAGGCGACGCGGTGGGGCTGCAGTTCGACGGCCATGTCGCGGGCCATCCGGTCGACCGCCGTCTTGCACATGCCGAACAACACACCGTAGGTGTAGGCGACCCCGGTGTAGCCCGAGATCGCGACGATGAGACCCGATCGGGCGGGCACCATCAGCCGGGCGGCGTGCCAGGCGGCGACGAAGTTGGACCGCACACCGACGTCGACCATCTCCCAGTTGCTCAGCGGCTTCTCCCAGAACGGCTTCGGGTCGGTCAGGTCCTCGGGGAGCGCGAAGGCGTTGTTGACCAGAATGTCCAGCCGCCCTTGTTCGTCGCGCACGCGGTCGAAGAGCTGTGCGACCGCTCCGTCGTCGGCATGGTCGACGGCGACGGCCACTCCCCTGCCGCCCCGCCGGTCGACCTCCGCGGCGGTCTCGGCCACGGTCCCGGGAAGCTCATGGGCACCCGACGCGACGGTGCGGCCGGTGACGTAGACCGTGGCGCCCTCCGCCCCGAGCGCCACGGCGATGCCCTTGCCGATCCCGCGAGAAGCGCCGGTCACCACGGCAACCTTGCCGTCGAGGTTAGGCATCGGTGTCCAGCGGATGGTGTAGCGCGCGCCGGTTGATCAGGGGCCGCTGGTAGGACGGGTCGAGACGGTCGCGGGACGGCGCTCCGTTGGCGCCGATGTCGGGCACGTCGGCGAACGGAATCGGCATGCTCGGCACGGTTCCGGACCACTCGATGACGTTGGTGCGCACCGCGATTCGCCACTCCCCGCCGCGGCGCTCGAGCCGGTCGAGGTAGCGCCCGCCGGCCAGCCAGTTCGTCTCGTCACGGTTACGCGCCGCGAACAGGTAGTAGGTCTCCGAATGGGCCTCGTCACCGTCGATGTCGCAGGCGTTGTTGAGCAGGTTGTGCAAAGTCGCGCCCTGACCGTGCTCGTGCATCCGCGTGGCCCAGGTGTACAGGTCGGCCGGCCCGCCTACGAAATCGCCCGCCGCGATCACCGCGTCGGGGTGGAACGCCGAGACGAACAGCTCTTCATCGAAGCGATCCATACCTCGGCTGAACCGCACCAGGCAGTCCAGGATGTCCTGGCGATCGGCCAACCGGTCCAGACGGGCCTGCCGGTCGGTGTCCACCCGGATACCGTAACCAGTCCTCAGGCGATGGCGTTGAGTTCCTGGCGAGTCTGTTCGTCGAGCTCGATGTCGGCGACGGCGAGGTTCTCCTCGAGGTGTGCCAACGAGCTCGTACCGGGGATCAGCAGGACGTTGTCGGCGACGCCGAGCGTCCAGGCCAGTGCGATCTGGGCCGGCGTGTGGCCGAGCCGCTGCGCCGTCTCCTCGACGAGGTGATGGGTCAGCACGGGGTTGACCTCGTTGAACGCCGAGCCGAGCGGGAAGAACGGCACGAAGGCGATGTCGCGGGTGATGCACTCGTCGAGCACCGACTGCGAGGACCGGTCGACGAGGTTGAACGGGTTTTGCACGCAAGCGATCTCGGTGATCTCCAGCGCGTGCAGCAGCTGCTCGTAGGAGACGTTGCTCAGTCCGATGCCGCGGATCAGGCCCTCGTCGCGGGCGGTGATCATCGCCCCGAGCTGATCGGTGAACAACTGGCTCGGCTCGTCCTCGCCCAGCACACGCAGGTTCACCGCCGCGAGTTGGCCGACACCGAGGCTGCGCAGATTATCCTCGATCCCGGCGCGCAGCCGGTCCGGCTCGGCGTCGGGTAGCCAGTCACCCTTGTCGTCGCGCCGGGCACCGACCTTGCTGACCAGGGCGAGATTGTCGGGATAGGGGTGCAGCGCCTCGCGGATGAGTTCGTTGGCGACGTCTGGACCGTAGAACTGCGCAGTGTCGATGTGGTCGACACCGGCGTCTACCGCCCGGCGCAGCACCGCCAGCGCCTGGTCTCGATCCCGGGGCGGGCCGAACACGCCCGGCCCGGGCAGTTGCATGGCGCCGAACCCGACGCGGTGGACGTTGTGGCCGGCCAGCGGGAAACGTTGCATGACAACCATGACACCACCGGCCGCCGGATTGTTCCGGCTCTTGCTCAGTCGGTCGCGGTCAGAGCTGTGCGTAGACCGTCTTGGTCTGCAGGTAGCTCTCGATGCCGGCGCGACCCCACTCGTAGCCCCAGCCGGACTGCTTATAGCCGCCGAAGGGCATCGAGTGGTCGAAGACCATCTGGCAGTTGAGCGTGACGGTGCCGGACTGAATCCGCTTGGCCAGCCGGTGCGCGCGCGAGATGTCCTTGGTCCACACCGTGGCCGCCAACCCGTACTCGGAGTTGTTGGCCAGCGCAACGACCTCGTCGTCGTCGTCGAAGGGCAGCACCGCGACCACCGGGCCGAAGATCTCCTGCTGATACAGACGCATGCCGGGATCAACGTCGGTAAGCACCGTCGGATGGACGAAGAAGCCACGGCGATCGAGCCGGTTTCCGCCGGTGACCACCTCGACGCCGTCACGTCTGCCCTCGTCGATGAAGCCCATGACGCGGTGCAGTTGCTTCTCGCTGATGAGCGGTCCGATGAGGGCGTTATCGTCCTGCGGCCCGCCGAGTTGCACCGAGTTGGCCATGGTGGCCACCGCCTCGACCACCTGGTCATAGACGTTGCGATGAGCGAAGATTCGCGATCCGCAGATGCATCCCTGGCCGGAATGAATGAAGATGCCCATGGACGCCATGGTTGTGGCCATGGCGATGTCGGCGTCGTCGTAGATCAGCACCGGCGACTTGCCGCCGAGTTCCAGGGTGACCCGCTTGAGGTTGCCGGCCGACGCCTGCACGATCCGCTTGCCCACCTCGGTGGAGCCGGTGAAGGCGATCTTGTCGACACCGGGGTGCTCAGCCAGAGCCGCACCGGACGTGTGTCCGTAACCCGTCACGAGGTTCACCACCCCGTCGGGCACACCTGCCTGAGCCAGTAGCCGGTACAGCAGAAGCGCTGAAAGCGGCGTCTCCTCAGCAGGTTTCACCACGCTGCTGCATCCCGCAGCCAGCGAAGGCGCCAGCTTGGCGCAGAAGTTGAAGATCGGCCCGTTCCACGGGAAGATCAGCCCGACCACGCCATAGGGCTCTTTGAGGGTGTAGGCGTGCATGTTGGTGAACGCGCCGGTGATGCCGCCGGTCTGCTGAACGTCGTGGGCGATGCCCTCGACCTTGGTGCACCAGCCTGCGTAGTAGCGGAACATCTCGGCACAGGTGCCGGTGATCATCTGGGCCTGCATGAGCGGCATACCGGTGTTGAACGAGTCGATCTCGGCGAGTTCCTGCGTGTGTGCGTCGATGAGATCGGCCACGCGCCAAAGGACCTTGGCCCGCTCGTTGCCGGGAAGTCCCGACCAGACCCCGGACTCGAAGGAAGCCCTGGCGCGGGCGACGGCCTCGTCAACCGCCGGGGCTCCACCGTCACGGAACTCGGCGATGAGCTCCTCGGTGGCTGGGTTGATGATTGAGATCGTGTCCCCGGTGCCCGGGCGTCGGCTGATCTCGTCGAGTACGGCTTGCAGCGTCATGGGTCTCCGGTCTCAGTCGGCGGGGGTGAAGGTGATGTGCAGGTCCTGCAGACCGCGCAGCAGGAAGGTCGGCTCGTAGCGGTATTGGCGGTCGCCGGCCGAACCGTGGTGGACGTCGTCGATCGCGATGTCCCGCACACGGGCCAGCAGCCGATTCACCGTCACGTGTGCCTCGACCCGGGCCAGCGGGGCACCCGCACAGGTGTGGATGCCGCGACCGAAGGCGATGTGCTCGCGCACGTTCTTGCGGTCGAGCCGGAACTCGTTGGGGTCTTCGAACTTTCGCGGATCACGGTTGGCCGCACCCAGGCACAGCATCAGGATGCCGCCGGCCTTGATCGGCACCCCACCCAGCGCAGTGGTCTTGCGCGCCAGCCGGAAGTCAACCTTGGTGGGGCTCTCCATGCGCAGCGACTCCTCGACGAACGAGCCCGTCAGTTTCGGGTTCTCCCGCAACTGCGCCTGAAGGTCAGGGTGCTCGGCGAGGATCCGCACCGCGGAGCTGAGCAGCTTGACCACGGTTTCCTGCCCGGCGGCGAACAGGAAGGTCGCCTGATGCACCACGTCGGCGACCTCCGGGACCGATCCGTCCGGATAGGTGGCATTGGCCAGTTCGGTCAGGATGTCCTCGCGCGGGTTCTCCCGGCGATCGGATATGTAGGCGGTGAACTGGTTCTCCAGCCACTGTAGGGGGTTGACCGCCACCGCCTCACCCTCCAGCGAGCCGACGGCACCGCCGATCGAGGCCAGCTTCGTCCGGAATTTCTCGCGGTCCTCCGGCGGGACACCGAGCAGATCGGCGATGACCAGCGTGGCGAACGGCTTGGCGTATTCACCGAGGAACTCGCACTTACCGTTGGCGATGAACTCGTCGAGTTGGCGGTCGGCCAACTCCCACATGTACTCCTCGTTCTCCTTCAGCCGGGCCGGCGTGAGCAGCCGGCTCAGCAGGGAACGGGCCTTGGTGTGCTCCGGCGGGTCCATCACCACCATCAGGTAGGCGATGGGGAACTCGTGCCGGTGCGCCTCGATCTGGGCGGAGATGTCGTCACCCTCCGGAGTGAACGGCAGCGGCGGGAACGGGCCGCCGATGGCGTTCGCCGCCGAGAAGGACTCATGGTCCTTGAACGCCGCCACCGTCTCGTCGTATCCGGTCACCGCGTAGACCTGATGGTGCGGCTCCCGGAAGACCGGGTTCTGCTCGCGCAGGTAGTCGAGATAGGCGTACGGATCCTGGGCGATGTCCTGATCGGAGAAATAGTCGGCTGTTGCGAAATCGGTCACCGTTGAAGGCCTTTCAGGAGATGACGGTTATGGCTTGACGAGGACAGGCGGCCACGGCACCGTCGACCTGCTCTCGCAGGTCATCAGCCGGGTGCTCGACGGCCGTGGCCAGATCGTCGGGGCCGACGTCGAAGACGTCGGGTGCGCTCTCGACGCACAGTGCGTGCCCCTCACACAGCTGACGGTCGACATGAACACGCCAGTGGCCGCCGTGGGTTGTCACGTCAGACCGTCCTCCGTCAGCTAGTCCGATTTGATCGATCGATCAAATTCTATGTTGGCTTATGGATACCATGCGCCGAAAGCGCGGGTCAAGATTCGCCGCCGCTCCACTGTGGCGCGGCGGCCACAGGTGAGAGGATGCCGGTATGGCGGCGACACCGAAGGCCAAGGTCCGGGAGAAGGGTGGCGACAAGGACGTCGGCGCGCGCGAACGCCTGATGGAGGCGACCGCCGAGATCATGCGCGACGAGGGTTACGCCGCCGCGACGTCGCGCCGGGTGGCCGCCCGCGCCGGCGTCCGCTCGGCGCTGGTGTACTACTACTTCCCCACCATGGACGACCTGTTCGTCGCGGTCCTGCGGTCCGGTTCGGAGGCATCGCTGGCCCGGATGCGTCAGGCCATCACCGCCGAGGAGCCGCTTCGGGCGCTGTGGGAGATCAACACCGACTCGCAGTGGAGCGGCCTGCATACCGAGTTCATGGCGCTTGCCAACCACCGCAAAGTGATCGGCGCGGAACTGAAGGCCTACGCCGAGCGGGTCCGCGACATCGAGACCGCGGCGGCAACGGTGGCGCTGCGCGCCCACGGCATCGATCTCGACGAGTACCCCCCGGTGGCGATCTCGATGCTGGTGGCCCAGATTGCCCGAAGCCTGTGCAACGAGAGCGCCATCGGGATGACCGAGGGGCACCGCGAACTGCGTCACCTTGTCGAGAGTCACCTGAATCGGTTGTCCGACAAGCGTTCCACTACTACTTGAGCATGCTTCCGGCGTCAACCGTCATCGGCAGGCCGGTGACGTAGCGGGACTCGTCGGAGGCCAGGAACAGCACGGCGTTGCTGATGTCCACCGGCTCCACCCAGCCGATCGGGAGCACGTGCATCATCTGCGCCACCACGGCCATGTCGTCGGGACCCGGGGTCTCCAGGTCCGGACGGAAGAGCCGCATCGTGCCCTCGTTCATGAACAGCGGGGTGTTCACGTTGGTCGGGTGCACGGAGTTGACCCGGATGAAATGGTGCCCGAGCTCGACGGCGAAGGTCCGCATCAGCCCCACCACGCCGTGTTTGGCCGCGATGTAGTGGCCGGTGTGCGGGTAGGCCTTGAGGCCGCCGACCGAGCTGGTCAGGATGATGGAACCACCCTTGCCGCCCGCGATCAGATGCGGCACAGCGGCTTTGACGGTCTTCCACACACCGGAGAGGTTGACGTCGATCATGTCGGTCCAGTCGGCCTCACTGGTGTGATCGAGCGTCTGGCCTCCGTTGCCGATGCCGGCATTGGCCACGATGATGTCGAGCTTGCCCAGCTGCTCGACGCCGCTGTCGACGGCGGCTTTCAGCGCGTCGTAGTCGCGGACGTCGACCTCGGCGGTGACGATCCGGCGGTTGAGGTTCTTGACCAGATCGGCGGTCTCGGCCAGATCGTCTGGAGTGGGAGCTGGAATGTCCTCGTTGCTGCTGATCCGCTTACACACGTCGACGGCGATGATGTCGGCACCTTCCTGCGCCAGCCGGACCGCGTGGCTGCGGCCCTGTCCGCGCGCGGCACCGGTGATGAAAGCGACCTTGCCCTCAACTCGTCCAGCCATGAATCCCTCACTTCGTTGCAGCTCAAAATTGATCGATCGATAAAACACTGTGGCAGTCGCCTCGGGCGGTGTCAACCACTTGATCGACTGTCGGCCACCCTGGAGGTGGCGATCAGCCCATGCCGATGCGGATGTTCTTCACCTGAAGGAACTCGTGCAGCCCCTCAAGCCCGCCGGTACGGCCGAAGCCGCTCTGTTTGTAGCCGCCGTAGGGCCCTTGAGGGGAGATCTGACTCGTCTGGTTGATCCACACCGATCCGGACTCCAGCCGGCGGGCGACGCTGTGAGCGCGCACCAGATCGCGGGTGTGCACGAAGGCATTCAGGCCGTAGGGGCTGTCGTTGGCGATCGACACGGCCTGGTTGTCGTCGGTGAATCGGATGACCGAGACCACCGGGCCGAACGTTTCGATCTGCGCCAATTCCGAGGAGTTGTCGACGCCGCCGAACACCGTCGGTTCGAGGTAATAGCCCTGGGCGAGTTCACCTCCCAGGCGGTTGCCGCCGGTGAGCAACTCGCCCGAGGCGCGGCTGTCCGCGTCGGCGATCACGGCGAGGATCCGGTCCATGGCGGCCTCGCTGATCACCGGGCCGAACGAGACCGCCGGGTCCAGCGGATCGCCGATCTTGGCCGCCGAGATCCGCGCCAGAAAGATCGCCAGGAAGTCCTCGTACACCGACTCGTGCACCAGGATCCGACTGGCACAGGCGCAGCTCTGGCCGGACTGCATCAGCGGCCCCTGATGGGCGGCAAGGGCCGCCGCGGTCTGCAGATCGGCATCGCCGAAGACGATGTTGGCCGACTTGCCGCCCAACTCGGCGACCACCGGCGTTAGGTTGGTGGCGGCCGCGCTGATGACCTTGCGCGCGGTTTCACCGCCGCCGGTGAAGTGGATCTTGCGGATGCCGGGGTGCCGGGTCAGCGCGTCACCGCCTTCGGCGCCCGCCGGCACGACATTGACCAGACCAGGCGGCAGTCCGGCCGCCAGGCACAGCTCACCGAAGCGCAGCGCGGCCAATGGCGCCAGTTCGGAGGGCTTCAAGACGACCGCGTTGCCGGCGGCAAGCGCAGGGGCGACACAGGCGCCTGCGACGGCAAGTGCGCCGTTCCACGGGGCGATGACACCCACCACGCCGAAGGGCTCGCGCTCGATGAGGTTGATGTCGAACGAGCCCTGGACCGGCGTGCTGGAGCCCTGCGGCTTGTCGACGTAGCCGGCGAAGTGCCGCAGGAACCGCTCCAGCATCAAGGCGGTCCCGGCGTAGGAAACCGGCACCGCGTAGTCCTGCACATTGAGCAGGGCGAGTTCGTCGAGGTGCTCGTGCACCACGTCGGCGAGGTCGATCAGCAGATCGCGACGGCGGTCCACCGGCAGCGACATCCAGGCCCTGTGCGCCTGCCAGCCGGAGGCGACGGCCCGGTCGATCTCCAGCGCACCGGCAAGCGGCACAACGGCATTCGGCTGCCCGGTGGCGGGATAGATGTGCTGATGGTCGCCACCGGAGGTGGTGGTGATGCGCTCGCCACCGATGAGCAGGGCGGTCACGACTGCGCCGCCTCGGCCGCCCACTCGTCACGGACCCGCCGTTGCTGCTCACCGATCACCTGGTTGAGATGCGCCGCCTTGGGCCAGCCGTAGTACGCGGCGAACTGCAACGCCACCTCGTCCATCTCGTCGAATGACACGTCGCGGCTCTTCAGGGCGGCGTAGACGTGGCTGAGGATGGGCATTGGGGCATCCTGGAACGCTACGCACGCGACCGTCACGAGCCGGCGCTCCTTCATGCCGAGGCCGGGCCGGAGCCACATCTCGCCGAACACGAAGTTGAGGATGCCCGCTCCGGAGTACGGATTATCCCGGGTTGGAGTGAACGGCAGGCAGTTGATGGTCCGGAAGGACTCCTCGCCGACGGCCAGCCGGGCCTCGGGCTCGCTGGGTGTGGGCAGCGGCAGCAGCGGTTCGGCCGCCGGAGTGGTCTGTCCGCGGTCGCGGTGAATGCGCTCCCACTGCTCGTCGACCACACCGTTGAAGCGCGACGCCTTGGGCCAGCCCGCGTAGACCGCGAAATGCAGCACCATTTCCCGCATCTCGGTGATCTTGATATCGCCGCTGTTGAGTGCGGCGTAGACATGGGCACGAAGATCGTCGTCGTAGTCGGCCGCCGCCACGCAGGCCAACGTCACGAACCGCCGGTCCCGGCGGCTCAGCACCGGCCGCGACCAGATCTCGGCAAAGACGAAGTCGAGCAGTCCCTGCGTGACCGGTGCGTCGTCGCTGGGCGCGGCGACCGTCATCACCTCGTCGAACTCGCGCCGTCCGCGCACGCGGCGGCTCACCGGATCGTCACTCCGCCGTCGACCTTGAGTTCCAGGCCCGTGACATAGCGCGACTCGTCGGAGACCAGGTAGACGACGGCGTTACTGATGTCGACGGCTTCGGCCATCACGATCGGCAGCGCGTTCTGGAAGAGCGGAGCGAGATCGGGCCTGCCGGCCACCAACTCGTGCAGCAAAGCCGGCCGCATGCCGGTCGCGACACCGGTCGGGTGCACCGTGTTGACCCGGACGCTGACGGTGGCAAGCTCATTGGCCAGCGCCCGGCTCAGTCCGACGACTCCGTGCTTGGAGGCGGTGTAGGGCAGGTGCAGCGGTGTGCCCTTGAGCCCGGCCGCGGAGCTGATGTTCACCAGGCTGCCGCCCCGCTCGACCAGGTGCGGCAGCGCAGCCGCACAGGTGTTCCAGGTGCCGATCAGGTTGACGTCCAGCACCGTTCGCCATTGTTCCGGTGTAGTGGTGTCCCAGGTGCCTGCGGTGAGCACCCCGGCATTGGCCACCGCCGCGTCCAGGCCACCGAGCTTGTCCACACCGTCGGCGACGGCGGCGGCCAGTGCCGCGGCGTCCCGGATGTCGACGACGTGGGTGCTCGCCCGCCGGCCAATGTCCTCGACCAGACGGGCGGTCTCCTCGAGATCCTCCCGGTTCGAGAGGGGGTAGTCGATCTCCGGCAGGGACTCGCAGATGTCCACCAGGATCAGATCGGCGCCCTCTTCGGCCAACCGCACGGCGTGGCTTCGTCCCATCCCCCGCGCGGCACCGGTGACCAGGACCCGCTTACCCGCGACGCGGCCTCGTGTTTCGCTCATGTCTCTCCCTACAGCTTGTTGCAGAAGCCGGCGTCGACCGGAAATGTCACGCCGGTGACGTACTTGGCGTCGTCACTGACCAGATAGGCGATGGCGGCGCTGACGTCCTCGGGCTCGAGCATGTCGACCGGCAGCGGGTTCTGCAGGTGCGGCCCACCGTCGGGATAGTTCTCCAGGAACGCCACCATCGCGGGATTGACCGCCATCATGGTGCGCACCGCCGTCGGGTGCACGGTGTTGACCCGAATATTCTGCGGGGCAAGGGCATTGGCGAGCGTGCGCATGAGCCCGACGATGCCGTGTTTGGAGGCCGCATACCCCAGCCCACCGCCCTGCAGGCCACCGAACCCCTTCAGCCCGGCAGTGGAGCTGGTGAACACGATCGACCCGCCGCGCCCGCCGGCGACCAGGTGCGGAATCGCCGCCTTGGCGGTGTGGAACGCGCCGACGAGGTTGACATCGAGCACGTCGGTCCACTGCTCGAGTTCCTCCTCGATGGTCAACTCGCGAAAGGACATGGTCGCGATGCCGGCGTTGGCCAGCACGATGTCGAGGCGGCCGAACTGCTCGACGCCGCGATCCACGGCCGCCTTCACCGCATGGAAGTCCCGCACGTCGGCCACCGAGCCGAGCATCGCGCCGCCCTTGCCCTCGACGAGGGCCACCGTCTCCTCGAGTTCGTTGGGCGTGGCCATCGGATAACCGTTGGACGCGATGTCGGCGCAGATGTCGACGCCGATGATCGAGGCCCCCTCGGCGGCCAGGCGGACCGCGTGACTGCGTCCCTGACCTCGCGCGACCCCGGTGATGAAGACGACCTTGCCGTCCAGAGACCCCATTCGTTCCTCCAATGTGTAACCGTGTTACTGCGGTACCGTAACCTGGTTACTCATTGGCGGGCAAGGGGGTTGAGCGAATCGTGGTCAGCATCGAGAGCGCCGCCACGGCCGACAGCCGGGACCGCGTGCTGGAGATCGTGGTCGACATCCTCGAGAGCGACGGCTACGAGGCGGTGCAATTGCGCGAGGTCGCCCGACGCTCGCGCACCTCGTTGGCCACCATCTACAAGCACTACCCCACCCGGGACAGCCTCATCCTGGCCGCTCTCGAGTCATGGGTCGACGAGCATCGCTACGCGGCTCTGGCCGACCAGCAGGCCCATGCGGACGAGTCTCTGCACGACGGCCTGATGCGGGTGTTCCGCACCATCTTCGAGCCCTGGGAACGCCACCCCGCAATGCTCAAGGCGTACTTCATGTCCCGGTCGGCCCCCGGCGGCGAGCGCCTGACGAACCGCGGGTTGAACGTCGTCATCCCGACCACCATGACGGTGCTCGACGGCGTCGACCCGGCCTTCGTGGCCGACCTCGACTCGATCCTGACCACCGTGGTCTACGGGCTGTCCGGACGGTTCACCGCCGGCGAGATCGACATCACCGAGATACTGCCGACCATCGAGCGCACGGTGTTCTGGCTGACGACGGGCTATCAGGCGACCACAAAGAAAGCGGGCCGCCGGCGTTAGCCGACGACCCGCTTACCGACGCTTTTCTCAGGCGGTGGGCGTCGCACCCAGGTGGGAGATCAGGTCGGGCTTCATGGCCTGAAGCTCACGACCCCAGTACGCCCAGTTGTGCGTGCCGTTGTCCGGGAAGTTGAACACACCGTTGGTGCCACCGGCCGCGAGGTAGTTGTCGCGGAAGGTGATGTTCGTCCGGATGGTCAGGCCCTCGAGGAAGGTCGCGGGCACGTCGCCGCCACCGAGCTCGTTGGGCTTGCCGTTACCGCAGTAGATCCAGATGCGGGTGTTGTTGGCGACGATCTTGGGGATCTGCACCATCGGGTCGTTGCGCTTCCAGGCGTTGTTGGGATCGCCCGTCGAGCCCCACATGTCGTCGGCTTTGAAGCCGCCGGCGTCACCCATGGAGATGTTGATCAGGAACGGCCACCAGCCCTCGGGGGGGTTGAGGAAGCCCGACATCGACCCGGCGTAGATGAACTGCTCCGGGTGGTAGACGGACAGGATCAGCGAGGCCGAGCCCGCCATCGACAGGCCGATCGCGGCGCTGCCGGTGGGCTTGACCTGACGGTTGGCCGAGAGCCACTGCGGCAGCTCCTGGGTCAGGAAGGTCTCCCACTTGTAGGTCTGGCAACCGGTCTTGCCGCAGGCCGGCTTGTACCAGTCCGCGTAGAAGCTGGACTGACCGCCGACCGGCATGATGATCGACAGGCCCGAGTTCAGGTACCACTCGAACGCCTGGGTGTTGATGTCCCAGCCGTTGAAGTCGTCCTGGGCACGAAGGCCGTCGAGCAGGTAGACCGCCGGCGAGTTGGGGCCGCCGCTCTGGAACTGGATCCGGATGTCATGCCCCATGCCCGCGGAGGGCACGTCGAGGTACTCCACCGGCAGACCGGGGCGCGAGAACGCTCCCGCCGTTGCCGATCCACCTACCAGGCCGATCAGGCCGGGGAGCGTCGCGGCCACGGTCGCGGCGACTGCGAACCGGCGCGGCCAGCCGCGCACCTTGTCGAACAGGGACTTCACAAATCCACCCAGCTTTCTATGACCCCGTTTTAGTCGGACTGCAGGAATGAGTAAAACACGTCGTCGCGAAGCGACGAAAGTCCAGCGCGTTACCGATTCGTTATTGGGACCTTGTCAGCGACGCGAAGGAAAACTAATGTCACTTTTAGTTTTCCGGACGCCCGCAGCCCCCACCCACCTCGGGAGATTCGATGGAATCCTTCACCCACCTGCGCAAAGGCACCACCCCACGCCGAGTCCATGCCGACCTCGACGGCCTCAAGGACGACGAGTTGGGCCGGGGTGGGTTCACCGGCAGAACGGCCAATCTTTATCGCCGCCACGATCCGACCGAATTTCGCGCGGTCGGACCGTTACGTCCTCTCGACGTCCTCGCCACCGAGTTGAAACCAAGCGACGCCGCCGACGCGGCCGGTGCGCCCCTTCTGTTGTTCTCCAACCCCGACTGCCGCATCTTCCTGAGCCGGCGCTCGGAGGCCATGCCGTTCCACGCCCGCTACGTCGACGGCGACCTGTTGTGCTTCGTCCACGACGGCGCCGGCAGCCTCGAGACCGAGTTCGGGCCGCTGACCTACCGCACGGGTGACTGGATCTACCTGCCCAAGGCGTGCAGCTGGCGGCAACTGCCCTCCTCCACGAGCACCTGGCTGATGATCGAGGCCACCGACGAGTTCCGGGCTCCGCCGCCGGGGCCGCTGGGGCGGCACTGGCCGTTCGACCCCGCCCAGGCCGTCATCCCCGAGCCCGCGCCCATCGACGACGACGGTCGCGAGGACTACGAGGTGCGGGTGTATCACCGGCCCATGGATGGCGTCCAGACCACCACGCTGACCTACCACCACAACCCGATCGACGTCGAAGGCTGGCGCGGCGACAACTACGCCTTCACCTTCAACATCGAGGACTACAACGTGGTCACCTCCGACAGCGTCCACCTGCCGCCCATGGTTCACCTCTTCATGGAGGCGACCGGCGTGTACGTCTGCAACTTCCTGCCCAAGCCGGCCGAGACCGTCCCCGGTACCGAGCGCACCCCCTGGTATCACCGCAACGTCGACTTCGATGAGATCGCCTTCTTCCACGGCGGCTCGCTGTACGGCGTCCCGATGCCGCCGGGGCTGATCAGCCACGCACCGCAGGGTGTGCACCACGGCGCGCCGGAGAAGGCGCGCGAACGTGCGCGCCGCAAGTTCGACGAGTACAACAGCGTCGACTGGAAGGTGATCGCGATCGACACCCGGCGGCGGCTGGTGCCCTCGCCGGAGGTCCTGGCCAACGATCTGGGGCAACACTGATGGTGACACCGGTCAAGCACGCCTACGAGCGCATCCCGTATCTGGTTGCCTACCAGAATGATTCACGCGTCCGCGACGTCTACGGCGGGGTGGCCGAGCTGGTGGTGCTGGAAAGCTACCTGCTCAAGCCGAATACGCCGAGCGACACCGTGCTGGTGTTCATGCACCCGATCGGCGGCGGCGCCTACCTGCCGATGATCAACGCGCTGGCCCGCGCCGGCCACCACGTCATCTACTGCAACAGCCGCTTCCGCGGGACCGACTCCGCGCTGCTGATGGAGAAGGTGGTGCAGGATCTCGGCGAGGCGATCAAGGACGCCAAGAACCGGCTCGGCTACGCCAAGGTGGTGCTGGCCGGCTGGAGCGGCGGCGGGTCGCTGTCGATGTTCTACCAACAGCAGGCCGAGAAGCCGACCGTGACGGCCAGCCCGTCCGGCGACGGACCCGACCTCACCGCCCTGGGGCTGATCCCGGCCGACGGCATCATGCTGCTGGCCGCCCACATCAGCAGGCACGGCACGCTGACCGAGTGGCTCGACGCCTCCATCCTCGACGAGTCCGACCCGACCAAGCGAGACCCCGAACTCGACCTGTACAACCCGGACAACCCGAACCAGCCGCCGTACACCGCGGAGTTCCTGGAGCGGTATCGGCAGGCCCAGATCGCCCGCAACCGGCGAATCACCGCGTGGGTCAAGGCGAAACTGGCCGAGCTGAAGGCGGCGGGACGCCCGGACGACGAGTACGGCTTCGTCGTGCACGGCACGATGGCCGACCCCCGCTGGCTCGATCCGACGGTCGATCCCAACGATCGCACCCCGGGAACCTGTTATCTGGGCGATCCTGCTGTGGTGAACATGAGCCCCGTCGGCCTGGCCCGGTTCTGCAGCCTGCGCAGTTGGCTGTCGCAATGGAGCTACGACGACGCCAACGGCGACGGCGTGGAGTGCGGCCGCGACCTCACCGTGCCGGCGCTGGTGATCGGCAACCGCGCCGACGACGCCTGCACGCCGAGCCACACCCGCCGGCTGTTCGAGGCGATCGGGCATCCCGACAAGGAGATGCACGAGATCGAGGGCGCCAACCACTACTACTCCGGGCCCGATCAGCGCGAGACG
>CAZHUU010000121.1:0-14934 GCA_964535335.1 uncultured Mycobacterium sp.
TTGTTGAGCCGGTCGGCGAGGAAAACCGCGGTGGCGGTGGCGGTGTCGGGCAGGTAGCCCGTCTCGGCCAGGCGCCGCGCGACATCGTCGATGTCGGCGAACAGCGGTGCCGGGCGCGCCGGGGTTTCGGTCACGAGTTCTCCTGTCGTAGCTCAGGCAGGTCGGGTGTGGCCGTCTCCCCAGACGATCCACTTGGTTGAGGTCAGTTCGGGCAGGCCCATCGGCCCGCGGGCATGCAGCTTCTGGGTGGAGATACCGATCTCGGCGCCGAAGCCGAACTGCTCGCCGTCGGTGAAAGCCGTCGAGGCGTTGACCATGACCGCCGCGGCGTCGACCCGCTCGGTGAACCGTTGCGCGGCAGCCAGATCCGTGGTGACGATGGCCTCGGTGTGGCCGGTGCCGTAGGTGTTGATGTGGTCGATCGCGGCGTCGAGCCCGTCGACGACGGCCACCGCGATGTCCATCGAGAGGAACTCGGCGCGCAGTTCGTCTTCGGTCGGTTGGTCGTGGACGGTGACCCCGGCATCGCCCAGCGCGCCGGTGAGCCGGGGCAGCGCGGTGGCGGCGACGGCGGCGTCGACCAACAGCGTCTCGGCGGCGTTGCACACACTGGGCCGACGGGTCTTGGCGTTCAGGACGATTCGCTCGGCGACGTCGAGGTCGGCGGCCGAGTGCACGTAGACGTGGCAGTTGCCCACCCCGGTCTCGATGGTGGGCACGGTGGCGTCGCGCACCACGGCCTCGATCAGACCGGCGCCGCCGCGCGGGATCACCACGTCGACCAGCCCGCGGGCCTGGATCAGGTGGGTGACGCTGGAACGCTCGATGGGCAGCAGTTGCACGGCGTCTTCGGGTAGGCCCTCGCCCAGCAGCGCCCCACGCAGCACCCGCACCAGTTCGGCGTTGGACTTCGCCGCCGAGGAACTGCCGCGCAGCAGCACGGCATTCCCGGACTTCAACGTCAGCCCGAAGGCGTCGACGGTCACGTTGGGCCGGCCCTCGTAGACGATTCCGATCACGCCGAGGGGCACCCGCTGCTGGCGCAGCTGCAGACCGTTGGGCAGGGTGCGACCGCGCAGCACCTCACCGATCGGGTCGGGCAGACCGGCGACCTGACGCAACCCGGCGGCGATCCCGTCGACGCGCTGCGGGTTGAGCGCGAGCCGGTCCAGCATCGCCTCGGCAGTGCCCGCGGCGCGCGCGGCGTCGAGGTCCTCGGCGTTGGCGGCCAGGATCTGGTGGACATGGGCCAGCACGGCATCGGCGGCGGCGTGCAACGCGCGGTTCTTCGCCGTGGTGGTCAGGGTGCCGAGGGTGCGGGCGGCGACGCGCGCCCGGCGGGCGGCGTCGTGGACCTCCGAACGCACATCGGATGCCAATTCCGGGCTCGCCACGGTGCCGCCCTCTGCAGGTGCTCGCACACTCATCGCCCCAGCGTATCGGTCTCCCTACCAACCGGCAGGTGGGGGCTGCCCCCAGTTAGTAGCTGTCGCTGGCCCAGGCGCCGTCGGGGTAGGGCGGCACCCGGCCCGCGTACGCCCCGTCGGTGAGCGTGCACAGGGTGTCCGAGATGGTGCCGGCGTTTGCCAGGGTCTTGACGTCGTTGCCGCCACCGCTGACCCGGGCCACCACCGCCTGCCAGAAATACGTGATGCCACCGTGCTCGTACCAGACGAACCAGACATCGTCCTGGTGGCCGGCCCGGATCATCCGGCGGAACGGCAGGGAGGGATCTCTGACCGCATCGCCGCTGTTGAACGGCGCATCGACGTCGGCGATCGGCCCGACGAGGGTGCGCAGCGCCGGCGGCAACTGGTTCACGCTGGCGACTTCCTGGACCGGAGTGGTCAGCACGCAGCGGGTGTTCGGCGCCGCGGTGGCCGGGGTGGCCGTCGCCACCGCCGCGGCGACGAGTAGGCCCAGCACCAGGGTTTTCATAATCCCTCGAGGGTAGCTTTGCGCACATGTGTCCGGCGGCTTTCGCGTCGGGTGGTGACCAGCGGCCCACCCGGCTCTGTGTGGTCGGCAGTGTGAACATGGATCAGTTCTTCAGCGTCGCGGCCCTGCCCCGGCCGGGCGAGACGGTCCTGGCGTCGAGCGCGACCACCGCGCCCGGCGGCAAGGGCGGCAATCAGGCGATCGCCGCGGCGCGGGCCGGGGCGATCGTGCAGTTCGTCGGCGCGCTCGGCGCGGACGCGGCGGGAGCGCGGCTGCGCGGACACCTGCTCGACAACGGGGTCGGCCTCGACGGTGTCGAGGAACTGCCGGTGGCCAGTGGCGGTGCGGTGATCACGGTCGACCCGGCCGGGGAGAACCAGATCGTCGTGGCGCCCGGCGCCAATGCCCACCTGACCCTGGCCTCGGCGGCGGCCCGCGCGGTGATCGCCGACTGCGAGGTGCTGCTGCTCCAGTTGGAGATCCCGATCGCCACCGCGGTGGCCGCCGCCCGGGACGCACGCTCGGTGGGGGCGACGGTCATCGTCAATGCGTCCCCGGCCGGTCCCGACGCGGCCGGCCTGGCCGAGTTGGCCGCGGTAACCGACGTGGTCGTGGTCAACGAGACCGAGGCCTCGCACTGGGGGCATCCGGCGGCCCACCTTGTCGTCACCCGCGGCGCCCGCGGCGCGAGCTACCGCGGCACCGATGGCGAGTTCGACGTGCCGGCACCGGCGGTCGAGCCGATCGACACCACCGGAGCCGGTGACGTCTTCGCCGGCGTGCTGGCCGCCCACTGGACCGACGGCGGGCAGCAGGCCCTGCGCCGCGCCGCGGCCGCCGGAGCCCTGGCCACCCTGGTGGCCGGTGCGGGTGACTGCGCACCGTCCGCCGAGGCGGTCGACGACGTTCTCGCCGGCTAACCAAAGCGCTTACGGGGGCGGCGATAGTGTGCAGGCGATGACTACCACCGACACGCCCCGCCCTCCCGAGGGCGACTGGCTGGGCACCCCGTTTCTGAGGTTCACCCGCGAGGGCCCGTTCGGGGAGTGCACCCTGGACCGGCCCGAGGCGCGCAATGCGATGACGCCGGCGATGTACTTCGGCATCAAATACGCGGTGAACCATGTCGGCTCGGACCCGGACCTGGCCGGCCTGCTCATCACCGGCACCGGTGACGTGTTCGCCCCGGGCGGCGACATGGGCGGCGGCGGCGTGGACAACTGGCTGACCTTCGGCTCGGCGCTGGGCATGGAGGCGATGCCGTTCGACACGCTGCGGCAGTCGGCCAAGCCGGTGGTGGCCGCCGTCAACGGGCTGTGCCAGGGCGGCGGGCTGCAGATCGCGCTGTGCGCCGACATGGCGGTGGTGAGCGAGCGGGCCACCTTCCGGGTGCCCGAGCTATACCGCGGCATCGCCGACACCTACTACAGCCAGATGCTGACGCGGCTGATCGGCCCGGTGCGCACCCGCGACCTGATGTTCACCGGCCGCACCCTGACCGCCGCGGAGGCGCTGGACTGGGGGATGGTGGCCCGGGTGGTCCCCCACGGCGACCTCCTCGACGCCGCCCGTGAGGTGCTCGCCCAGTGCTGCCGCACCGCACCCGGTGCCCGCTCGGTGGTGAAGTCCACCATCGACAGCTACATCGGGCTCTACGACCGGATCGGCATGCAGCGCAGCCTGGGCTCGCCGGAGTCCATCGAGGGCTTCATGGCATTCAAGGAGCGACGCTCCCCGGAGTGGGTGCACCCCGACCTGCGGATCGACGGCAGGCTGTAGTCCGCCGCCCGAAGCCGGGCGCCGCGGCGCTCATCACTGCGTCGGGACGTCGCGCTCGATCTCGGCCAGCCAGATCCGCGCCGACATGTCCGACGGCGCCCGCCAGTCGCCGCGCGGCGAGAGCGACCCACCGTGCGACACCTTCGGCCCGTTGGGCAGCGCGGAACGCTTGAACTGGCTGAACGAATAGAACCGCTGCGCGAACACCTGCAGCCACTGTCGAATCTCGCTGAGCGAGTAGGCCGGTCGCTTACCCACCGGGAAGCCGGGCGGCCAGCCGCCACGGTCGGGGTCGCTCCAGGCATGCCACGCCAGGAACGCGATCTTCGCCGGCGAGAAGCCGTACCGCAGTACCTGGAACAACGAGAAGTCCTGCAGCGAGTACGGGCCGACCTTGGCCTCGCTGCGCTGGATCTCCTCGTCTTCCCCGGTCGGCACCAGTTCCGGGGTGATCTCGGTGTCGAGTACCGACTGCAGGATGGTGCCGACCTCCTCGTCGAACTCACCCGAGCCGATGACCCACCGGATCAGGTGCTGGATAAGGGTTTTGGGGACACCGGCGTTGACGTTGTAGTGCGACATCTGGTCGCCGACGCCGTAGGTCGACCAGCCGAGCGCCAACTCGGACAGGTCGCCGGTGCCCAGCACGATGCCGCCGCGCTGGTTGGCGATCCGGAACAGGTAGTCGGTGCGCAGACCGGCCTGCACATTCTCGAAGGTCACGTCGTAGACCTTCTCGCCGCGCGCGAACGGATGCCCGATCTCGGTGAGCATCAGTTCAGCCGTCTTGCGGATGTCGATCTCGGCAAACGTAACGCCAAGGGCCTCAGACAGTTTGATGGCATTGCCCTTGGTATGTTCCCCGGTGGCGAAGCCGGGCAGGGTGAAGGCGAGGATGTCGCTGCGCGGCCGGTTCTCCCGGTCCATCGCTCTGGCCGCAACGATCAGGGCATGTGTGGAGTCCAGGCCCCCCGACACCCCGATGACGACCTTCGGATAGTTCAGCGCCCGCAGCCGCTGCTCGAGGCCGGCCACCTGGATGTTGTAGCTCTCGTAGCAATCCTGGGCCAGCCGCTGGGCATCGCTGGGCACGAACGGGAACCGTTCCACCTCACGGCGCAGGCCGATGTCACCTGCGGGCGGATCGAGCTGGAAGTCGATGCGGCGGAACGCGTTCAAGGTGTCCTGATGGTGCCTGCGGTTGTCGTCGAAGGTGCCCATCCGGAGCCGCTCGGCGCGCAACAGATCGAGATCTACGTCGGCCACCGATCGGCGTTCGCCGCTGGGGAACCGCTCGGATTCGGCCAGCAACCGGCCGTTCTCGTAGATCATCGTCTGGCCGTCCCAGGCCAGGTCGGTGGTCGACTCCCCCTGGCCGGCCGCGGCGTAGACGTAGGCCGCCAGGCAGCGCGCCGACGCCGAGCGCGCAAGCAGCTTGCGGTCTTCGGCACGCCCCACGGTGATGGGGCTGCCGGACAGATTGGCCAGCACGGTAGCCCCCGCCAGCGCCGCCTGCGCGCTGGGCGGCACGGGTACGAACATGTCCTCGCAGATCTCGACGTGCAGCACCAGCCCCGGCACATCGGTGGCGGTGAACAACAGATCGGGTCCGAAGGGCACCTCCGCACCGGCGATGCGGATGGTGCCACGAATGTCGTCCCCGGGCGCGACCTGGCGCCGTTCGTAGAACTCGCGGTAGGTCGGCAGGTAGGACTTCGGGGCCACGCCGAGCACCGCACCGCGGTGGATGACGACCGCGGTGTTGTAGATCCGGTGCAGGTAGCGCAGCGGCGCCCCCACGACGAGCACCGGCAGCAGGTCCGCCGATGCGGCCACGACGTCGAGCAGTGCGTCTTCGACGGCATCCAGCAGGGTGTTCTGCAGCAGGATGTCCTCGATCGAGTAGCCCGACAGCGTCAACTCCGGGAACACCGCCACGGCGACGCCATCGTCGTGGCAGGCCCGCGCCATCCGGACCACCGACTCGGCGTTGGCGGCCGGATCCGCCAGCACGGTGTGGTGCGTGCAGGCGGCCGCCCGCACGAATCCGTGCCGGTAGGCGGAGTAGAAATCCATGCCCCATTGTTGCCCGTGGTCCGCCCGGCGATAACGGCAACCTCCTTTCGGGCGTGTCCGGCTGCCCGAATCGGGTATCTCCAGGCCATGGCTGAAACCGCACTGTTGGTGGGTCGACATGCTCAACTCCTACCGCCACCCGGACGCCGAGGAGCTCGCCGACAGCATCGCCGAGATCGTCGAACCGATGTCGGACCTGATCGGCGCGGCCAGGCAACGCGAGGACGTCGACCCGATCTACGTCAACGACAACTATGGCGATTTCGCCGCCGCGCCCAGCGACCTCGTCCGCACCGCACTGGACGGCAACCGTCCGGACCTGGTCCGCCCGATCGTTCCGGAGCCGGACAGTCGGGTGCTGACCAAGGTCCGCCACAGCGCGTTCTACGCGACACCGCTGGCCTATCTGTTGAACAGGCTCGAGACCAAACGGGTGATCCTGACCGGGCAGGTCACCGAGCAGTGCATTCTCTACAGCGCGCTGGACGCCTACGTGCGCCACTACCCCGTCGTGGTGCCCTCCGACGCGGTGGCCCACATCGATGCCGAACTGGGCAAGGCGGCGCTGGCGATGATGGAGCGCAACATGAGTGCGGAGATCGTTGCGGCCGCCGAATCCCTCCGCTGAGCGCCGGCGCCGCGGTTGCGCCCGAGCGAACGCCGCGAAGGTTTAAGGTGTACCCGCTACCAGGCGCGTCGGGCAGCGGTAGCCGACCAATCGGGGGTCTTCACCATGTTCGCCATCGCGCGCATCGGCTGATTCGATGAACACATTCCGCAAGCCGCAGCCACGCCGGTGGTTTCCGATCGCGGTGTTCGCCGTGAGCGCCGCGATGGTGATCTACCTTGCGCTGGTCGCCGCCTTCCCGTGGATACTGGGGCGGCTGCCCGCATGGCTGAACTGGTTCGGCCGACCAGGTTCCATTCCGACCATCGTGATCGCTTGCGCGACAATCGCTCTGGCGTGCACAGTGGCCTGGCAGCGGGGGTTCGGGCACCGATCGGTCGGCGGGCCGATCACCATCACCATCGCCCTCACCGTAGTCAGCTTCATCCTGGCGTTCGGTTCGTACCTGTGGTGTCACGACAACGTGCATACGCCGTTTGTCACCGCACTGGTCTGGGCCGGTGACCTGATCAAGGGCGGCGTCGACGATCATCGCTTCTACCCGTCGTACACGCTGTGTCCCGCACATGCACCGGTCGCGCTCGACATCGCCCGCGTCACCACGATGGCCGCGATCCTGATCGGAATCGCCGGCATCGCCGTCGCCCTGCTGCAGTCGAAGCTGGACCGCTTCCGGGTTCGCTTCGACCCGTCGATAACCGCCGTCGTCGGGGCCGATGTCGAGGCCGATTCGATGTTGAGCGCCATCGGCCGGAGCCTGGAGGGCAACTCCCGCCTGGTCATCGTGACATCCGTCGAGGACGCCCAACGCCGCGGCGAGCTTCGCCGTGCCGGCCACCGCATCCTGGCGGTGGATTTCGACAAGCCGGACGCCCTGACGTCACTGCCCATCTGGGGCAGGCTCAGCCGGCTGTACCTGCTGTCCCCCGATCCGGTGACCAATCTGCAACGGCTCAAGTCGATCACCCGCTGCCTGCCTGCCGGCCGAAATCGGCGCCTACCACTGACCGTGCGGATCGACGATCCGTGGCAGGCGGAGGCCTGGCGTGCCCAGCAGCTCGGTGGGTCGGACCGGCGGTGGGCCGCCGACACCGTCGGCAAGTACGAGGTGACCGCCCACCGCCTGCTCGACAGCGTGATCGACGACGAACTCGCGACCAAGATCGTCATCTGCGGGACGACACCGCTCACCTTGGCCGTCTGCGCCAATCTGGTGCGCCGCCGACTGGAGCGCAACTTCTACAGCGATCCCTCCGATACCCCGCCGCCTCGCCTGGTGATCGTCGGAGAAGACGCCGAGGAATACCGACGCGACGAACGGTTCCACCTGGCGCAGCGGGGGCTGGAGTCGGCGCAGGACTGGATGACGGCAGTCGCCCAGCCGGCGTCCGTGTCCTGCCTGATCCCGCTGCTCACCCCGGACTCGGGCGACGAACCCGTGGATGCGGCGGTCATCATCACCGAGGCCCCCTGCGACCCGATGCTCGGCACCTTGCTGGCCGGCCATTTCCCGTCGCTGCCCATCCACGCCTACTCCCGTGATGCCACGGAACTGCCGGACGTCGCCTCGATCGTCGGCCGGCTACAGACCTTTCGGCTCACCATGGACCTGCCGCCCGGACATTCCCTGGATGTGTGGGAACGGGCCGCGATGCTCATCCACAACCGCTACGCCGCCGAATTCCCGTCCTCCTCGCCGGCCGGTCGCCCCTGGGCACAACTCGACGACTTCTACCGCGGCTCCAACCGCCGGCAGGTTCGCAATGCGCTGTGGATGGTGGAACAGATCGCCGGCCACACCTGGGACACCTTCGGGGCCACCACGGGGGCGCCGAGCATCCCGCCGGGCAATCCGGACCTGCTGGATCGGTTGGCGCGGATGGGAATCGACCGCGACGCAGCGCTCGCCATGGCCGAGGCCGAACACCACGACTGGTGCCGCTACTACCGGCGGGCAGGCTGGCGGTACGGCCCGGTGCGGGACGACGACAAGAAGATCCACGACGGACTGGTGAGCTGGGAAGCCGTCGCCTCCGACCCCGAGGCGCTGAATCGGGCACTGACCAGTCTGGAATCCACCCTGTCCGCCCTGCGCGAGCTCGGGTACCGGTCGCGGCCCATGTGGCAGCTGTTCCGGCGCACCGGCACCGTCACCGCCCAACAACGCACCGAACCGTGGTCGTGGACCTCGGCTTCCGGCCAGCCCATGCGGGCCGAGGCCGGCGACTGGGCGGTCAGCGGCCCCGCCGGCGGACAGCCCTGGTCGGTGCGCGACGACATCTTCCGCGCCACCCACGAGCACGTCGACGGGAGCACCTGGCGGCGCTGCGGTGAGGTCAAGGCCCGTAAGGCGCGCGGCGAAGAGGTGATCCAGACCCTGGAGGGTCCGCTGACCGCCGAGCCGGGCGACTGGATCGTGCAGGGCAGCCGGGGCGAGCAGTGGCCGGTCGACCCGGACACCTTCAAACACCAGTACCAGGGTCCGCTCCGCGAGACCGCGCCGTCACTGACCTACCCTCGATGACATGGATGCACCCGAGCTCGTCGCCCTGCTGACGGGGCGGCACATCGCGGTGCTCACCGGGGCCGGGATTTCCACCGACTCCGGCATTCCGGACTATCGCGGGCCGGACTCCCCGCCGGCCAACCCGATGACGATCCGCCAGTTCACGTCCAGCGCGGAGTTCCGCCAACGCTACTGGGCGCGCAACCATCTCGGCTGGCGGCACATGGCGCAAACCCGGCCCAACGCCGGACACCGGGCGCTGGCCGCGCTGGAGCGCGCGGGCGTCGTAACGGGGGTGATCACCCAGAACGTGGACCTGCTGCACACCAAGGCGGGCAGCCGCACCGTGATCAACCTGCACGGCACGTACGCGCAGGTGGTGTGCCTGAATTGTGACTACACCATGTCGCGGACCGCGCTGGCCGAACAGCTCGAAGCCGCCAACCCCGGGTTCGCCGAGCGTGCTGAGAAGATCGGCGGGCTGGCCGTCGCCCCGGACGCCGACGCCGTGGTCGACGACACCGCGTCGTTCCGGTTCGTCGACTGCCCGTCATGTGGCGGCATGCTCAAGCCCGATATCGTCTACTTCGGCGAGAGCGTTCGCAAAGGCGTTGTCGACCAGGCCTATTCACTGGTCGACGCCTCGGATGCGCTGCTGGTGGCCGGGTCTTCACTGACGGTGTTCTCCGGTTACCGCTTCGTGCGGCACGCGGCCGCGCTGGACAAGCCGATCGCCATCGTCAACCGGGGACCCACCCGCGGTGACGACCTGGCGACGGTGAAGGTCGACACCGGCTGCTCGGAGATACTGACATTGCTCGCCGCCGAACTCGCCGGACGTATCCCCGCATGAACTGGATTCGCGCCGCCGCCCCCGCCGACCTCGAGCCCAAGATCGACCAGGAGGCCGGCCGGGTCGCGGCCCTGCTGAAGAAGATGCGCCCGCCGCCCGGCCCGATCACGCAGCGGTGGGCGCTGGGCATCGGCGACGTCATCGCCGACACCGCGCACCTGCCCAGACCGCTGCGGAAGGCGGTCGGATTCCTCAACCGATTCGGCGGGGTGGCGATCAGCCCCGAGACGCTGGAATTCGACGGCGATGACGTCCCGTGGTCGAAGATGACCGAGATCGACACCCGCAACCTGGTCGAATACCTGCTCTCGGGCGCGGTCGAGAAGCAGGTGGACCGGCTGCCGGTGCCGTGGTTTCCCGGCCGGGGACGGCTGCTGGGCCTGGCCTCGGCGGCGGTGCTGACCCTGCTGATGGCCACTGCAAGACAGCAGATCGAGGACCACGCCAACGTTCGCATCCCGGCCGAAGTGCACCATCGCGGGCTGATCCGCCGCGACAAGACGCTCACTCCCGGCGTGCTGGCGACGCTGATCCTGGCCGACGAACGGGTGAGTGAATGCGTGATCGCCACCGCAGAGGCAAACGGCGTGACCGTCCGCAAGCGCGACGACGACCCGATGGACGAGGCCGGCGACCGTGCCGAGCAACTCAAGGCCAAACTGGGCGACCTCGAGAAGGGCATTCGCGGGCTGCTTCGGCGCCGCTAGGCCGTCGAGTGGCGAGCGCGACCAAGGTCCACGGCGCAAGGGCCGGAATCCCCTGTTCGCGCCACCGGGAAAGAAGGCACAGTGTGACCTGCCCACCGAGGGCGGAACAGGTGGCGTGATGGACAGTCCGGTGTTGTTCATCAGCTATTCCAGCCACGACCGCGACCGGCTCGACAATCTGGTGTCGGCCCTGCGCCGCGCACGCGACGAGGTCTGGTTCGACGACGAACTCGGCGGCGGCGAGATGTGGTGGCAGATGATTCTCGACCACATCAGGGGATGCGACGTGTTCGTCTTCGCGATGTCGGATGACTCGCTGAAATCCAAGGCCTGCCGTGCTGAGCTGAACTACGCCCAAGCACTGGGCAAACCCGTGCTACCGGTCCAGATCGGACCGGTGGAGAGCATGCGGGTCACGCCGCTGGCGGCGGTGGAGACCATCGATTTCCGCGACCCCACCGTGGACAGCGGCATCCGTCTGATCACTGCAATCCGCGAGGCCGAGCTGCGAAGCACAGCGCTGCCGTCCCCGCTGCCCGAGGAACCGCCGGTCCCTTACGCGTACCTGATCCGGGCCGCAGCGGCCGTCAACGGTGCCGAGCTCGCGCCCCAGGATCAGGAGGCGCTGCTCTTCGAGATCAAGAATGCGCTGCGTGAGGACGACGGCGACCCGGCCGCCTGCCGCGACATCGCCCAGCTGCTGCACACGTTGCGCGATCGTCCCGACGCCACCGCCCAGACCCGCAGCGAGTCCGACGGGCTGCTCAAGACGCTCGGCGAGATATCGCGCCCCGCCCTTCCGCCCCGAGCCAGTGGATCGAAGAAGTGGCTCATCGCCGCGGCCGCCGTGCTGGTCTGCCTGGTGGCAGCGGCCGCCATCGTCGTGCTCACGCGGACGAAGTCGGCCCCGACCACCGCGCGGCCGTCCACCGCCGGATCCTCCGGGTCGGCCGCGGCGTCGTCCGGTTCGCCGGCGCCCACCGACGCATCGACCGCGGGCCCGACTTCAGCACCGGTGCTGCCGCCACAGAAGCTGGAATCGATTCTGCTCAGCGTCGACGAGATCGGCGCCATCACGGGCGTACCGAATTTGACCGCCGACCCTGTCCAGGACGGCCCGTTCGATTCGCCGCCTGACTTCTCCGATCCGGACTGCATCGGGGCGGACATCGTGGCGGCCGCTGCGGCGTATCAGGGCTCCGGCTACGCGCGGGTGCGGGCCCAATCTCTCAATGCGGCCACCCCGGGTGACCCAGACACACCGCTGTCCTTCGTCGAACAGGCGGCGGTGAGCTTTCCCTCCTCGGAGCTGGCGACCGCGTTCCTGAACAAGTCCGAGCAACGGTGGCGGGGCTGCACGGGGCGTGTGGTGCAACAAACCAGCGATAGCGGCTCGTTTACCTGGACCTACCTCGATGTCGCCCGCAACGAGAACACGATTTCCCAGCTGAGCACCCAGGAGGACGGTGACGGCTGGGACTGCCAGCACACCTTGACGGCTCACTCGAATCTGATCCTCGAAGCCGTAGCCTGCGCGCGCGACATTCAGAACTATGAGGCGAACCGCATCGTGGCGCGGATGGTCGAGAAGACCGGCGCCTAGACGGCCACCAGGTCGTCGGCGTGCACGGCAGGCCGGCGCATCTCCGGCGGCAGTTCGGTGGTCGAACGTCCGATCATGGTGGAGAGCTCCGCGGCGTCGTAGGCCACTACACCCCGCGCGACCATCTCGGTGTCCGGCCCGCGCAACTCGACGACGTCACCGCCGAAGAAGCGTCCCGACACCGCGGTGATGCCGGCGGGCAGCAGCGAGCGGCGCTGCTTGACCACCGCGCGCACCGCCCCGGCGTCCAGCGTCAGCGCGCCGGCGGCCTCCGCGGCGTAGCGCACCCAGAACCGGCGGGCCGACATCCGATCCGGGCGCGGAGCGAAGACGGTGCCGACCGAGGCGTCGGTGAGCGCGGCGGCGGCGTCGGTCGCGGCGGCCAGCAGCACCGGGACCCCGGCGTCGGCGGCCAGCAGCGCCGAGGACAACTTCGACGCCATCCCGCCGGTGCCCAACCGGCTGCCCTGTCCGGCCAACACGCCGTCGAGGTCGCCGGGGCCGCTGACCTCAGCGATGAAGCGCGCATCCCCCTTGCGGGGGTCGGAATCGTATAGCCCGTCGATATCGGACAGCAGCACCAGCGCATCGGCACCGACCAGGTGGGCGACCAGGGCCGAGAGCCGGTCGTTGTCGCCGAAGCGGATCTCGTTGGTGGCCACCGTGTCGTTCTCGTTGACGATGGCGACGGCGTGCAGCGCGCGCAGCCGGTCCAGCGTGCGCTGGGCGTTGGTGTGCTGCACCCGCATCGAGATGTCGTGGGCGGTCAGCAGCACCTGGCCGACGGTGCGGTGGTACCGGCCGAACGCCGCGCTCCAGGCGTTGACCAGCGCCACCTGCCCCACGCTGGCGGCTGCCTGCTTGGTGGCCAGGTCGGTGGGGCGCCGATTGAGGCCCAGCGGTTCGATGCCGGCGGCGATCGCGCCGGACGAGACGATGACGACGTCGGAGCCGGCCTTCATCCGGGACTCGATGGCCTCGGCGAGCTGCGCCAGCCGGCCGGCGTCGAACAACCCGGACTTAGTGGTCAGCGCAGTGGTGCCGATCTTGACCACGACACTGCGCGCGGTGCGGATGGCATCGCGGTGGGTGCTGCTCACTCGTCCCCGCCGTGTTCGCGGCGCTGGCGGCGAAGCTCCTTGCGCTCGGCCGCGCCCACCCGGTCGTTGTGCTCCAAGCGCGCGTCGGTACCCCGACCGGTCGGCGTCACGTCCACCCCGGCCGGAGTCTGCGGCTCCCACTCGAAGGTCATGTCGCCGATCGTCACCGCGCACCCGGGTTTGGCACCGCGCTTGAGCAACGCCTCCTCCACCCCGAGCCGGGCCAGTCGGTCGCCGAGGTAGCCGACCGCCTCGTCGTTGTCGAAGTCGGTCTGGGCCACCCAGCGTTCCGGCCGGCTGCCGCGCACCACGAAGCCACCCGGATGGTCGCTGTCGGCCGCGACCGTGAAGCCGCTGTCGTCCACCGGTACCGGCCGGATCACCGGGCGCCGGGGAACCACCGGCGGCAAGGCGTCCTGGTAGGCCGACACCATGCCCCACAGCGCGAAGATCAACTCGCGCAGACCTTCCCGGGTCACCGTGGAGACCTCGAACACCGGCCAGCCGCGCTGCTCGATGTCGGGGCGCACGAAGTCGGCGAGTTCCCTCGCCTCGGGGACGTCGATCTTGTTCAGCACCACCGCGCGCGGCCGGTCGGCGAGGTCGCCCAGTGTGGTGTCACCCTGCAGCGTGGGCCGGTAGGCCGCCAGCTCCGCCTCCAGCACGTCGATGTCCGATATCGGATCGCGACCGGGTTCCATTGTGGCACAGTCGATCACGTGCACCAGCACGGCGCAGCGCTCGATATGGCGCAGGAAGTCCAGGCCGAGGCCGCGGCCGGCAGAGGCCCCGGGGATCAGCCCGGGCACATCGGCGACGGTGAAGGTGTGTTCGCCCGCGGACACCACACCGAGGTTGGGCACCAGGGTGGTGAACGGATAGTCCGCGATCTTCGGCTTGGCCGCCGAGATGGTCGACACCAGTGACGACTTGCCCGCCGAGGGAAACCCGATCAGCCCGACGTCGGCGACGGTCTTGAGCTCCAGGGTCAGCGCCCGTTCCTCGCCCTGCTCGCCGAGCAGCGCGAAACCGGGTGCCTTGCGGGCGCGGGAGGCCAGCGCGGCGTTGCCCAGACCGCCCCGGCCGCCTTCGGCCGCGACGAAACGGGTGCCTGCTCCGACCAGGTCGGCCAGCAGTCGGCCGTTGTCGTCGAGCACCATCGTGCCGTCGGGCACCTTGACCTCGAGGTCGGCACCGGCGGCGCCGTCCCGGTTGCTACCCATGCCCTGCTTGCCCGAGGGCGCCACCACGTGCGGATGGAAGTGGAAGTCCAGCAGTGTGTGCACCTGCGGATCGACGATCAGCACCACGCTTCCGCCGCGACCGCCATTGCCGCCGTCCGGACCGCCGAGTGGTTTGAATTTCTCCCGGTGCACCGATGCGCAGCCGTTGCCCCCGTTACCCGCGCGGGCATGGATGACGACGCGGTCGACGAACCGGGGCATCGGAGTGTCCTTTCAATCGTCGAGTGTGCGCCTACTGCGAGAAATCGGTCTCAATCTCGCAGTGGCTGCACACTCGCGAAATTAAGACCTACTCCGGTCGTGGGACGCGGACGATGTTGACCGTCTTGCGGCCGCGCTTGACACCGAACTCCACGGCACCGGGTGCGGTGGCGAACAGGGTGTCGTCACCGCCACGGCCGACGTTGACGCCGGGGTGGAAGTGGGTGCCGCGCTGGCGGACGATGATCTCGCCGGCCTTGACGATCTCGCCGCCGAACCGCTTGACGCCGAGTCGCTGG